>JAPYOW010000009.1 GCA_029937975.1 Methylococcaceae bacterium | reverse complement strand
GCTGTTTTCAGCACATGTATAAATCGGCTAGGCATTCAGCACTATTTGCCATTTCATCATTCTGTACCCGCAGTGTTGTTTATCATCAGCCCCTGCTTTTTGTGGTAAACAGCCTCACTCAGTTGATAAACAGCCATGGCATACAGAGGACTATGGTTATACCGGGTAATGACATAAAAATTATGCATCCCTACCCACAAATCACGGCCTTTTTCTTGTTCATAGCTTAATAGCTTAACCGCCTCAGTGGCTTCAATCTTAGCCTTAGCTGATACAGACAATGCTTGTAGGTCCAGCCACTTTCTATCCGGCTTCAGCCCCTTGACCAAGGCACGCTGAAAAGCATCTCCCTCAGCAAGCACAGGAAAAGTAATCGCATGGCCTCTACGCCAATGATGCCTCGCAAAATAATTAGCAACGCTGGCAATAGCATCAGCAGCGTTATTCCAGATATCACTTTTGCCATCCTTCTCATAATCAGCGGCATAGGCTCTATAACTACTGGGCATAAATTGAGGAACCCCCATCGCTCCGGCATAAGACCCCACCGGCTGCAATGGATTCATTTTTTCATCGCGACAAAGTATCAAGAAATTTTCCAGTTCACTCAGGAAAAAAGCACTGCGTTTGGGATAGGCAAAACCCAGGGTAGATAAAGCATCGATTACACGATAACTTCCTGTATTTTCACCATATCGGGTTTCAACACCAATAACAGCGACGATGATTTCTGCAGGCACGCCATATTCCGCTGCAACTTTTGTCAATGCGGTTTCATTTTCTTGCCAAAACTTTACTCCGCCATTGATACGCGAATCGGTCATAAATATTTTTCTGTATTTATACCATGGCATACCTTCTGCTGGCCTATTCATCGCCTTAATAATATTCTGCTTAATATCCACCGATTTAAATAACTGTTTAATCTCCGTCGCATCAAACTGATATTTACTCGTCATGGTATTAACAAAACGATTGAATAATTCGGTGTCCTCTACCTCGGCCCGTGCATTGATACTCATTAACAGAACACAGCAAAACAAAAAACGGCTTAGTATTATTTTCATAGTTTTTAAGTAGGTAAAAATTTTCTATGGGTATGGATTGACATTAAAATACCGAATCCTGCTAATAAAGTCACCATTGAGGTTCCACCATAACTGATTAAAGGAAGTGGCACCCCGACGACAGGTAATACACCAATCACCATACCAATATTAACAAACACATAGACAAAAAAGGTAAGTGTCAAACTCCCTGCTAATAACCGGTTATAAGTATCTTGCGCTTGCACAGCTATGTAAAAACACCGACTGATAATCAATAAATAAAGTATTAACAAGCCCAGACACCCTGACAAACCAAACTCTTCGGCAAACACCGCAAAAATAAAGTCTGTGGAACTTTCTGGTAAAAAATCCAGATTTGACTGCGTACTGCCCAACCAGCCTTTGCCATGAATGCCCCCTGAGCCTATCGCTATTTTCGATTGAATAATATGATAGCCCTTTCCCATAGGATCAGCTTCAGGGTTTAAAAATGTCAAGACCCTGCCCCTCTGATAGTCACGCATAAAATGCCATAATACAGGTGCCAAAGAAGTAAGCACAAGTCCTGTAGCCATCATAAATCGCCAGGATAAGCCCGCAAAAAACAACACCGCCGCACCTGAACTGGCCACCAGTAATGAAGTTCCCAAATCAGGTTGCTTGGCAATCAATACTGTGGGAATAATGATCATAATCCCGGCCATTAGCAGTTGCTTAGGCTTGGGAGGCAAAGCAATCCCGGACAAATACCAGGCTATCATCATCGGGGTGGTGATTTTGATCATTTCTGAAGGTTGAAAACGAAAAAACCCTAAATCCAGCCAGCGTTGCGCGCCCTTTCCCACCAGGCCTACGACTAAAACAGCAATGAGTAACATCACCCCCACAACATACAACATGGCCGAGTGCCTATAAAATTGCCGGGGATTGATATGAGCAAGAACAATCATCACCACAAAAGCAAGGCCAATACGCGCCGCTTGTCGTATTAATACGGCGACATTCTGTCCACTGGCACTGTATAGAATTAAAAAACTTAATGCACACGCTAAGAATAATCCAATAAAAAGAGGAATATCTATATGCAATTTTCTTAAAATTGTTCCAATAACGGATGGCGGATGAAAATGTTCACCCTTAGTCTCAGTTTGCAATGGCCATCTCTCCTTCAGAGCCTGCATGTGGCATTAAAAACTGTTTCATTATTTTACCGGCTATCGGTGCCGCAACGGATCCTCCATGCCCTCCGTTTTCAACAATAACGGCTACTGCAATCTGTGGGTCATTAGCAGGAGCAAAACTCATAAACAAGGCATGATCCCTGAGTTTAATATCCAACTCTTCTTCTTTATATTTTTCTTCCTGTTTCACGGTAAAAACCTGCGCGGTCCCTGTTTTACCCGCTATGACGTAGTTAATGCCTGCACGTAATGTTCTTGCTGTCCCTCGTTCGCCATGCACTACATTAATCATTGCCGAAACAATATCTTGCAAATTTTTTTCCTGTAGTGTGATGTGTTTTTCTGATTCAGACTGGGGGGTTGTCGCATAATTAGCATTTATTATGCTGGCGGCCAAGTGTGGCATGACCACCTTCCCCTGATTAGCCAAAGTAGCTGTTGCTCTAGCTAATTGTAGCGGTGTGACTTGAGTAAAACCCTGGCCAATGCCGGTTATCAAGGTTTCCCCAGGATACCAGGGTAGATTTTTCGCTTTGCTTTTCCATGCCCGGGATGGCAATAATCCGGACTTTTCACCTTCCAGATCTATCCCTGTTTTTTCCCCAAAGCCAAACTTTTGCAGGAAGGTATGAATCCTGTCGATACCTAAAGTTCTGGCTAAATCATAAAAATACACATCACAGGATTGCGTTATCGCATCATTTAAGTCCACCAGACCATGCCCCCATTTTTTCCAGTCTCTATATTTATGCTTAAATTTGGGTAATTGATAAAACCCCGGACAATAAAGATTATGCTGAAATTCAGTGATATTATACTCTAGCCCTGCTAAACCGATAAAAGGTTTAATGGTTGAGCCTGGTGGATATTGACCTCTTAATGCCCGATTAAATAAGGGACGATCCTCAGATAACTGCAATGCATTGTATGCTTTTTGACTAATGCCATACACAAAAGGGTTGGGGTCAAACCCTGGCCGACTAATAAAAACCAAAACATCACCTGTTTTAATTTCTATGGCAACCACAGCACCCTTGTATCCTTGCAATGCGTCATAAGCTGTCTTCTGCAAATCAATATCCAGCGTTAAATAAATATTAGCTCCTGGCTCAGGATCGCTAGACGAAATCGTTTTAATGGCTCGTCCTTGTGCATTCGTTTCTATTTCTGAGTACCCTGTTTGTCCATGTAATTGCCGTTCATAGAACTTTTCAATCCCAATTTTCCCTACATAATGTGTACCACGATATTCTGAGACAGGCAGATTTTTCAACTCCTTTTCATTAATTCGCCCCACATACCCCACTACATGAGCGGTTAAAAAATCATAAGGATAATGCCTAACCAGTCGCGCATATACATCCACCCCCGGGAAATGAGGTCTCACCACTGAAAACCTCGCTACTTCTTCATCCGTTAACCGTAATAACAAAGGAATACTGGAAAAATGCTTTGCTCTTTTTTTCTGTTTTAAAAATTGTGCAATTTTTTCATCAGAAATATTCAATAAGCTTTGCAGTCTAAGCAAGGTACTATTCAGGTCTTTGATTTGTTCGGGAACCAGTTCCAAACTATAGGAAGGTGTGTTTTCAGCTAAAACCCGCCCCTCTCTATCGTAGATAATACCGCGTGTTGGAGGCAACGGCACACTCTTAATCCGGTTTGATTTGGCCATCGTTGAATAATGCTCATGCCCGGTGATTTGCAAATAAATCAATCGTGCAACCAGGCCAAACATTAGCAATATAATAAAAATAAAAACCACAACAACCCGGCTTAAAAACATTCGGTTCTCTGCCAATGGGTCTTTAAAGGCATATATCCGAACCATTATCGCGTTTGCCCCAGAATCCGGATAAAACGTAATACTACATAAATCATGGGCCACAATACGGTGCCTACCAACACAGGCAGCCAGAAGATTAGAGTAAATTCAGTCGTACTATCTATGCGTTCAATCCAGAAAATCAATACCTGTGCGAATAACAGGCTAAAAAAAACAAACAAAGACTGTTGTAGTAAGGGGTACTGACGCAAGCGCTTATGAAACTTTAAACAGGTATAACTGACTAGCGCATAAACTAAAGCCTGTTGCCCTAACAAACGCCCGGTTAATACATCAACGATTATCCCGACACACCAGGCATTGAATACGCCCATTCTTTCAGGTACGGCCAAAGTCCAGTAGATGAGAATCAATAATACCCAATCAGGATTCAAACGGCTTAAATAATCAGGCAAGGGCAGCACTTTGAGGCACATGGCGAGCAACAGCGTGAGAAAATACCCATGAATATTCTGTTTCTTATTCGTTAGCATCTACATTTTTCAAACTTTCTTCGGGAAACATCAGCGGCACCGGCGTTGAATCGCTCCAGACAATCAATAATTCGCGACTTTTATCTAACTGGGCTTTGGGTATGGCATAAATATCGGCAAAGGGTTTATTCGGCCGCACAGAAAATTCTTTTACAATAGCAACAGGATAGCCCTGAGGGAAAGTTCCACCCAAACCTGAAGTCACTAATAAATCACCGGGCAATATATCTGCATTATTAGGTAAAAAAGGCAAATTCAGTCGATCTAGTTTTCCACTGCCAATAGCAATAGTTCTTAAGCCATTACGATTAACCTGAACGGGAATCGCGTGATTAGGGTCAGTTATTAACATTACCTCCGAACTCAGCGGCAAAGACCGGATGACTTGCCCCACAATACCATTCGCATCCATTACTGGCTGATGAATACTCACACCAAAACGAGAACCTTTATTTACCACCACCACATGCTCATACGGCACCAGATTAACGGACAGTAATTCCGCAACCAAAACCTGCTCACCCAGTTTGAATGAATTTTCTAATAATGCCCGCAATCGAATATTTTCATTTTCTAATGCCTCATACTTGAGTAACTTAATGCTATCAACTAATTGTTTACGTCTTAAGCTGGTGTTTTCATCCTTTAAGTCACTGTATGAAAGAACGGTATTAAATGCCTTCTCCGTCAATTCTACCGGTAAACTGACCAATAATTGTACCGGGTAAACAAACACTGACAATAGCGAACGCACATTATCTAAGCGTGAGCTACGATGCTCCATAGCCAGTAAAATAACCGAGACTAAAACAACAATGAGTAACCGCGTATTTAAAGAAGGTCCGGTGGCAAATAACAGTTTAATAACAAAACCTCAGCTAACAAAGGTGTAATACTTACGAATAGATTAAGTATCTATTCTCTGTGAATCACCAGCACTGAAACTTGCTCACTGAGCAGGTTTCTGAAATAAGCGGCTAAAATAGAAAAGAAAAAGTGCACGGAACCTGCACAGCCAGATAACGCCTACAGCTCATGTTCTATTTTACTCCAGAGAATACGCAGAAAGTCCTTTTTCATCCAGCATTTCCAGAACCATACCCCCACCTCTGGCTACACAGGTCAATGGATCGTCAGCAATATAAACAGGTAAACCCGTTTCTTCTGAAATCAAACGATCGATATCCTTTAACAAGGCTCCGCCGCCAGTTAAAACAATACCTCTATCAGCAACATCCGCACCTAATTCAGGCGGCGTTTGTTCTAAAGCAACTTTTACAGATCCTACAATGCCAGATAAAGGCTCCTGTAATGCTTCTAAAACTTCATTACTATTTAAAGTAAAACTGCGTGGCACACCCTCAGCCAGATTACGGCCTGTTATTTGAATTTCTCTGACATCACTGCCAGGATAAGCCGTGCCAATTTCTTTTTTGATTCTTTCTGCAGTTGCTTCACCAATTAAAGTGCCATAATTCCTGCGAACATAGTTGATAATAGCCTCATCAAAGCGATCACCACCAATTCTTACTGAAGCAGAATAAACAATACCATTTAATGAAATAACAGCAACTTCCGAAGTCCCCCCCCCAATATCAAGCACCATAGAGCCGTGCGCCTCATCTACAGGCAGACCCGCACCTACTGCTGCAGACATAGGCTCTTCAATCAAATACACCTCTCTAGCACCGGCCATTGCTGCAGACTCGCGTATTGCCCGTCGTTCAACCTGGGTTGAACCACAAGGTACACAAATTAAAATACGAGGACTCGGGCGAAATAACTTACTTTCATGTACTTTTTCAATAAAGAAACGTAACATCCGCTCCGTGACTGCAAAATCAGCAATCACACCGTCCTTTAGTGGACGAATCGCGGTAATATTACCTGGAGTACGCCCCAGCATCATTTTGGCATCCGCGCCGACCGCAGCAATTGTTTTTGCTCCGCGAATCCTGTCTTCCTTAATCGCGACGACGGAAGGCTCGTTAAGAACAATCCCCTGTCCCGGAATATAAATCAAGGTATTAGCTGTACCTAAGTCAATTGATAAATCATTAGAAAAAAGCCCGCGAATTCTTTTGAACATCTTTAACAGTATCCTTAACGATATAAATTTCTACTACTTTAACAATCTAGCGGGTATTTGAGCAAGATATAAAGTATCATATTTATAAAATAGTATTATCGGGAATCAACAATGATGTTAACTGCTGAAGAAGTAAAAAAAATTGCCTATCTTGCAAGGCTAGGTATTGATGAAAAAGATGTCGAAACATACGCTAACGATTTATCCAGCATTCTGGATTTAATGACTCAAATGAGCGAAACCTGCACTGACGATATCCTGCCCATGGCACACCCTATGGATCAAATACAGCGACTGCGTCCTGATACTGTACTTGAATCTGACCAACGCGAAAACTTTCAGTCTATTGCTCCTCAAATTGATTCTGGATTCTACCTCGTACCTAAAGTTTTAGACTAATCACTATGCACAATAAAACAATCACCGAACTGGCTAAAGATTTACGCGAAGGTAAATTCTCCAGCGTGGAACTAACGCAAAGCTATCTGGATCGTATCAAAAAACATAGCGAACTGAACTGCTTCATCACCGTAGCTGAAGACTTTGCAATTGAAAGTGCAAAAATGGCAGACATTAAACTAGCCAATGGCGACGCCAGCCCTTTAACCGGCATCCCGATTGCCCAAAAAGATATTTTCTGCACCCAGGGTACTAAAACCTCCTGTGGATCAAAGATGCTTGATAATTTTATCTCGCCCTATAACGCGACTGTCGTTGAAAAGTTCAACCATTCAGGCGCGGTCATGCTCGGCAAACTGAATATGGATGAGTTTGCCATGGGTTCATCCAATGAAACCAGTTTTTATGGTGCCGTACAAAATCCGTGGGATACCAGTACCGTACCTGGTGGTTCATCAGGCGGTTCTGCATCGGCTGTTGCTGCACACTTAACTGCTGCGGCAACGGGTACTGATACCGGTGGCTCAATTCGCCAGCCCGCAGCATTTTGCGGCATCACCGGATTAAAGCCCACATATGGCAGAGTTTCACGTTATGGCATGATTGCTTTTGCCTCCAGTTTAGATCAAGCGGGCCCCATGACTCGCTCGGCAGAAGATGCAGCTACATTATTGCAGACCATGTCAGGCTTTGACCCTAAAGATTCTACCAGCATGAATAAACCCGTCCCTGATTATTCAATGGGTTTAAATAATAGTCTTGAAGGATTAAAAATAGGCTTACCTAAAGAATTTTTCAGTGAAGGTTTAAATGATAGTGTCGCCCGGGTGATAGAAACTGCTGTTGATGAATATCGTAAAATGGGGGCTGAAATAAAAGAAGTTTCATTACCTCATATGAAACTTTCCATCCCTGTTTATTACGTCATTGCTCCTGCAGAATGTTCGGCAAACTTATCTCGCTTTGATGGTGTCCGTTTTGGCTATCGTTGTGACGAGCCCAAAGACCTTAACGATTTATACATCCGTTCCCGTGGTGAAGCATTCGGAGATGAAGTCAAACGCCGGATCTTAATGGGCACTTATGCCTTATCTGCAGGCTACTATGATGCTTATTACATAAAAGCACAGAAAGCTCGTAGATTAATCAGTGAAGACTTCAAACAGGCTTTTTCTGAAGTCGATGTGCTCATGGGGCCGGTATCACCTTCAACAGCCTTTGGTCTTGGTGAAAAAACCGGAGACCCTATCGAAATGTATCTTGCTGACATTTACACTATTGCCGTTAATCTGGCTGGGTTGCCGGCTATTTCAATCCCAGCAGGCTTTGTCAATGAGAAACCCGTTGGCTTACAAATTATCAGCAATTATTTTACTGAACCGCATTTATTGAATGTTGCCCACAAGTATCAACAAACGACTAACTGGCACCAGCAAACACCCAAAGGTTTTGAATAAGGAGAAAACAATGGAATGGGAAACAGTCATCGGCTTAGAGATCCATGCCCAACTGGCAACAAAATCTAAAATATTTTCATCCGCATCCACCGCCTATGGTGCAGAGCCAAATACTCAGGCCTGTGCCGTCGACTTGGGGTTACCGGGCGTTTTACCCGTGTTAAATCAGCAAGTCGTACGCATGGCTGTCAAGTTCGGCATGGCTATTGGTGCTGAGATTGCACCTTATTCAGTATTTGCCAGAAAAAACTATTTTTATCCGGACTTACCTAAAGGCTATCAAATCAGTCAAATGGACCATCCAATTGTAGGTTTTGGCCATATTGATATCGACGTCAATGGGACAAAAAAACGAATTGGCGTGACCCGTGCCCATCTGGAAGAGGATGCAGGAAAATCATTACATGAAAACTTTCATGGATCAACAGGCATTGACCTCAATCGTGCCGGCACACCCTTATTAGAAATTGTCTCCGAACCCGACATGCGCTCAGCACAAGAAGCTGTTGCCTACATGCGTAAAATACATGATCTGGTACGTTATCTGGAAATATGTGACGGTAATATGCAGGAAGGCTCTTTTCGCTGTGATGCCAACGTATCAGTCCGCCCTAAAGGTCAAGAGTCATTGGGGACTCGTGCTGAACTAAAGAATATCAATTCATTTAAATTTGTTGAAAAAGCCATCAATATTGAAATAGAAAGACAGATTGACCTCATAGAGGGCGGGGGAACTGTAGTACAAGAAACCCGCCTATATGATGCCGATAACAATGAAACACGCTCCATGCGCAGTAAAGAAGAAGCCAATGACTACCGTTATTTCCCTGATCCCGACCTACTCCCGGTAGAAATTACCGATGAATTACGTGAGCAAGTTAAAGCTGACTTGCCGGAATTACCTGACGCAAAAAAACTGCGTTTTAAAGAACAATATGCCCAGGATGATGAAATAGCAACAACCTTGACATCTTCCCGCCAATTAGCCGATTTTTATGAAGCTGTCGTCGAAATATCAGGCTGTGAAGCTAAACTCTGCGCTAACTGGGTCTGCGGAAATTTCTTGGCAGCCCTTAATAAAGCGGGACTCAACATTAACAAAACACCTATCTGCCAGGATCGTTTAGCCGGCTTATTAAAACGCATAGCAGACCAGACCATCTCTGGAAAAATAGCTAAACAGGTGTTTGAAGAATTATGGAAAGGTCACGCGACCGCCGATGAAATAATAGAACAACAAGGCCTGAAACAAATCACTGACAGTAATGCAATTGAAGCCATTATTGATAAAATAATCGCGGACAACCCGAATCAAGTTAAGCAATATTTAAGTGGTAAAGAGAAAGTCTTTGGTTTTTTTGTCGGCCAAACCATGAAAGCCAGCCAAGGCAAAGCGAATCCTAACGAAGTTAACAAGATATTACACAACAAACTCAAATAAAAAATCTATACTGGACAACCCTCAGTCAAGGACTCCTCAAGTCACTTGTCTGAGCCCAGGTTACCAGAATTAAGTTATACTTTTTTTCCGGCCACCGGCCTTTCAAGAGGCCTGTAGTTTTTCTCCCTAGCCCTTGAAGTTAGGGGTCGGGAGCAAAAAGACAAACTAGACTAGCCCGCTTATTTTTTTACTTTAACTGATCAATGATAGCTTGCGCTATTGCTTTTTGCCTTTCAGTCCCTTTAGCTATGACTTCATCTGCTATTTCCCTGGCAGCTTCCTCATCACCCATCTCTACATACGCTTTGGCTAAATCTATTTTTGTTTCCAACTCATCCATATCCGTCAGATCCGAAACGCTCATATCAAAAGCCTCTGCTGCATTAGCATGAGAAAATGTTTCGGCACTGTTACTGGAGATATCAAGCTCTGATTCTAATCCTTCAGCTATTTCTGCTTCAACAGCATTTTCTGTATCAAAAACAGATAAGTCGAAAACAAAATCACTCACAACCCCTTTGTCTTCCCTAAGTTCTTCAGCATTCAAGTCAGTTTTAATATCGCCCTGATCTGTAAATAAAGAAGAATCCGGCGCAATCTCGCCCCCCATCACTACCACTTTACTCCAGAACTCAAGATCGTTATGCCTTCCTGCATTAACTAATTCAGTGGCAAACTCCTCAAAAGCCGCCTTATTCTCATTGGCATGAAAGATTTCCAATAGTTTCAATTTACATTCATCGCTATCTGGCTGATCAATGATTGCTTGACGCACTAAATCTTCGGCTTGTTGATATCGACCATATGCTAAATACACATCGGCTTCTGACACCGGATCAACTTCCTGCTGATCAGCATCAAAATTACTTGGCGTAAATTCACTTAAAAAGGAGCTTTCACCGACAGTAGCAACATCATATGAGGTATTAGCTTCCATTATTGAAATAGATGAATCGTCTATTGAATCAGGCAAACTAGTTTCGCTTGCCGTTGCAAACATACTCTCTACATCTGATTTTGCTTGCTTGTTACGCGACCACAACCAACCTAAGGCACCGAGAACAATAAAAGTTATGCCGGACAAAACAGGCATGACTAAGCCTGATAAAACCCCTGCTTCTAGCATTGGTTTTTTTACTTTTTCTTCATCACCTGTGATTTTGGTAGGCCTTGTAATATGCTGCTGACTTTGCAAAGCTGCAATTTTCTCATCCTTCACGGCCAACATTTTTTGCATCATAAACAAGTCTTTTTCCAGTTTTTCCAGTCTCACTAATAAAGCGAGACTTTCATTACTCAACCCAACTGCCGTTAATGGCTCAGGTTTTTCTACTGGCGACTTATCCACGCTTTCACTTAACAGCTCAGACCCCATGATCACGACTTCTTCGGCAACTTCTTCCTCCGCTGGAGCTTCTAACTCCAATTGAGTAATCATTTTACTTTTTGTCGGTGTAAGCGGTTTATTTTGAGTTACCATAGCAACTGCTCCTTTCCAAACGTTTACCTGCTGCTTAAATGCAGTTAAAGCTTCTTTTGAAGACAATCTTAAAATAACTTCTTTTTCTGGAATATCTAAGGTTTCACCCGCCATCAAAGCATTGACATTATCTTTATAAAATGCGCGGGGATTTGCTTCATATATGGCCATCAACATCTGCTCTATAGAGATCTCACTATAGGTATTGGTCTCTTTGGCAATGGCCCATAAAGTATCATCAGTACGGGTTGGACCATAATGGGTAATTGGCCGACCATTATCGGCGACAGCCTCAGTTGGCATAGTTTCCAGTGTTGCTTTATCAACAACAGCAAAAATTGGCTGTGCATAAGCAGCCTGAGGGTCAACCAGTACAGTATATTCACGATACAAATGACCCTTGGCCCAGCTTACTTCCAACAAAAAATCTAAAAAAGGCTCTCGTAATATTTCGTTAGACGTTAACTTAATGATAATAGAACCATCTGCTTTAGTAACAGATTCAAATTTTATCTTTGAAAGAAAATAACTCCACGGAATTCCCACCTCATCAAATTTATCCGGGGCTGCCAACCGGACATTGATCTCCGAAATATTTTCACCCGAAGACACAAACAATGCTATTTCAGCATGAAGATTTTGATTAAGTGTGGAATGCAATTTAATATCGCCTACGCCTAAGGCGTAGACACTAGCTGGTGCCAATATAGAAATCGCCGCCATACTTTTAGTTAAATTGCGCATTACACTCTGTTTTACAGTTTTTAGCACAATGATTATCCTAGAGCAGCCATATGTAGTAACCAAGCTTAGACTAGATGTATTTATTTACCAACTCTTCTGCTATTTGTACGCTATTTAACGCAGCCCCTTTCCGCACATTATCACTGACGACCCATAAGTCAATCCCTCTTGGGTGAGAAATATCTTCTCTAATACGTCCAACAAAAACATCATCGTTGCCTGATGATTCTGTCACTGCAGTTGGATATCCACCATCTACACGCTCATCCAGTATGGTAATGCCTGGAGCCTTAGCCAGCAATTCATAAACCTTTTCTATTTCAATTTTCTGTTTCGTTTCTATATGTACCGCTTCTGAATGTCCATAAAAAACAGGGACACGCACAGCTGTTGGATTGACCATGATAGCTTGATCAGAGAATATCTTTCGGGTTTCCCAAACCATTTTCATTTCTTCTTTGGTATAGCCGTTATCCATAAAAACATCTATTTGTGGCAAGACATTAAACGCGATCTGTTTAGGATAGACACTAGGGGTAATGGGCTTACCATTGAGTAATTTTGCCGTTTGAGAAACGACTTCTTCAATGCCTTCTTTCCCTGTCCCCGAAACAGCCTGATAGGTACACACATTGATCCTTTCAATCCCTACTGCATCATAAATAGGTTTCAAGGCAACTACCATCTGAATGGTAGAACAATTGGGATTAGCTATTATTCCCCGTGTTTTGTATTCTGCAATACTGTCTGGATTAACTTCAGGTACGACTAACGGAATCTCATCGTCATAACGAAATTCAGACGTGTTATCTATCACTATACACCCGGCTGCTACAGCTTTGGGTGCATATACTTTAGAAACCGATGCCCCGGCTGAAAACAACCCTATTGAAACTTTCGAGAAATCAAAGGTTTCCAGATCCTCGACCTTCACAGAAGTATTTTTATAATAAATTCTTTTACCGACAGATCGACTACTTGCTAAAGCGTATATCTTTCCTACTGGAAAATCACGTTCCTCCAAAATAGAAAAAATTGCCTCGCCTACTGCACCAGTTGCTCCTACAACAGCCACATCATATGTTTTCACGCTCACACACCCTCTACAACACTGTTAAATTTGAATTAATCTATAACACACACTTGTAAATCACCGTTTTGCTTGTTCTAAGGATTCATCCCGCTTACACCTTACTGAGTCGCACAGGATAAATTCTGATCAAGCAAAACAATTACTACAATAAAAGTTCTGAATTGCAATATTTAATGACTTAATATGGCCAGTACTTTTTCAGTTATATCCGAAACTGTTCCAACACCCTCAATTGAATTAAAATTAGCCGGCTGTTCATTGGCAGAATAATACGCAACTAATGGCTTGGTTTGTTCATGGTAAACTGCCAAACGCCTTTTAACTGTTTGTTCTGTATCATCATCTCTTTGAATCAATGCTTCTCCAGTAATATCATCAATACCTTCCTGCTTTGGCTTATTAAACTCAATATGATAAGTTCGACCAGATGCGGGATGCACTCGCCGTCCCCCCATCCTCTTTATGATTTCACTATCTTCAACCGCTATCTCTATGACTTCATCGATATTAACAGCCATACTTTTCAGACCTTCTGCCTGTGCAATTGTGCGCGGGAAGCCATCTAGCAAAAACCCTTTTTCACAATCATCCAAAGTAATCCGTTCTTTGATTAAACCCAGAATTATTTCATCCGATACCAAACCACCTTCATCCATCACTTTTTTAGCTTCAATTCCTAAAGGTGTTCCTGCTGTCACCGCCGCTCTTAGCATATCACCCGTTGAAATTTGGGGGATCTCATATTTCTCGATAATAAATTGAGCTTGAGTCCCTTTTCCTGACCCAGGGCTTCCTAACAAGATAATACGCATATAATTTTCATCTCCAAATAATGGCAATATTTGCCTTCCCAGCATCTTTAAAACATTAAAGCGCTGTCTTCTATTAAAATTTTGAATACAGACTCATCGGGTTTAACCAAGATTTAATAATACTTAAACTGCTTATCAAAGCCTCCTCAGTATCAATAATCAGGCATAAAACCGGAGTTTATCGAATGATTTTTCTACATTTTATCTTATTTATTAATATCATGCTCATGTTCTCTATTGCAAAACCTCAATCATTAGCTTTTCTCTATGCCATTGTTATAGCGTCTAAGCCAGCACAGATTAATCAGTACCGACCCCAGGTTTCACCTTGTCCTGCTGATATCATAAATTATACCTTTGTCTAAATTCATAACAGATAAATACCCTATCTTCCTTCCCTAGAAAAACAGATGGTAATTGGCATGGTTTTCACCAGGAATAGGTCTAGTGCCTGACGACCTTAAATCAACAGCTGCGGTATAATAGCTCATACAGTTAACATTCTATTTCATGTTATCTCTAGTCGGTATACCATTTAACCTGTATTGATTCTGCGCATGAAAATGCATTGGATATCGCCCCCACAATGACTACAGCATTGTTGCTACTTTGTGTATAGCATCATTCTGAACCTAAACTCATGTAGTTTGTCGCGACACTATTCGTAAAATAATAAGGATGATATTCAGAGCACTTATCAGCAATAACCTTGTATACTCATGCATCTGTCATGTCGCTAATGAACTATAGTTTTTGGCCACAAATAGCGTATTAATTACTTAATTTATTATTCAAACCTTCCTATACATGATGTCTTCCGATCACATTATTAAGCAAACGAAACATTGGATTAGCTCATTTATAATTAACTACACTATTTGTCCCTTTGCTCGCACTCCCTTCACACACGATACCATATACTATGCTGTTGTTGATTCCAGCTCTATTGAAGAATGTCTTTATACAGTATTTTCCGAATGTGAACGTTTAGACAACACCCGTGATATAGAGACCACTTTTCTTATCTACCCCAATTTATTTCAGGACTTCAACGATTACCTCGATTTTCTAATACTCGCTGAGAATCTATTAAATATCCATAATTATGATGGTATTTATCAACTTGCCAGTTTTCACCCCATGTATCGTTTTGATAATGAAGATGAGATCGAAGCAGCCAGTTATACTAATAGATCACCCTACCCTATGCTACATCTAATCCGAGAAGCCAGCATCAGCAAAGCCCTTGCTAGCTTTCCACATCCAGAACAAATTCCTCAAAACAATATTGCGTTAACCAAAAAGCTAGGGACCAACAAATTACAAACGATTCTCAACACAGCTCTGAATAAACCCTTTTAATCTTTTACTCTACTTATTTCAAGCCTTAACTTTTACATCATTTTGTTTGATGTTTTCCTAAAAGTTGTTTTCTAAGTCAATCTCCATAACTTATAAAGACCAGCCCTTCTCACACTTATTGTTCCGAGCTTTTATCTAACACTAATTCTAATTCTGGCTCTAGATCAAGATCAAGATCAAGATCTTTTATATCATCTACTATTGCTGAGGCAGCTCCTTTTTCATTAGCAATGCCTCTTATTACATCAGCTGCGACAGAAAAATATTTTCCGTCTCTTTCCAGTTTCATGAAACGTTCTAACCTCTTATTCCTTGGTCTTTTTTTATTCTTCCCTTCCTCAGTATATTCAATGTTATTGACATCTTTGACTTGTATTTCAGGTTTCGAGATTGACCTTCCCATGAAATTGACACACCAATTCCATATAACTCACCCCGCCATCTATCCCGACTCCCAAATGATTAGGCCTGACAACCCAACAAAAATAAAACTTATTTATTGCTTCATTTTATAAAGCGATTGCTTCTTCTTTCTGCGCGGCTGATACAACAATCCAAAACCTCAATCATACAAATCGTCTACCCGTGTTATTTCATTTTTGGCTATATCAGCATGGCCTTGATACGCATTTATCAATAACCACTTCGATTTTGAGCCTTCAGCATTTCGTGCATTTAATGCCTGTTTTATTGCCGCCTGCAATATTAACTTTTTGACTGCATTCCATATAAATTTCAACTTCTTACTTAATTTACAGCTGGCTTAACCGTCGTTTCATGCATATCTTATTTTTCTTGCAAAAAAAAACCCCTGCTACCTAAAAGGTAGCAGGGGTTCTCTTATCCCTATTCTAAAAACGAATTTTTAGAATTTTTTCATTAGATGAAAGATGGGATTAAGGCAGAATCTACCATTACCATTTGACGGTTGCCAGCTTCATCAAAGAAGAATAACAAACCAGCAAAACGACTGTCTGGATCATAGATCAAGTCAGCTAAACGGTATACTTCCCATGCAGCGTCAGAAGCTGTAACGCTAATGCTTCTTGTCTCACCTGGAGCCAATGGGCTATTGTCGCTTACAGTTAAACCTTCTTCAGCTAACAAATCATCAGGATAGCCAGTTTCGTCTTCTAGAACATTAGGCTCTAAGAAACGTACTGAAGCTGTCATGAATTCGCCTAAACGAACTGATGAATCACCATTGTTAGTTACAGTCAATGACATTTGCATTGCACGACCAGGTACACGATATGTTGCATCATCTACAACTACGTTTACGCTTGGTACTGGCATTTCAAGAGGGATAATGCCACGCATTGTTCCAGCTTGAAGTGGTGTCGTTACTGGATATTCATCGTTAGTTGCGCCCATTAAATAAGCGTTAGCTACGATAGTACCTACCAAGAATACGATACCTACTTTTTTGTCGCCAGAAGAGATCAATGTGCTTGCTTTACCACTTGCAACTGCAAGTTGACGTGGAATGAAGATAGGACCTTTAGCCCAGTACCACATCCATGCTACACCAACCGCATACCATATAGCATGCCAGAAGTAGATGTTACTAATGTTGTAAGTTTCCAAATCAAGTGTTTTACCAGTCAATGTAACGATTGGGTTAACAAATTGACTCATTGAACCAGTAATAGTTACCCATTTACCTGGACCAATGATTGGACCCCCGCCTTGTACGTTCATCATAGTATGAACGTGCCAGTCACCTGGACGACGTGCTTTCAACAAAACTTTGAAGTCATAAGTTTCGCCCAGAGACAATGCTACTGAACGTGGAACTAATTGACCGCCAATCCAAGAACCAGCACGAATAAATACTGGGCCTGGAATACCGATGTTTAAGAAAGAAACATCTGGCTCATCAACTGATTCTGGCCAACCACCGAAAACGTGGAATTTACCAGAAATAGTTACTGTTTCGTTGACAGCTACTTCGTCTTTTGACCAGTTCAAATCGTACCAGTGAATGGTACGCATACGCATGAACGCAGCCTGTGATTTCTCACCATGAGCTGAAGCAGTTGGAGTGTAGAACATCGCTGCTGTAAGTGCCATCAGCAATGCGACAAAGGACAAACTTGCAACCTTGTCTTTTATTGTTTTCATATATCCTCCTCTATTTCTAGAGAAACTAGAGTTAAGTTTTCTGGTAACTCAACAGAGAGTCACCAGCCTTCGATATTTCTTTTCTTTTAACTAACTTCTATTAAGAAGCGTCATCAGCGATAAAACCAGTTCCAGAGAACCATTTACCGAAGAAATGCCACAAGAAGTAGATAATTACTGATACGAAGCCAGAGAAGAAAGCAGATACTGGCGCGACATCCTTACCGAAAGTTCTAAGTGTACCTTTCTCTACCATTCTAATGTACTCAGGAGTACCTGTACGTACATAGTGGTAACCAGACAAATCAGCTAATGTAAACATCATACCGTTGTATTCAACAGGTTGATGTAAAGGAGCGATTACAGGCCAGTTACTTGGGTAGAAAATTAGTCCCCAACCTAAACCACCAGCAACGGCAGTTAAAGTCATAGAGCCACTTAACATCAAGACAACGTCAAGAATAATAGCACTAGGAATTAATTGAGAAGGGAAACAGATGTTGATTGGGAAATATGTCCATCCCCAGAAGTTCATGTATCTGTTGATCCACTCACCTAACAAAAGAGCCAAAATACAAAGTGTTGCACCGATTGGCAAACGGTATCTCCACCACAAGCATGCTTGAACAGCAGCAGGGAATGTAATTGCAACGATAGGCACAACAGTTACCCACAAACGTCTATCTTTCCAGTCAGACCAGAAATCCCAGTCTCCACCAGTTAACATAAAGTGAATGTGATAACCACCTAAAACGGCAGTGAACAATACAAAAAGAATCATCCAGTCGAATGTGCGTGAAACCGCTACGGCTTCAGCGCGAGATCGTACAGCTGATTGAGATGCGCTCATTAGCTTACCTCCTAAAAATTAAAATTATATTTTTTATTTTACTGTCTTCCTTAGGTTTGTTCCGCAGTTAAGCAGAACAAGCCTAGGAGATAGTATTTATTTAAAAACTCTTAGTAATTATTAAATTACACCAAGTCTTTTTTGATTAGTTTACCGATTGCAATTACTTCTGTGTTCATAACACCCATTGCGCCTAAAGCAGCCCAACCGAAGAATACGAAACCATAATGTAATGGAGCAACAAATAACTCTTCCATAAACCAGAAAGTGTGTCCCCATTCGTTCAATCCAACATTTGGAAGAATCATGAAAGGACCAATTACAGCTACCATGTATTGTAGATGTAAACCTTCTTGGTAAGTAGGAAGTCTAGTTTTAGCATACAAGAATGCAGATACACCAGTGATGATGTAAATCGGGTATGACAAATAGAACTCAATTACGTGACTTGGAGTGAAATCCGTGTCGCGAATAATTGTTTGATGCCAAGTACCATCTTGCTCTGTGAAGTACGAAGCTCCCCAGTAGATAGCCCAACCGTACATTACCAACCAAACCCAATGGTGGAAATGTCTTCTTAACTCTTCACGTGGAGTAATTGACATTACTTTACGATCACGAGTTTTCCAGATGTAACCCCAAAGAGCAGAAGCAACAACAACTTCCAAAACCAGCTCAATGTATAAAAAGTTCATCCAGTAAGTTTCAAACTCAGGTGCGAATGAATCAAGACCAGCTGACCATCCGTATACGCCTTCATACCAGCGTACCCAAGAATAGAATACGAAATACAAAAGCATACCTAGGATCAGGTTTCTTTTGTTTAATAGCGGTGCTTCCGCGGCATCAGCTTTCACTGATTCAGTTGTAGCAGCCATTTCTACCTCCTAATTAAAAGTTTTTTCCCCAGAAACAAACTGGGAATCTAAATGTAGTCCCTTTTTCTTTAACCCATAAACAACTATAGGCTGAACCATATCTTCCTAAATGGTTGCCGAGAGTCTACTCGCTCCAGAAAATAAGTCAAGACAATTAACGCCTTTTTTATAACACCCAGTAACCTTGCTTTACCACCCGGCATATTATTTTCTTTACTACAATTCACCCCGCCCACAAGCCTGCTTAATCAGGACCAAAACACACCCACAGAATCAATAACTTAATACAAAACACCTTCCCTCATACCCCAATCAGCTATTGCTTCTTTAATGCCTGTATTTTTGTTAGAATGGCGATACATTTATTTTCAATCCATCACCGAACATATGAAAAAGTTAATTTTATTTGTAGTTTTTGCTGTTGCTCTTTTTGCCTTCCAAGCAAAGATTGTCTTGCCTACCGTTTATGATATCGTTGCCTCAGATCTTTTTCTCAAGGATACCGGCGATGAACGAAATGATCTTTCATCGACCAGCCTCATGACCATGAGTGCTTTTGACCAATGTAACAACTATATAGCCAACGAATTACTTCCTGATTCCACGATCGTATTTGCTGATTCCTTTGCCAATGCTTTCGGTCTTGGTGATCACCAATATGTCTTAAATGCTGACTTGGAAATTCAACCGGAGGATGGCCCGGTTTATTCAAAACGCTATGTCTGTAAAATCAGATATTCAGAGGGTACCGATATTAGCGGTATCAATGTCACTGACAACTGGTCTGTTGTTGGAATGTCCGGTCTAGAAAACTTATAAGAATCGCCTTCGTACCGCACCCTTAACTAACTTGCTTTTACCCTGAGTTTAGTTAGTGGTGCGGTCAATCTAAGCCCGCGCTTTAACAGCCTCCAGTTTTTCGCTCTACAGATAACATCAACTTGTTATTACAAATCTCACTGCATCCAGTCTCAATTGAGCATTTTTTATTTTCTCCGACGAAATAATCAGCTTCTGCTCCAGTTGCACTATCTCTTCCGCCCTAATACTTGGATTAATTTTTTTAAGTCTTTCCAGCCGCTTTATCTCAGCAATTAAATCCCGCCTCATTTGTCCATTACTTTCTTCAATCAACGCCTGCATTTTCTGACTCGCATCAACCTCAGCTAGCTTGATCATATTTGAGATATGCTCTCTCTGGCCATTTATAAAGTTTATTATCTTTTCTTTTTCAAACTTATCCTCAGTTTCCCGCATCTCCCTGTGCGCGACCTGAGCGGATACATTATTTTTATTCTGATCCATCAAAATTCTTATCGGCGTATGCGGCAAATATTTACCAATTCTTAATGCATTTGGCGCACTACATTCCACCACGAAAATCAATTCAAGTAGAAATTGTCCGGCCCTCAACTGTGGATGACTAATGACACAAATCGCCGCATTACCTGTCTCACTTGACTGCACCAAATCCATCGCTGACATCACCAGAGGATGTTCTTGGGTAATAAATTGAAAGTCCTCCCTCTGCAAGGCAATCTCGCGATTCGTTGTCACGGTTACACCCTCTTCTGACAACAAAGGAAAATAATCCCCTCTTAAATTTTCTCCAAGCTTAAGGATGTAACAATCCTTGGAATGCGCTTCAATCTCTACCCCATAACTATCAAACAATAAATCCAGATAGTGCCAAAGCGTATCATTCTTCTCAATCAGCTTTATTTGATCAATTAATTCTTGTGCCTGCTGCTGCCGGCAAGAATTTAACTCCAGCAACTGATCCCGGCCTTTATGCATGTCAATCTCTCGCCTTTTATGCAACTGCCGAGTTTCATCAATAAACCGATCTATTGCCTGCAGGTCTTCGCTATCAATTACACGTTCAAATTCATTTTTCAACGCCACCGCCACTTCCGAGGCCGCAGAACTATTGCGCTGAAATGCATTAAAGCCTTCCTCATACCATCGAAAAAGAAAATGCTGCGCGGTGTTCAATATATAAGGTATATGTATTTCAATAATATTCCTTTGCCCAATGCGATCCAGCCTGCCAATGCGTTGCTGTAATAAATCCGGATTATCTGGCAAATCAAATAATATTAAATGATGAACAAACTGGAAGTTTCTACCTTCACTGCCAATTTCCGAACAGATCAACAATGGAACCGTACTCTCTTCATCTGAAAAATAAGCGGCCGCTCTATCCCTTTCAACAATACTCATTCCTTCATGAAAAACTGCCGTAGCGATACCCTTACGGTTTTTTAGCGTTTTCTCCAGTTGAATCACCGTCTCTGCGCGCTGACAAATTAAAATCGCTTTTTCCCCGGCATCGGCTAATTCCGCTAATTTTTCGACCAACCAAAACAAATACAGCGACGCTTCTTGCACCTCTGTATCAGCACTTCGCAACGGGTATCCAATACTTTTTCTCTCAGGAAATCCTTTCACTGTTTGCCGGGAGTTTCTAAACAAAACACGCCCCGTGCCATGATGATCCAATAATAACTCAACGAGCTCTCCCCGCACCTGAGCAGCAAACTCCGCATCATTCACGGCATCAAGCAGCATTGAAACATTATCTTGTTTTAGCAGATTTTTTAGCACCGCCCGTTCTTTATTAGTTATCTCCCCCCCTGATATTAAAAGACTCGCAGCACCAGCTACCGGTTCAAACAGTGATTCTTCAGCCAGATATTGTTCAAACTTATAAAATCGATCCGGATCTAATAATCTCAGGCGCGCAAAATGACTTTCTTTGCCTAATTGCTCAGGGGTTGCTGTTAACAGTATCAGGCCTGGAGTAGTAAAGGCCAACTGCTCAATAAACAGATAATCAGAACTGGGGGCCTGCTCATTCCATTCAAGATGATGCGCCTCATCCACCACCACAATATCCCAACCTGCCTGCAATGCTTGTTGCTGGCGCTGAGGATAAGCGGAAAAGAAATCCTGGGAACACAGCACTAACTGTTCAGTAACAAAAGGATTGGGTTCATTGATAGCAATACATCGCTGTTCATCAAATAGGCTGAAATGTAAATTAAACCGCCTTAACATTTCCACCAACCACTGATGCAATAAACTTTCAGGGACTATTATCAATTGCCGAGAACTCAAACCATTCACCAGGCGATACTGAAGTATCAAACCTGCCTCAATGGTTTTTCCCAAACCGACTTCATCCGCCAACATAATCCGCGGTTCAAATCGCCCTGCAGCTTCATGCGCTATATACAATTGGTGAGCAATCAAAGAAGCTCTCGCCCCTTGCAAGCCTTTCACCAATGATTTTTGGTGTCTAAACTGCCTATTCCAGGTTTCATAACGTAATACAAACCAGGCAGATGGATCTATCTGTCCAGTAAACAATCTATCCTGTGGCTTATTAAATTGAATATGATGACTTAATTCCATTTCCTCCAGATAGCATTCTTCCCCGCCTTCTTCACGACCGACATACGTTATCAAGCCATCAAGCTCAATGATTTCCTGAACTTTGATATTTAGCCCTTCTGTGGATTCAATTACATCCCCGACAGAAAAAATTGCTCGCGTCAAAGGCGCATTATCTTTAGCATAAACCCGCTTATCGCCTGTTGCTAAATACAATACTGAAACCCGGTTATTATGCGCTTCAAGAATCAAACCTAATCCTAACTCTGACTCGGTATTACTGATCCAGCGCTGCCCCGGTGTGAACCCCACATTTTCCATGTTAAAACCTTAAGATTTATCTACTCAGAACACTTATCACGTTATATCGCTATCCGTGAAATCCCCACTGCCTCTCGTATTTCTTGCATAAATGGCACACTGATTTGTCGTGCTTTGCGCGCTCCTTCTTGTAGCTGCTCTTCAATATGCTCAGGTGCTTCCATCAATGCTACATAGCGCTCTCTGGCAGGGGTGATTTCTTCATTAATCTTCTCAAACAATGTTTTTTTCATTTCACCCCAGGCAATACCTTCCGCATAGCGCTGACGTATCTCAGCGACTTCTGACTCCGTAGAAAACGCCTGGTAAATGCCAAACAACGTACAGCCTTCAGTCTCTTTAGGTTCCCCAGGTTCTAACGAATTAGTCTTGATTTTATTAATTAATTTTTTAAACTTTTTCTCCGTTTCAAACAATGGAATAGTATTGTTATAACTCTTACTCATTTTACGACCATCCATCCCTAAAATAGTCGCTGAATTATCATCGATAACTGCTTCAGGAATAGCAAAATGCTCACCATAAATATGATTAAAACGTGAGGCGATATCGCGCGCCATTTCTATATGCTGAATCTGATCTTTCCCTACAGGCACTTTATTTGCTTTAAACATCAGCATATCTGCCGCCATTAACACGGGGTAACTAAATAACCCCATATTGATACCTTTGTCCGGATCATTTCCACCTGCCGCCTCATTTTCAGCAACAGATGCCTTGTATGCATGTGACCTGTTCATCAAACCTTTTGCCGTCACACAGGACAACATCCAGCATAATTCAGGTATTTCCGGAATATCTGACTGCCGGTAAAAAACCGCATTAGAGGTATCCAGCCCAAGCGCTAACCAGGTTGCTGCAATTTCCAGACTTGAACGCCTAACCCTTAACGGTTCCTGACATTTGATCAGGGCATGATAATCTGCCAGAAAATAAAATGGCTTAACATCCGCATCTTTACTTGCTTCTATTGCCGGGCGTATGGCACCTGCGTAATTTCCTAAATGAGGCGTACCTGTTGTAGTAATACCTGTAAGAACAATTCTTTTACTCATATTTTTACCCAATGATAACGGCGAGCGCCTTAAAAACCGATAAATTCTACACAAAAAACAGGGCTTAGTCAGTTATATAATGCTTCATGCTAATTGATAGTGTGACAAATCATAGTATTTTTTATTTTTTTTATAGTACACTTCGTTTGTTGCAAATTCTGCTACCCTCTTTCTTAAATTAACGAGGAAATATATATGCTGGATTATGATGAAAAACGTGACTATATTCGAATGGATGTTGACTGCGAAATCACCTATAAAATGGCTGATTCTGACACCATAAATACCGGCCGATGCACCTCCTTAAGTGGAGCTGGTGTCTCGTTTACCACAGAATCTGCCTATGCTGCTGGCCTGGCAATGGAAATCAAACTGCTTCCTCAAAATTCTGCCATACCGCCTATGACTGCTTTTATCCAGGTGGTCAGAAGTAATCCGCGAGAAGATGGTACTTTTGAAGTAGCAGCAACTATTAAAAGCCTTAAGTAACACCACATTTAAATGTTTAACCTGAATTATGCACACAATCACTAAAGAAGTTTATTTCTGCTATGGCCATCGATTGATGAATCACCAAGGCAAATGCAAAAACCTCCACGGTCATAGCGTTAAAGCTTCTATCTCAATCACCCGGGAAAACCTCGATGAACAAAGCATGGTTTGTGATTTTTCTGATCTTAAAGCGTGTGTAATGTCCTATATCGACCAACATCTTGATCATAACTTCATCGTTCATAAAGACGATCCCATCATCCCGCTTCTTATCGCACAAAACGAACGCTTTCTGGCTATTGAAGAACACCCCACAGCAGAAGTACTCAGTAAGATGATATACCAACATTTAAAACAAGAAGGCTTAGATGTAGATCAAGTCGTTTTATGGGAAACAGCCAGCGCCAACGCTAGCTATCGGGAATAACAACGATGAGTTTGCTGCAACCCGTCAATACCTCACATTGTTTAGAGAAGCTCTGCGAATCTAATTACCAAAAACTCTTTTGCTTAATCCCTGAGTTATGCACTTTTCACTCTCATGCTA
Source organism: Methylococcaceae bacterium (assembly GCA_029937975.1). Taxonomy (GTDB): domain Bacteria; phylum Pseudomonadota; class Gammaproteobacteria; order Methylococcales; family Methylomonadaceae; genus QPIN01. Next base: position 32,084 of record JAPYOW010000009.1, on the reverse strand, counting down.
CCGGCGAAACAGCGAGTAAACCCACGCTTTATCTGAAGATCATTGACAGGTCAAAACACACACTCACCGTTGAACTTAGTCATCGCTTTGACACCCACTTGGAAAAGTTTATCGCTCCTGCCGTAAAAATCCGGATTTACCTCGATGCAAGTATGGCGGAGGTTTTAAAAGACCATGCCAGAAATGATGTGTCAAAAATTTATAAAAACCCCGCTCAAAGCGTTGAAATAATGAATTACAAATGGCGATTAAATTATTTTCTACAAAAATGGCTGGATCATTGCCTGCAAACTGAATATAAATTTCATACTTTAAGAACACTTTAATCATCATCAGAACGCAGGGATGTGGCTCTATTGATAGATAGACTTACCAGAGAAAATGGTCAACCCATTCCCTTATCCAGCACCTTCGGAACTCCATTGTCGCAGCATATAAACTTCACTGTTTTGATAATCCATAGCCATAAGCTCCGCTAATGACCTAAGGTCAAAACCTGCTGAAAACAGGATTCAATATCCGTGACACATGCTAGCCTCGACTAAAAACCCATTCTTTTTCTGATGACAAGCCTTCATTAAAGACATATTCAGAGTCGCTAAATGCTTTAATCTGGTTTGCATCCGTTACCCGATTTTTAATCATAAAATCAGTCATCAACCCTCGGGCACGCTTCGCGTGAATCCCGATAGTTTTATACACGCCCGCTTTGTTTTCTTTGAAATTCAATGTCAACACAGGAACCTGCAGAACCTTAGGCTTAATCACTTTAAAATATTCATTTGAAGCCAGATTAATCAGTAGTGGTGTTTCTTGGTTTTCAAGATCCTTATTGATTAACTCAGTGACTTGATCACCCCAAAATTCATATAGGTTTTTGCCGTTGTTGTTGGCTAGCCGAGTTCCCATTTCTAAACGATAAGGCTGGATTAAATCAAGTGGCCGTAACGCGCCATATAAACCGGAGAGTATTCTTAAATGTTTTTGTGCAAAAGCAAAATCATCTGCCGAATAATTATCCGCGTCTATACCGCCATAGACATCACCTTTAAAAGACAACAAAGCCTGTTTTGAATTATCCAGTGTAAAAGGACGCTTGAAATCACGATACCGTTGCCAATTGAGCTGACTGAGTTTTTCACTGAGCTTCATCAGATCGGCTAATTCTCCAACACTGAATTGTTTAACAGTATCAATCAATTCCTGGCTATTATCCAGCTGCCTTGGCAGTGTATGCGTATGAAAAGGATTAGCCGAAAAGTCTAGCGTTTTTGAGGGTGAGATAACAATAATCATGAGCGGGCAGCCATTACCATTAAAAGTCTAAATGCATGTAAAACAGACACAAAACAGAGCCGGATTTGCACGAGAGCATGACAGTTGACGCCTAAACACAGTCAACCTGAAAGTCATTTAAAGACCCACGCTTTCTATTCTGCTGGATTGTGCGCGAAACGCCGCCAAATACTTATCGAGCATTTCAACTAAACGACTCGATAAGCCGCTCTTGCTTACAATCTCCTGATTCGCCGATTCCATGACCGCTTTCAATTCATTTGCCGCTGCATCTTCTACATCGATAAACTCCACCCCTAGTTTTTTTAACGCCAACACTGCGTTAACATTATCCTGGCGACTTTGCTTATCGACTTCATTCACGGTTTTCGCCATCACCTCTCTTACCACCAACTGATCCGCTTTGGAAATCTTATTAAATGCTTTTTTATCCAGAAAAAAAACACCAAAAATATAAGACAGCGGAGAATCGGTCACATACTTTATTTTAGTATGCCACTGCAGCGCAATGGCTCCTGTAGGCGTTCCAGCAACAGACGTAATCATACCCGTTTGCAAGCCCATCAACACATCTCTCAAAGGAAGCGGTATCGGCGAGATTGACAATGCCTTATATGCCTGTATTGCAATTTTATTATTCTCAGGCACCCATGACTTTAGCTGCTGTAAATCCGTAATGTTATGCACAGGAGTAGTAGACATTGTGTAAGCCAGCCCTATTTCAGAAAAACCGAAGGCAACCAGCCCTTTTTTTTCGAGGCCCACAAGGAGTTGATCATCCATTTGTTCACGTACATAATCAATCTCACTCATGCTCTGGAACTTAACAATCAGATTATACAATTGGATATCAGGATAAATCCCCGTCAATCCAGCACTGGGAAGGGCAGCCCCCTGTAACTGGCCAAACCGTATTTTCCTTAACACATTTTTATCGCCTCCCATCACACCACCAGGGTAAAACTTAAAATTCACTCGGCTATCTGTCTTTTGACTGATTTCCTCTGCACCTGCCCGCATTTTCTCCATCCAGACTGAACCATCGGTTGACAAGGTGGCGATTTTAAAAGTATATGCCTGAACTGAACCATAACTTAAAAACGATAGGGTAAGTATCGCAATTATCTGTTTTAACATTATTATTTTAGATTATTTTTAGTGATTACAAATTCCACAGCAACCCATGAAAACATGACCGTGCGGAGTATACAGCTGATGGCGTTGATTTAAAAATAGTCATCAGCAGATGTTAACAAATCCTTTGCCTGCTTTTGAGCCAGGGTATTAAGCAATGTTAAGCCCGGCTCTTCCAATGTTGCATTAACGACAGCATGCAGTAATTGATCATGCAATTCACGATCAAACATCATTCGAGCGTACTGTTCTGCAAAAAGAACTTTTACCATTAAATTTTTTCCTTCAGAAAGAGCCATTGCCGTTTCAAAATACTGCTTCCCTCGTTCGGGGTCTCCGCCTAAAGCAGGGGGTAGAATAGTTTCTAACACACCTAAATAAGCGAATGCATTACCTTTTTTATAGCCTTTGTCTAATGCCGTAATACGCAACATAATCGCTTTCACCTGAGCCAACTGCGCAATCGCATTCCAATCTGATTTATTTTTCTGAATCCATAAAGCCCATGCTGTACCCAAAGTATAAAGCGCATCAATATCATCCTTATCCGTTTGTTTAATACTTTGTTCAAACTGATCATATTGTTGTTCATTCAGCCGACAAAGAGAATCATGATGAATACAAACTGAGCGCAAAGCATAAGCCATGGCTTTATTACTTAAAACTCGCTCTCTCCCTGTTTCCTTATGTAAAAAACCTATGTATGCCCCATACATAGAGGATGCAGAAGACAGTAGTGCTTCATTTTCCGGATCATTAATGAGCATTGTTTCCAATAATAAAAGAAAAGAAGGCATGGCACTGGCAATGGTTTCCGGATCATTATGATTCAGTAGCGCCTGCGTTAAATTATCACCAAACTCTTGCGTCACATTTGAAATAAACAGACCACAACCACTCAGTTGAATGCAAATCAAGCATAAACAAAGTACTTTTATTTTTAAAATTCGCACATCACACCCTTGCTTTATTTTTTAATTGCTAATTCTTCAGATACAGCCGGCGGTTGCATCCCAATTACTAACGTTTTATCATTAAACTTATTTTTTATCCACCGGACTCATCTCCAGCGTTTAAGACACACAGTATAAATCTTTGTTTAAAAGACCAATTATACTAAATTAAATATTTTTTATTGCTTCATTATGATTGAAATCCCTCCCCCAAAAACACGTATAAAGCAACAAAAAAAAACCTATAGCACAAAAAAAAAATAATAGTTTTGACACTTGTCCTTAAGATATGTTTAAAATACACCCGTCGAACAAAAATAATTATTCACTCGACATGCAACTTGATTAATCATTAAGTTGCCTCCCTGTAAAAAGGGAGACATAAAATAATTTTAAAAATATACTGAGGATTCTATAATGGCTGATGAAGGCATAAGTAACTATAACAAAATCGTAGCTGGTGTAGCTATCGTATCAATTTCTCTAATCTTAGTTTTAAAAGAACGTGAAACTGAGCATTGGGAGCGTAGTAACACAACAATTGAAGAAAATGCTTCTGCACTTCAAAGTGTTACAAGATACCAAAACAACTTCACTGAATAAGTTGTTATAGGTCTTTCACCTTTGCAGGTGAAAGACCTTTATTAATGACTGTTTTTGACTAAATACTCAGCACTCCCCCCCTCCTGTTAAGCATTCACTTTTTCATCCTCAGCCGATTCGTTTTACCCCTTTTTTAGCACCCACTCCACATTTTTCAGCTTAACGCAGTAAGCTCACAGCCCGCCTGAAATAATTTCGGGAGCTGGCAGTTTTTTTATCTTCTGTTTTTCACACGCGTTATGTAAGTTATTACCGATTTCTTCGCACATAGCCTTTGACATGATACTATTTATGTCAAAAATCACTCTTTTATATCAGGCCTTCTCCACAGCAACGGGCAATAACCCATTCTTAATAAAGGAAAATAACATGGCAAAACCATTCAACAAACCATTAGCCCTGGCTATCAGCACTACACTAATTTCCAGCTTCGCTTCAACAGCAGTCATTGCAGAAACAGCAACAGACTTTGCCGAAAACCCGTTTACCCTGTCTGAATTATCTAACGGTTATATGCAATTAGCCAAATCAGATGCAACAAATACGAGCAAAATGAAAGACGGTGCCTGTGGCGAGGGCAAATGCGGCTCTAGCATGATGAAAGGTGCCGAAGAAAAAACAGTGGAAGGCAATTGCGCAGGAAACAAGCCTATGCCAAAAAACAACAACAGCAGCAGCACTAAAAGCCAAGAAGCCAAATGTGGTGAAGGCAAGTGCGGTGCCGATATGAAATAAGAGCCTCCGGCTTAACACCCGGCTGCCGAAATCAGCACACGCATCAACACAGCGATAAACCACGGCTCATACGGCACACCGGTTTGATTATTGTTTTCTGTAGAGCGAACGGACACCCGCCCGCTCTACACTCTGCATTAAATCCATAGAACAGGCGATGCCTTAGGTTGATAATTCCCGAGAACGATAGCTATCCAGTTACTCGGTTTTATGTAGAAAACCGGCCCTCACACAACGTAATACGCCATAACTATACGTTGCATCAAAAAAATCAAATAATGGCTTTAAAACACGGCCTTGTTCATCCGGGATATGGACTATCGCCTCTTCAATAAGCTGGATTTCCTCTGCCGTCAAATCCACCACCTCATTTAATTGAATCCCGCCCTCTTCTATTGCTCGTGATAAATGAGTATAAACCGTCTGTTCTTTTAACTCCCTCTGTGCTGCTATTTTCTCAACGCTATGCCCTAGCCTGAATAATTCCACGGATTCAGTGGCCGTATCAGACCGCTCTCTGGCAGAAGTTGACTGTAAAACCGCCAGAAAAGCGTCCCCATAGCGATCCAGTTTTTTCTCACCTACACCGGATATATAACTCATTTGCTGTAGCGTCTCGGGCCTCTCATCCATCATAGCCATCAACGTTGCATCATGAAAAATAACAAAGGGAGGAACATCCTGAGCATCTGCAAGTTCCCGACGTTTAGCTCGCAATGCGTCCCATAAAAGGACATTCTGTCCTGCAACACCCCCTTTTTTATGCATCTTTTTGCCACGCACTTTCTCAATGGCAACATCCTTACGCAACATTAATGACTGCTCACCGCGTAAAATCGGCCGGCATTGTTCCGTCAGTTTAAACGCGCCATACCCTTCAAAATCAATCGTTACAAAGCCTTTGGCCACTAATTGTCTAAATACTGATCGCCATTGCTTTTCTTCAAGGTCCTTACCAATGGCAAAGGTAGACTGCTTATCATGCCCAAAACTTTTTATTCTTTCGTTAGACTTACCCAGCAACACATCAATCAAATAATTCACCCCAAAACGCTGCTCTGTCCGATAAATACAAGACAACGCTTGCTGTGCCGCCACGGTACCATCCCAGGTCACTACCGGCTCCAGACAGGTGTCACAATTACCACAATCTTGCTCAAGCTCATCCCCAAAATAGGCTAATAAAGCCTGTCTTCGACAACTGACTAGCTCACACAGGGCTAACATGGATTCCAGCTTATGAAATTCTGTGCGCTTATGCGCCTCATCTGCATTAGAACCTGCCAGCATTTGTCTTAAGGTAATCACATCTTGTAAACCATAAGCCATCCAGGCATTCGCAGCTTCGCCATCACGCCCTGCCCGCCCGGTTTCCTGATAATAGCCTTCGATACTTTTCGGCAAATCCAGATGTGCTACGAAACGCACATTCGGTTTATCTATCCCCATTCCAAAAGCAATAGTAGCTACAATAACCACACCCTCTTCCATTAAAAAGCGATGCTGATTTTCTTGTTTAACCCGATGATCCAGACGCGCATGATAAGGTAATGCGTTAATGCCTTTTTCAGCTAGCCATTTTGCAGTCGCTTCAACCTTTTTTCGTGATAAACAATAAACAATGCCCGCTTCCCCCGCATGTTCAGCCCGAATAAAATGGAGTAATTGCTGTTTCGCATTCTGTTTCTGCACAATACGATAACGGATATTGGGTCGATCAAAGCCACTGATAAATGATTGCGCCCGACCCAAATCCAGTCGTTGAATAATTTCTTCCCGGGTCTTTTCATCAGCCGTGGCCGTTAAAGCAATCCGGGGAATTGCAGGGAATTTTTCGTGTAATAGCGATAATTGCAGATAATCCGCTCGAAAATCATGTCCCCACTGCGACACACAATGCGCTTCATCTATGGCAAATAAAGCAATATGAATCCGTTCAAATAATGATAAGGTCCATGCTGAAGTCAATCGTTCCGGAGCAATATAAAGTAAATCCAGCTCATCGCGCACCAACTGTTGTTCAATTGCTCGCGCTTCATCCATGGATAATGTTGAATTCAGGAAAGCCGCTTTGACACCTAATACGTGCAAGGCACTGACTTGATCCTGCATTAAGGCAATTAATGGTGAGATAACAATACCGACACCCGGCCGACTCATGGCAGGAATTTGATAGCATAATGACTTACCCCCACCTGTCGGCATTAGAACCAACGCATCCTGACCTTGAATGAGGTTTTCTATAATCTCCTGTTGATGCCCCCTAAAACTATCATAGCCAAAAACAGATTTAAGAATCTTTTCAGCCTTTTGGCCAACAAATGTCTCTTGCTCTAAAATAATAGACTACTCCCATGATCAATAAGTTTTTATAGTGTTCGCACGGTCACCGCTGCGGGTTTCTAACCGTTGGTTTTTACCGACAAGGCAAGCAATGAGAGCCAAAGCGAAAGCTTTGCCGGTAGACGGGATTACCCACATACAAGGGGGCCAAAGCATTGCAGCAACAGTCACGCCACTTGCGACATCCCCGTTTGCACGCCTTGCTATCGCCCCTAATCAACTCAATATAATTTCCTCAACCATAAGCGCTCGAAGTATAATAAACAAATTATATCAAGATCAATCGGGCTTACGTCCCTTTTATGAGCAGTTTGAATACACAACATTCGTCTAAACTCGACTATTTACTCAGAACCCAGCAACAACATCTTCTGCAGGGTGGACTCAAAGGCATAGAAAAAGAAAGTCTTCGAATTTCCAAAGAAGGCCTGATTTCACAGTCCAAACACCCCCATGCTCTAGGTGCTGCACTGACTCATCCCCACATCACCACGGATTATTCAGAAGCCCTGCTAGAATTTATTACGCCACCGTTTGCAGATATTACTGAAACGTTAGACTTCATGCGTAACATTCATCAATACGTCTACACCCACTTGGGGGATGAGCTACTACTAGCTTCCAGTATGCCTTGTAGAATTAATGGCGATGAAAGCATTCCTATTGCGGAGTATGGCAGCTCCAATATTGGCAAGATGAAGCATGTCTATAGGCAAGGCTTATGGCATCGATATGGCAGAACCATGCAAGCCATTGCCGGCATCCATTTTAACTATTCCGTTCCTGAAGCACTTTGGCCCGCATTACATGAGCAAAGCTCGTCTAATCACTCGTTACAGGACTTTATCTCCGATTCTTATTTTAACCTGATCCGCAACTTTCAACGTCAAGGCTGGTTAATCCTGTATTTATTCGGTGCTTCTCCGGCAATCTGTAAAAGTTTTTTCAACAGCAGGCCGCATTTAATGGCTGAATTTGAAACCTATGATCAATATACCCTTTATCAGCCCTATGCCACGTCTTTACGCATGAGTGATATTGGTTATAAAAATAAAAACCAATCCAATCTAAAAATTGATTACAATTCTTTATCCTCGTATATCAGCAGCCTACAGAATGCTATTGAAACACCTTATGCGGACTATGAAAAAATAGGCGTTAAGGTCAATGGTGAATATAAGCAACTGAATGCCAATATTCTGCAAATTGAAAACGAATATTACAGCACTATCCGCCCTAAACAAATTGCCCGGTCTGGCGAAAAGCCCACTCTTGCACTCCATTTAAGAGGGGTGAAATACATTGAAATTCGCTCACTGGACCTCGATCTTTTTAACCCCATCGGCATAGATGAAGGCAAATCACGGTTTATCGAAGCCTTTTTACTCCACTGTCTACTTCAGGAAAGCCCGAAATATAATGGCCACGAATACCAGATTAATAACTTTAATCAACTGCGTGTGGCGCATGAAGGAAGAAAGCCAGGTCTTGAAATTAATAAAAACGGCCAGCCAACTTCCTTACACAGCTGGGCCCATGAAATTTTGCAATCCATGAGCACTATTTGTCAAATACTGGATCACGACGACCCCGCCAAACCGTATAGCAAGGCTTTGGAAGCACAAAGTGAAGTTGTTGAAAACCCTGAACTAACGCCTTCAGCAAAAATTCTGAAAGGCATGCGCACTAAAAACCAGCCCTTTGCACACTTTGGATTAGAAGCCTCTACCCTGAATAAACAACATTTTACCCAAGCTCACCAAGACACCAAAATTGCTCAACATTTTGAGGCATTGTCCCTCTCTTCTCATCGCCAACAAAAAAACATTGAAGACAATGAAAACCTTTCTTTTGATGATTTTCTGGTGAATTATTTTTCACAGAGCATTCTGGAAGGAAACCCCAGAATCACGGCTGACAAAGCTGCCGCCAAAACCAAGAAGCATGCTAATGAACTCATTTAACATTCCTTCCGCACAAACTGAACTTAAAAATAAAAATCCACGCCGTATTTTAAAATACGCACTGGAGAACTTTGACAATATCGCTATCTCATTCAGTGGCGCAGAAGATGTGGTATTAATCGACATGGCACTGAATATAAGAAAAGACATCAAGGTCTTTTCTTTAGATACCGGTCGTTTACATTCCGAAACATATCGCTTTATGGAAAAAGTCAGGAAGCATTATCAAATAGACATAGAGCTCCTCACGCCAGACAGAACATTATTAGATCCTTTTGTAAAAGCCAAAGGTTTATTCAGTTTTTACCAAGACAGCCATCAGGAGTGCTGTGGCATCCGTAAAGTAGAACCGCTTAGACGCAAACTTTCACAGCTTGATGCCTGGATTACCGGCCAGCGTAAAGACCAAAGTCTGGATACACGACAGGATATTCCCGAAGTACAACTTGATACTGCATTTTCTAGCGATAACAAACCGCTAATAAAATTTAATCCCCTTCTTAACTGGAGTTCAGCACAAGTCTGGGATCATATTGAAGCCTATCAGGTACCCTATAATGAACTGCATGAAAAAGGCTTTATTAGCATAGGTTGCGAACCTTGTACCCGCGCCGTTTTACCCAATCAACATGAACGTATTGGACGCTGGTGGTGGGAATCGGGCAATAAAAAAGAATGTGGCTTACATGCGGGAAATGTCACAACAGAACAGCCCCGCAACAAGCCATCAACTTAACGATTCCGGAGCCATACGAGCCTCTCCTTTGCGCTACCCAGGAACTCGCATGGCGACCGAAAACATCAACCTTGCGAGCCTGACAGTTGCCTTTTAACCCTTGCTCAAACCCGCCGCGCTGATAAAATCCATATAAATTGAGGCCTTCGACACATCCCGTGGAATAAACAGAAGTAGGATGCTTTGCAACACCCTCTCATCTTTTGCTATCGGCCCTGCCTTGAGAAAGAGCATAATACCAGACGGCTTTATAGCTTATTGATGGCAAGCTACCGGATCAACTGAACTAATTGTTGCTGACTATTTTTATGATACTTTCTATAATCAATAGAAATCTTCAAGCCCATAAAACGACCTGACATTTTGATCAATCGACGACTGCTTTTATCAAAGGTTAATTTAATGACACTTAAGCCCCTATCCTCATAACCTTTTTCGATCTTTGCCGTATCAAGCCGAAAATGATAACGGTATATTTCTTGCCCTTTTTTATCTTTTATACTGACAGGCCTTCCTAATTGCTGAAGTATTTGCGGTTTTTTCGGCAGTTCGGCTGAAATTGTCTCCATGAAATCCAGATTTGCTTTTAATTGTCTTTTCCCTTGATCGATTTTTGCTCCTGCCAGAGACCGCAAAGAAACTTCCAGAAATTCTGCGGGTGCAATCTCAAGAAACAATGATGAAAAATCCCACTGAACTAACTGCTCTTTTTCATTAAACTTTAGATCAAAATAAAATTCCACCCCGGGTTGAATCACGCGCCCTTGCGCATCTATTTTACGAAAAAGATAACGCCAATGTTGCCCCGGCTCATACCGCCATATTTCGCTAGCCTGGAGCTTTAACAAAGCAAATAGGTCTTCACTGTATAGCAAGGGATCTTTAAAATGCAGGCTAAATTGATTGCCAACTGAAAAGGTGAAATTCTCCTCAAAATCGTCCATCTGCAAGTAAGTTTGATAAGCATGCAACCAGGAAAAACACCCCGTCAACGTGCTCAAGCACAATAACAAACAAAACCATTGCAAAAACTTCTTCATGCTGCCTGCTTAATGCTGCCTGCTGGATTCATTTTTATGCGCTTGCCCTGCAAATAAATTTTCTATATCGACCTTGTCAAAGCTATATTTTTCAGCACAAAAATCGCACTTTACGTCAATAATGTTTCTTTCCTGTAAACTTGATTCCAGCTCCTGACGCCCTAAAAGAATCAGGGTATCTTCTATTTTTTTCTGCGAACAAGTACACTTGAAAGTGACAGGCTCTTGCTGAAACAGACGCAATTTTTCTTCATTAAACAAGCGATACAACATTTCCTCACAGCCTAATGTCAACATTTCCTGCTTGGTTATGGTGTCCGCTAACATGGCAATACGCTCCCAATCGGGTTTATCGCTTTCCTGCTTCGGCAGTTCCTGCAAAAACAAACCCCCAGCGTGAGTTCCATCAGCAAATAACCAAACACGGGTTTGTAACTGTTCAGACTGCGTAAAATAAGTCGTTATCACCTCGGCCAGATCATTACCTCCTAAAGAAACAATTCCCTGGTAAGGTTCGCCTTTTTCGGGTTCTATGGTAATAACAAGTCGCCCCTCACCCATCATTTCAACGAGACTACCCGACTGCATCTCCTTTTCACACCTAGCCAGACCTCGTATATGTCCCTCATGCGTAGACTGGGTAACCAACGTTTTCAATGCTCCATCGCCTTGAGCTTGTAGAATCAAAGAGCCTTCATATTTAATCGTCGCAGACATCAGCACAACAGCCACCAAAGCCTCGCCTAGTTTTTCCTGAACACCTGCCGATAAGTGCTGATGTTGTTTCGTTTCTTGCCAGCTGTCATGTAAACATACCCACTCGCCTCTCACCCCCAGCTCTTCAAATAGAAAACGTCGTAAACAATCTTGTTCTTTCATTTTAATGTTAATGTATTTATAGTAAAGGTAATTATAGCGTTAAAATATTATCATGCTGTCATCAAAGTTTATCAAACCTTCCGCCCGCGAAGCATTACCAGGTCGAAAAACAGCCCTCTCAATTCCAGAGAATCATTTTGTCACAGGCAATGTCATTGCGCCTCCCTTTCCAGCTCATATACATGAAGCGATGTTTGGTCTCGGTTGCTTCTGGGGAGCGGAAAGGAAATTTTGGCAGCAAACAGGCGTGTTTAGTACGGCGGTGGGTTATAGCGGAGGATACACCCCCAATGCCACCTACGATGAACTCTGTACAGGGTTAACAGGACATAATGAAGTGGTTAAAGTTTTTTTTGATCCCGAGCGCATATCCTACCCACAGTTACTGGCTCTTTTTTGGGAATCCCATAACCCAACACAGGGTATGCAACAGGGCAACGACAAAGGCACTCAGTACCGATCTGGCATCTACACCTTTAATGATGGGCAAAAAAACCAGGCACAGGATTCAAAAGCCCATTATCAAGCCAAAATCAGCTTATCCGGCTTTGCTGAGATTACCACTGAAATAGAAGAGGCAACTATTTTTTACTATGCTGAGAACCATCATCAGCAATATTTAGCAAAAAACCCTCAGGGGTACTGTGGCCTGGGTGGCTTAAATATCGCTTTTTAAGGTATATTTAAGCCCCTCGCAAGGATATTGAACAGCTGCTGAAAAAACCTTCAGGCAAAAAAAAAGCAGTTAATTAACTGCTTTAGAATGTATTTTAGGGGTATCATAACGCAACTTTTCGCTGTTTTGGCTACGAAGAGCCTTAAAAGTTATGTTAATAATAGCAACACTTCTGTCAAATTAAAATGCGACATATTGTCGCACTACCGGAAACCCCCCCATAATGCAACCTATTTAAAGAGCATCTCCCTGCTTTTTATTGTTTTATTGCTCTGCTCTTGTCCAGCATATGCTGGAATTATAAGCTGTAAAATAACGGATACACTTAAAGACTGATCATTTTTCCACAAAGAATACAGGGGCGCCGTCAACTGTAGCAATGCACAAAGTGCGAGTATTTCCATGCTCTCCAGAGACAGGGTTTACATTTGGAAAATCAGCGATTAATAACGGCTACGGCGTATTTTCAAAACTCGATCCTATGAGTGAAACCTACGGAACATATGTTGCCATAGCTGGACATGCGGGGTTTATGGAATCCATCGAAAGTCAGATTATGACCAAAGATGAAGCGCCTCAGGGCTTATCAGGAAAGGGTTGGGAAATGCATCTAAGGTTTTCTTTAGCTGTTTTTTATATAAAACCCAGAGATTTCATCAACGTCCTGATCTCTTAGAGTAGAGCAAGTAGCGAAACCCCCATCACCAACACCAGAGATTTCACGGTCCACTCAACCCCGCCTAGTCACGCAGAATCCATGCGGAGCAGCTTATTTCAACGACTCGGTAACATAAGGCTCAATCGCTTTATATAAAGCTTGATGCATTTTAGGGTTGCCTAAAATCACATTCCCAGACTTCAGGTAGTGTTCATTAAAACTAAAGTCAGTCACCACACCACCGGCTTCTTGTACCAGAAGAATGCCTGCGGCCATATCCCATTCTTTCAGCCCTATTTCCCAAAAACCATCCAGCCGTCCTGTGGCAAGATACGCTAAATCCAGCGCAGCCGAACCGGCACGTCTGATACCTGCAGTCATCGGGGTTAAGGTTTTAAACATATCCAAATAGGCATCGAGATGTTGTGGCAATTTAAAAGGAAAGCCTGTCCCGATCAAAGCCGCATGAATATCAACTTGATTACTGACTCTGATACGCCGGTTATTCAACATAGCGCCTCCCCCTTTTTCCGCAGTAAACAATTCATCTCTTAAAGGGTCGTAAACAACAGCTACTTCGATTTTACCTTTGTGTTTGAGTGCAATTGAAACGGCATATTGCGGATAACCATGTAAATAATTGGTGGTGCCATCTAACGGATCAATTATCCAGGTATAATCATTACCTTTGTGTTCACCACTTTCTTCCGCTAAAATGGAATGATCGGGATAAGCATAGCGGATCACCTGAATAATTTCTGCTTCTGCAATACGATCGACCTCTGAAACAAAATCATTTTTACCTTTTTTGCTAATCGTCAAACGACCGATATCTTCCGATGAACGTTGAATCAAATCCCCAGCATTTCTCGCAGCCCGGACGGCAATATTCAACATTGGATGCATAATAATCTTATAATTAAAGTGAACAAAAGCTTAATAGCATAACAAATCATTTGTTATAGTGTTTCCTTTTTAACCTATCGAACCTCCAGTGCTTGCAAATTTTAAAATAATATTGGTCGAAACCTCCCATCCAGGAAATATTGGTGGGGTTGCCAGAGCAATGAAAAACATGGGCATGGATCAACTTTGCCTGGTCAATCCAAAAATATTTCCCAGTGCAGATGCAACATCCAGGGCATCCGGCGCCAGTGACTTATTAAATACAGCTGAGATATGCCATTCTTTGCACGATGCGCTAGCAGATTGCCAAGTTGTATTCGGTGCCAGTGCAAGAGATAGAACCATTAGCTGGCCCGAACTCACCGCGAGAGAGTGTGCTGAAAAATTTGTTTCTAGCGAACCGTCAGACACCAAGATAGCACTGGTTTTTGGCCGGGAGAATTCCGGATTAAAAAACCACGAACTGGATTTGTGTCATTATTTATTACGTATCCCCTGTAACCCTGCATTTAGCTCCTTAAACCTGGCCACAGCGGTACAAGTCGTCTGTTATGAATTATTTGTTGCCTCCGGACAAAAATCTGAAAGTAGCATCGGAGATAAAAACGAAACACCTTTAGCCAGCACACAGCAAATGGAGTTGTTTTATGAACATATGCAACAAACACTGTTAGATATAGATTTTTTACATCCCGAAAAATCCATTTCTATCATGCGAAGACTACGTAGAATTTACAATAGAATATCACTCGACACGAAAGAACTGGATATACTAAGAGGTATTCTCAGATTCTCGCAAAATCATAATAACAAGTAACCGTTATGCTGGATAAAATTAAAGAAGACATTAACTGCGTTTTTGCCAGAGACCCTGCCGCACAATCCGTATTTGAAGTGATAACCGCATACCCCGGGTTTCATGCCATACTGATTCATCGCCTTGCCAATCTGTTCTGGGGGTATGGATTTAGGTGGTTAGGCCGGTTCACCTCCCATCTGGGTCGCTGGTTAACCGGTATTGAGATTCACCCTGGCGCTAAAATTGGTCGCCGTTTTTTTATTGACCATGGCATGGGTGTCGTTATCGGAGAAACAGCCATCATTGGGGATGATTGCACACTTTATCATGGGGTTACTTTAGGAGGCACTTCATGGAACAAAGGTAAACGCCATCCTACTTTACATAACGGCGTCGTGGTAGGTGCGGGCGCAAAAGTATTAGGACCTATTGAAATTGGGCAAGAGGCAAGAATCGGTTCCAATTCAGTGGTCGTTAAAGCAGTCCCTGCAGGCGCCACAATTGTGGGAATCCCCGGCCACATCATTAATACCAAAGAAGTCAACACTCGCAAAGAGAGAGAACAAATAGCGAACAAGATGGGTTTTAATGCCTACGGTGCCACTTCCGACATGACGGACCCGGTTGCTCACGCTATTAATCATATGCTGGACCATATCCATTTAATGGATGTGCAGTTAGATACGATGAAAAAAGCACTCAATGATGCCGGGATTGACTGTAAAGAACAAGACATTCCAAAACTGAATGATTGTGAAATAAAAGAATAAACCCTCGTTCATGCCTCAGCCAGAACTTTTAACATATACGCTGTCGTTAGCGACTGCCCACTTCGCCTATATCAATGATTTGACCGCCCTCAACCCCTCTACCAGTGACAAACCGCCACCACCGTGCTAGCTGCATAATGTTGAACTGAAAGCCACAGCACAGCGTGAAACCCCACCTTAGCCGCCCTGTTAATTACCCTGTAATCATCTTATACTTGACTACATTACTAGGGATATCTATAGTACGCCTTACCTGCAAAAAGCCTCTGATTTTTTTTATGCGACTTACTACTAAAGGACGATACGCCGTCACTGCAATGCTTGACCTAGCGCACCACAGTCAAAAAACCCCCGTTACATTGACTGAAATTGCTACGCGCCAAACTATTTCCTTATCCTATCTGGAACAGTTATTTGCCAAATTACGCAAAGGAAAAATGGTTACAGGTGTCAGAGGTCCCGGCGGCGGATATAGACTCAGTCGCCTCGCGAAAAAGATCAGTATCGCTGACATTGTTGATGCAGTAAATGAACCTTTAGATTCAACAAAATGCGGCGGTAAAGAAAACTGTCAAGACAGTCAACCCTGTTTAACGCATGAGTTATGGACAGGCTTAAGTCATCAAATCCGTCATTATCTTGAAAACATCAGCTTAGGAGATCTTCTAGAAAAAGAACATGTTTCAAGCGTTGCCCAAAGACAAGATCAAAAAATTGAAACTCAATTCTCAGGTTTCAGACGGGAAAAATCCGCTGTGGTATAAATGATCTATTTTGATCATAATGCCACAACCCCCATAGATGAGCGTGTTGTAGAGTGCATGTTACCGTACCTGAACACCTTTTACGGCAACCCATCCAGTTTGTATCGTGCCGGCAGGGTTGCTCGCAGTGCCATTGATACGGCCCGCGAACAAGTTGCCGCTTTAGTGGATGCCTCCACTGAACAGATTGTTTTCACCAGCGGAGGAACAGAAGCCAATAGCCTTGCCCTACAAACCGCAGGCGTAAACGCCAGCGCTGTCATTTCAAGCATTGAACACCCTTCTATCCTAGAACCGGCAACTAAAAACACAGCACTCAAGGTTTTTTCACTGCTGGTTGATCAAGATGGCTTAATAGCAACGGAATCAGTTGAGGCATTACTTTGTGAACCCCATTCGATTGACTTTGTCTCAGTCATGTTAGCCAATAATGAGCATGGTGCCATCCAGAACATTGCCCAATTAAGCGCTCGCAATAAAAACAGACAGTTTGTCATACATACTGATGCCATTCAGGCGGCGGGGAAAATCCCCATCTCTTTTCGCCAATTAGATGTCGATTTGATGTCCTTATCCAGCCATAAAATATATGGACCTAAAGGTTGTGGCGCATTGGTTGTCAATAAAAGAGTTAACATTTCACCCCAATTAGTCGGTGGAGGACAGGAAAACGGCTGGCGCGCAGGCACTGAAAATGTTGCCGCAATTGTCGGTTTTGGTAAAGCAGCTGAATTAGCAAAACTTGAGTTAGAACAACGCTCCAGTCATTGCCTGGCGTTAAGAAACACACTGGAAAAGGCATTGCATACTATCCCTGGCATGGTCATTTTTGCTGAAAACGCACAACGACTACCGAATACAGTGCAATTTGGTATTAAAGGCCTGGATGGCGAAATGTTGCTAATGCAGTTAGACCAGAAAAATATTGCAGTATCCAGCGGTTCTGCCTGCGCCTCTGGCGGAGGAAAAGCCAGTTCTGTTTTAACCGCCATGGGTGTTAATCGCCCATTAGCAAAAAGTGCGATCCGCATTAGCCTCGGAAAATCAAACACTGAGCAAGAAATTGCCGAGTTTATTCAGGCCTTAAAAAATTTTTCACATTTATAAATGAGTCACCCCATGTCAATTACATTAACAGAAAATGCTGCAAAGCAAATTGAAAAGCAATTACAACAAAGAGGAACGGGGATAGGATTAAAACTGGGCGTCAAGGTTTCCGGCTGTTCAGGATTTTCTTATGTCCTCGATTATGCAGATAAACAGGCTGAAGATGAAGTTATCTTTCAACAATTTGGCGTCAACGTACTGGTGAAATCCAGCGATCTGGATAAATTAGATGGTATTGAGCTTGATTATGCCCGAGAAGGTATCAATGAGTCATTTAAGTTTAACAACCCCAATGTAAAAGGAGAATGTGGTTGTGGCGAAAGTTTCTCAGTATAGCCCCATAAACCTTGAGCTAACGCTGCTTTAACCTCATCAGTCATTTAGTCTAAAAACCGCTCAATCACCCTTTCCGGGAGTACGGATGCGGACTTTATCGCCTATTGAGTTTTGTCAATCGCAGGACACAGAAACCGCCCTGAGGCAATCCCCGCATTTTTTACGGCAACGCTTTTGCCTCCGGCTATTCCCATAACGTCCATGCCCATCTGGCGTACAAGCAGTAATTAACCTCCCCGAGCAATCTCTCTCTGGCGCACAACGATCCGCATTGCCACCACTACGGCTTCAAGCCTACGTCACTGACGTGGGCAACACGGTATAATTTAGGTTTATTCTCAACAAGTAGGTTATAATACCGATCTGATCATACATCCCTTTAATAAATAGCATTCGGCACTCTTCTTCATTAATTCACTTAATTGTAGTTAAAAAGTAGGTTGAAATATTTGCCAAGAAACGAGGATTGAATACCGCCCTCGCACCTTGCATTAAAGACCACATTGTAAACGATCCTAGGCTCGTATTTTAAATACGAGCGCAAAAAAAGCACCTGTAACGAATAGAACCTGACCGACAGTTTTTTTCGTTCGCGTCACTGGACTACATCTGTTTGCGTTTATATCGCATAAAAAATAAGGACTTCTTAATGAAAAAACTATTTATTGGCAACCTTCCTTCTTCTACCACCGAACAAGATATTACAGACCTGTTTTCTCAATACGGTAAAATTCGGTCTCTACAACTGGTTTCTGATATTTTTTCAGGCGAATGTAAAGGCTTCGGCTTTATTGAAATGGAAGGGCATGAAGCGCGCATGGCCATTACCAACCTTGATGGCAAAGACTTCAAGGGCAAGCCCCTACGCGTTAACTTTGAGAAACCCTCCAGTAAAGGTCGCCGTTAGCCTTTATTTCAATAGTCGCAAACTACGCCTTTTAAACCAACAAAACATATCGCCATCTTTCATCCGCTATTTAAGATTTAAGTCATGAGATAACAGCTCGAGGGCGCTGCAATCCACGACTTTTTCAATATTGGAAATTTTTATTATCCACGCTATCAGCTAAATTTAGCGGTTGAAAACTACGGCCATAGAACAAAAGGACGCTTTATCACTTTTTATGATGACAACTGCCAGAGCAGTGATACTGCAGGCAGTCAGCCCTGCCTGTTGTCATACAAAGTTCACTATCCAGACTGCTAACGCCCTCCCTATTGCTAAGTAAACTCTTTACGGTGCACCTGAATTCGATCAGCCTGCATCTCATCATCACTCTTACCCTAGCAACCATCCACGACGATGAGCGAGTATTGCGCACCCTGTAAATATCTCCTGTCGTTTCCGGCTGCCCACTCCCATTCAAAAGCAACGACACGAGAGCTATATCAATAACGCGAAAAAAAACAAAAAACCATGCACAGGATAGTTCATAATAAAAAACCGTGTAAAAGGCCATCAAGTGATCCGCAGGGATTTACAGTTTATAATGTTTGTGGTGTTTACAATATACTGCAGAGGGTGCAATAAACCCCTTTTGCCTTAAACCTGATTTTTTACATGCGTTATGATATGAAGAGGATAGAAATGAGTGATATGCCAGAAAACTTAAAATATGCAAAATCACATGAATGGTCTGTACTGGAAGAAAACAATACCGTTCGCGTTGGCATAACTGACTTTGCACAGGCACAATTAGGTGATTTAGTTTATATCGATCTCCCTGAAGTCGGCAGACAATTAACCGCTGGAGAACAATGCGCGGTTGTAGAATCTGTCAAAACCGCCTCTGATTTATTTAGCCCCGTCACAGGAGTCGTCACGGCTATTAATGAAGAACTGGAAGACTCTCCAGAGCAGGTCAATGATGAACCTTTTGCTACCTGGTTATTCTGCATTAAAACCGAGTCACCCGAACAGCTTAATAGCTTAATGGATGCATCCGCCTATCAACTCATGATTGATGAATAAAAAGTAGCTGTAAGTTACTAAAATAAACAAGGATTTAAGCGATTTATTAATGCTATTTTTCTATTGCTGAATTTAAAGCGGCCTAAAAAAATGAACAGGCATTTAGACAAGAGGTCACTATTACAATAGTGGCAACCCCTTTAGCCTTTTGGCTAGGAGAAAAAAAGTACTAACAAAGCCTTATTAATAGGCACAGTTGTGCTGGTATTATTCGCTGAATTATTGAACTCTGCTATTGAGCGGTTATCGATATAATAGCTACAGAACATCATGAGCTAGCGAAAATAGCAAAAGACCTAGGGCCCGCCTCTGTCATGTTGTTGATCTTTATGGCAATAGCGACTTGGCTAATTATTTTAATTTAAATAAGGAAGAGTCAGAATGAGTGCATTAATTTGTGGTTCTATGGCCTACGATACCATCATGATCTTCCATGATAAATTTAAAAACCATATCTTGCCGGATAAAGTCCACATGCTTAACGTGTCTTTTTTGGTTCCTGTCATTCGCAGGGAGTTCGGAGGATGCGCAGGGAATATTGCCTACAACTTAAAATTATTAGGTGAAAACCCGTTAATCATGGCAACGGTAGGTCATGATTTTGAGCCGTATTCACAATGGTTAAATTGTAATCAAATCTCTACGCAATATATAAAAACACTGGATAATCATTATACGGGCCAAGCCTATATAACTACCGATGAAGATGATAACCAGATCACTGCATTCCATCCGGGGGCAATGAGCGACTCTCATAAAATTTCTGTTCCTGATAGCGATAATATCCGTATCGGTATTGTTTCACCTGATGGCAAAGAAGGCATGCAGCTACATGCCCAGCAATTTGTGGAACAGAATATTCCCTTCATCTTTGATCCCGGGCAAGGCATGCCTATGTTTAATGGCGATGAATTGCTTGAGCTTCTGGATTTGGCCACCTATGCAACCTTTAACGATTATGAATCTGAACTCATGCAAGAACGCACAGGTTTATCACTGGAGCAATTGGCCAAACGCGTCGATGCGTTAATCGTCACCATGGGTGACAAGGGTTCTATCATTTATTCCGGTAGACGACGCATTAAAATTCCTGCCGTCAAAGCAAAAGAATTAGCCGATCCCACAGGTTGTGGCGATGCTTATCGCGCCGGGTTATTATATGGCATCATAAATGAATATGACTGGGAAACCACGGGGCGCATCGCCTCGTTATTGGGATCTATAAAAATAGAACATTATGGCACCCAGAATCATAGCTTCACCCTTG
Organism: Methylococcaceae bacterium; assembly: GCA_029937975.1. Classification (GTDB taxonomy): domain Bacteria; phylum Pseudomonadota; class Gammaproteobacteria; order Methylococcales; family Methylomonadaceae; genus QPIN01. The sequence goes on along the minus strand of JAPYOW010000009.1, from coordinate 11,146 downwards.
ATACATTTAAAGAACGCTATATTGAAAGTTTTGGCTGCGCATTTTAACCGGCTTCGCCAATATCGATTTATCGCCCTGCTGGATTGCACACGCTTGCAACCCAGCGTTTATGCTCTGTCGGGGGGCGCTATGCGCACTGACCAGCCTCAGCCACTCTATAATCCACGCTTTCTTTTTCAACCTTAAAAATACTATAACGTGTCCAGCCTAAGCCAAACAAAAAAACTACTGGAAATCATGGCACATTTACGTGACCCAGACAAAGGTTGTTCCTGGGATTTAAAACAGGATTTTAACAGCCTTATTCCCTACACCATTGAAGAAGCCTATGAAGTCGTTGATGCCATTGAACGTAATGATCTGGATGATTTACGCTCAGAGCTGGGTGACCTTTTGCTACAGGTGGTTTTTCATTCTCAAATCGCCAATGAGCAAGGCTTGTTTAATTTTGAACAGGTTGCCGAAACCATTACGAATAAACTCATTAACCGTCACCCCCATGTTTTTTCAGGGGTAAGGTATAACAATGCTGATGAACAGCAAAAGGGCTGGGATGAGGCAAAAGAGCGCGAACGAAAAGAAAAAAATAAATCGCCTAAACCGGAGAGTGTTTTATCCGGTGTCGCCATTAACCTTCCGGCATTAATTCATTGCGAGAAAATACAAAATAAAGCCTCTCATCATGGTTTTGACTGGCCTGAGACTGCACCGGTTTTTGATAAGGTTCTGGAAGAGCTGGATGAAGTTAAAGAAGCCTGGGTGAATCAGGATCAAGCCCATATTCAAGAGGAAATTGGCGACCTGTTACTGGTCACCGTCAATTTGGCGCGACATCTAAAGGTAAACCCGGAATTAGCCCTTAAACAGGCGACCCAGAAATTCACCCGGCGCTTCCATTATATTGAACAACAAGTGGCCGCATCCTCTCGTACACTGAGAGATTGTGAATTAGCTGAATTAGATGCCTATTGGGACGCCGCAAAAAAAGAACTAAAGACGCAAGACTGAATTTTTACAGCAACTTGAGCGCAATGGCTCTATGCAGGGTGACGGATAGGGTTTGACAAGGGCCTCATTCTCTAACCGGCCGTTTATCCAGCTTTCTTTGCAAGGTTCTTCTATGCATATTTAATGCTCTAGCCGCAGCAGAAATATTCCCCTCATGTTGCATGAGCACCTTCTGCAAATGCTCCCATTCCAACCGTTTAACCGACAAGGGATTTTGATTGATTTCAATTGAGGAATCGCCTTCCTTTTTATACAAGGCATTAACAATTTCATCCGTGTTCGCAGGTTTGGTTAAATAGTGTATTGCCCCCAGTTTCATTGCCTCTACCGCCGTAGCAATACTGGAGTAACCTGTTAACATGACTATATGCGTGTTATCGTCCAACGAAATTAATTTTTTAACTAATTCCAGACCCGAATCATAGCCAATACGCAGATCAATAATGGCAAACTCCGGTTCTGTCTGCTCTGCCAGAGAAATACCATCTTTTACATTATAGGCAACCGTCACCTGAAAATTTCTTTTTTCCAGAGCAGGCTTCAGCACAGAACAGAAAGTTTCATCATCATCCACTAACAACAGTTGTGGCTTCTCCATTTCCTTCATCATCATCTCATCTCGGTGTAGAGTGAAAGCTTAATAATACGCTAAAGTCTGAATCGGTATGTTATTTTCATTACCAAAAACAGTGTTACCGATTCACGGCAATACGACTCAGAATACCCGCTGTTGAGTCATCAGACTTCAGAAAGTTCAGAGGCTTCTCTCCTGATTAATAGCGGCAGTGTAATTTCAACACAAGAGCCACCCGACTCCACGTTAACAAATTTTATTTCCCCACCTAGCCGGTTTATTGTGGTGTAGGTCAAAAACAGACCGACCCCCAATCCCTGCTTATTACTTTTAACCGGTTGCTTACCTGCAAAACCAATAATTTCTTCTGGAAAGCCGGGGCCAAAATCTCTGACTTTTAAATGTAAAACCTGATCATCCCAGTCAGCATTAAAGTCTATCCCTTTATCTGCTGGTGAGACTTCCGCAGCATTATTTAAAATATTAATAATGGAATGCGTTAATGTTCTATCAGCAATAATATGGCCATTAAAATCGACCGCTGTGGGCGTAATATAAAGATTCAGCTTAGTTGTCGTATTATGCGCTCGCCATAAATTTAGAACTTCATCAAAATACTCAATCAAAGTCATAGATTTACCCGATTCTGCCCTCATCTCACCCGCTGATGCCGAAAGCACTGACAACGCATCTTTACAACGTACAATTTGCTGACTTAGAATCATGATCTTTTGATTTAAATCATAATACTGTTTTTTAGGATAATCCTGTTCCATTTCATAAGTGAGAATAGCCATCGTTCCAAGAGGCGTTCCCATATCATGCGCTGCACTGGCAGCCAGCGTACCTAACGAAATAACACGCTCGTCGCGCAAGGCATTTTCTCTCGCATCGGAGAGATGTCTTTCCCTTTCTTTTAATGCTTTAGATAATTCCCCGACAAAAAATGCAACCAGCCCCGCACTAACAATAAAACCAAACCACATGCCAAAAACATGTAAATCAAAATATTGCTCGTCCTGTATATCATGCAAATAATGCTGCATTTCCACACTGACAAGATCAAGATCCGGAATATGCGGCTCTATTGCCGGTAAAGGTGTGTTATAGCCAATCAGAAGGGTATACATACAACACGTCAGAACAACCATATTCCAGACATAAGCCCGTGGCAGCATAATAGCGGAAATAATCACAGGAAATAGAAAAACCCAGATAACGGGGTTAGCGGCACCCCCTGTTAAATAAAGCAATGAGGTTAAGGCGAAAACATCCAGGGTAATATGAAAAAAAACCTCTAATTCACTGACCGGCTCATCCGTCTTGAAACGCATCCAGGTATAAAGATTAATCGAACAAATTGAAAAGATAACCAGCCACAGATGTTGTATAGGTAAATGAATTTTCAGGCCATAAATAGAAATCAGCAGTAATAGCGATTCCCCTATAATCGTCACATTTCTAAACCTAAATAACCATACCAGGTTATCCTTAATCGAAATATTTGACTGTGGGAAAAAATTTTTAAACATAGGGAAATTCAATATTGATTATAGCTACTCAGGTATTGCCAGCCTGGGTGTAGATAATGGTATAGACATTGACGAGAAACCGTCTGGACAGGAATCAGGAACCTATTTCAGTTAAAAAAGTCGGCGTAAATCCCTCACCCGGCTACAAGTCCGTCAAAGCAGCGCATATCTTTCGTGTTAAGCGGGTGGAGCACCCGGTATAAGAGACTGCACACGCAATCTATTACAAGGTTTACACAACAGCCCTGACAATACTATGCGTGTTAACAGCGCATCATGTCAAGCATGATGCATACGGCCGCATTTCCCAAACATCTTACGTTTTTTTGAAAACAGGGTAAGCCATTGACCGTAAAACACAGGGCAATATCCCGGCGCTGAACCCCGGAGGAGTTGATTAACACCCTCGCCAGGTCTGGAACCGACAAACAGCGGACAACCCCCTAAGGAAGACAAGAACAAAGACCCTCATCCCTGCAGGCAAAATATGCCCTCCTGCCTAGGTACAGAGCAGGGATATCGCTGTTATGCAACAACAAGGTTTGCCATGCCCTTTACCGACCCCTCTGTAGACAAAGCTATTAACAGAATACCGAAAAGAAGTCGGGGAGCGTAGGCTTAAAACGATCAGTGCTGACGAATCGGATAGCCACTACTACGACCCTGTTTCACATCACTGAGTGAAATAACACCATCTTTATTTTTATCCAGCGCATTAAATGCCTTACGCTGATAAGCATCAAGTTCTTCAGGTTCGACCAGGTTATCCCCATCTGTATCCATTTTTTTAATCAAGGCTTCCGCCTCTGCTCCTGCGGTACTCAGCTCTTGCGCTACGGTTTTATTAATCGCTGCTTCCGGAACGCCCTGCTTTCTCATTTCTTTTATCGTTGCAATAAGATCTTCAGTGATTTCAATCACAACTTCACCGGCCGTAATATATCCATCACGATTAGTATCTAGTGAGTCTTTATTATCAGTGACTGTTTGTTCATAGTATTCCTTATAGGCCACTTTGCTATCCGTGTTAGCATCCATGACATTCACTATTTTTTTAATTTTTTGTACCGAATAGCCCTGTGCATAAACACCTGCCGAGGTAAAGATCAAAGCACTGGCAATTAATGGTTTTACAAATTTTCTCATTCTGTCCTCTTTTATTTCAATGTTGCTGGTTATCAGCAAAGGAATTTATTGATAACGTCCGGATGGTACAAAGGATCGTATATCAGGCCCCACGCCCAAGACTTTTTCAAGTAACTATTGCCGGTGCAAATTCAAAGATGCCGACAACAGGCTATAGGGTTCAGCATTCGAATAAATTCGACGCAACCCAAAAAGCACAGTTAATTATACGTCAGTATTCAGTTAGTTTTCATTAAACCATCTAAAGTTAATCCACAACTGGGTACAAAATTGCGCATAAAGAAAATCACTTCGAGCTGTTGTGATTGTTCCAAAGTTTCGACTAATTGTGCAGCGGCCATCTCAAACTCCTTATTGCCCGCTTTAAGCTCTGCCTGACATTTTAAATACGCAGATATTTTATCCGCAGCTTTAATGATGATTTCATGCGCTTCTGGCAGCGTATTACTTTGAATAAAGGGTTGAAAGTCAGCCTGTAATTTTTCGGGTAACAAACTGATCAATTCTTTCTCGGCTTGCTGCTCAATTTTTTTATAAGCCGTGGTAATGGCTGTGGAATGATACTTGATAGGTGTCGGTAAGTCACCGGTTATGACCTCCGTAACATCGTGATATAAAGCCGCTGTAGCTATCGCATTAGCATCCAGTTGACCGTCAAAATATCTATTTTTAATCAATGCCAAAGTATGAGCAATCACCGAAACCTCCCAGCTATGCTCCATCACATTTTCTTCATAGGCATTACGCTTTAAGCCCCAACGCTTTATCCACCGTAATCGTGATAAATAGGCATAAAAACTACTTTTCATGGGTTAATACCTGTTAGCATGAGGAAAAGGATTCAACTTCTATTGCGGGAGAGTCTAATGAAAAAACTGCTGCTAATTCTCTTTACTTTACTCTGTCTGTCAAGCTGTGAAGACGTCCCGGGGCAATACCGACATGACCCCCAGCATCATCAAAAACTATAGAGAGCTGTCGACTGCCTGACTAGCATGCCATGGGGCTGATATCTGAACGTGAATCTAGTCCCATGACAAGTCCCAGGTTAACACCTGGCCTTCGGCAAGTTATCTTCGGCCAAATAAAGTCGGCGACTTGGGGCTGGCTGTTTTTTGCAAACAAAAATAAGCCGCTTCATCAAAACTCATTTTTAATGACTGGGTATTCTTTTTCTGAACCAAAAACTTTTCAGCTTCTACTTCTGTTAACTCTCTCATCATTCGGGTGGCAATACACATACAAGATTTAGCAAATCGCTTTTTATCTTCTACTTTATTGACTGAGTTTTTAAGTTCCCGTGCCACACACTGATCTGCAAATTTATGCTCAAACGTATGCTTCTTTAAACTCCCTATATTTGTGTGCGGATGATTAAACTTTATTTCTGGTTCATCGTCAGAGCAAGCGCTCAATAAAGTTGAAATCAAAAAACTGGTTAGCAGTACACAAATAAAATTTTTCATTTTTCTGTTCGGCATTTTCATGGATTTAAATTGATGTTGATTAGCCACTAAAAGAAGTATAACTGTATCATTTTATGCCTCCACATTCTACTCTATCATCCCTGCACTGCTAACTGTTCCGGCTAGTACAGCCCCCGTTTTTTGTTGCGAGTTCCTGTGCTGCCATCGTCAGTACATCAATATTACAGCGGTTCAACCCGGTTTTTTTATGCTTTCAAAAAAATTGCGGAGAAACCCGCTCAGAACTTAATTTGCAGTACGCTTTTCATGACCAGAAAAAAAACAATCAACTGACCGGCCTGAGACTCGTAAATGCATGCATCTTGCTTGGTGGATGGTGAGGCAAAACACAGGCATGGAGACTCAGTACCAAGCATTCGCTCTAAGCCACAAGCACAGGGGACAAACCCTGCCACTCAGCCATCCGCTTGTAGACAATAGCCGACAGCTTGGTTGCAGCCCAAAGACTAGATAAGCGCTGCAATCATGCACAAGGCAAAAAACCACCCATAAAGAAAACAACAATGACCACTAGCGTCTTACCCCCCAGTCTCTTATCGCCTGCTGCCTTTAAAAATGTGTAAAAACCAGAATATTTTAGGTGGGGAAGGAATGCTGAACTGTCGCCAAAAAGGGTGCGGAGTCGCACCATCCTGTAGTCAACATTCTCTTCGACACCACTGTGTCAGATAACTATCCCCATTCCGAAATAGAATTGTACGGCATGATCAGCTTCACCCTGCGGCTAAAAAATAAGTCGCTACAGCCACACCAGCCAGGCCTAAAGAAGAAAGTGCAAGCAATATCCACTGCTTACTCCCTTTTTGAGCAACGGACTCTACACCTTCAATCGTCGCATTAACCGCTTTGGACTTACCATCATCAGAATGTTCCACCTGATAAAAAATAACATCACCACGATGCGGGCGTCTTACACATTCCCCTAATGCTGAAATATGTATAAAAATATCATCGCTGCCATCATCAGGTTTGATAAAACCAAATCCTCGATCATCTTTCCAGGTTTTTAAAAAACCTTTGCTTTCTTTTGCCATTATCTCTTTCTCTCTTGTTGTATTTCATCTGTCATCAACTATCGTCACCAGCACACATCACCCGGTGATATCAGATACGGTTAAAAGTGAAGTAGGCGGGCAGTGCGCTCGCCTCAATAAAGATTTTGGGACTCTATGTCACAAAAATTGATTCACCTCACGGCGAATCATTAGGCCCCGGTTCGTCCACCCCAATGACTTAACGACTGTCGGAGTGAAATTTTAGCCGCCCTCGCATGCTATCGCATACGTCGGATTGGCAGATGGCCCTGTCGCCTACGGCGGACTATAAACCATCACTTCGCTATCGCTCCGTTTCCCTGGTTTTCAGCGCCGGATAGGAAAGTTGCAAACGCTGTTTATGCTCATCCACCATAACGTACACGCTATCGGATTGATTCTGTCTGTGGACCTGGGCTACTGACCCATTGTTTTCTTAAGCGACCGGACTTCTCCCTTCTGACCTAACCAGATTACCGTGGAAAGCTTAAATTGCCATGGAAAACCAGAGTATAGAGACCATAAGAAAAATCAAGCCATGAAGGTCTTTTCTCTATTTCAAATATCTTTTTGAACTCTGCAACAAGGCATTACAGAGTTAATCTATCAAACGTCCTCTCTTAGTTAATACGGCATATCATCCATATCCGACATGCCGAACAAACCTGCTATTCTTTATCAATCATCACTTTTCCATCAATTACCAGCTTGGAAATACCACCCAGACTCACTTGTAATGTACAAGTTGCCAACTTAAAGTTATCAGTCTTATCCCCTTTCCATTCCAGCGTTAAATAAGTTGCATGGTCAGAGTCGGTTCTCGAAACCAAAGAAGTAGGATGGCTTCCTGAATATTTTTTAATTAACTTAGGACATTTCCGGCTGGCCATACCTTGCATTGCAGCAACTGCTCTGATCATTGCCGCTCCTTCTCTTTGCTCCTCGGTCTGGTTTTCATTGGTCCCTACCATAATAAAACCTGCAGCAAAAACACCCAGAATAGCTATCATTAATTTTTGTGTATGCCCCATCTTTAATCTCCTGTAATTGTATATTTAGACTTGGATCAATAATTCCCTGAGTCCCTGTCTCATTTCTATGTCACGATACTACAGTCTATCAAAAAAACTAAGCGACTGCATGCCTGTCTCGCCAATCCTTAATCTGACTGACAACAAAGCCAGTGCCCGAAAAACACCGCCCCTTAAAATGTACCTATCACTTTGAATAAACCCGGGCGGACACATCAATAACTGCATTCGCAGTCTGCCGCATAATTCACCTGCGCTCACACAATTAAGGAACACAATTGCTGATTTATCACCGTGTTCATTGACGCAGACCCTGCCAGCCAAAATAAGCGGCACCGCAAGAACAAATTCAACGTGCTATGCCCTCCAGCCTTTCTCCCGTTCACTAAACACTAAAACTCAACCCCTTGCTCAGCCTTAATTCCTTGCCCATAAGCATGTTTTATTTTCTGCATTTCGGTTACCGTGTTGGCCACAGCAATGACTTCGGGGGCAGCATTACGCCCGGTCAACACTAGATGCATCCAGGCCGGTTTCTGCTGCTCAATAAAATCGGCTATCTCTTGCCCCGGAATCCAATTGTAGCCACAACAATAGTTAATTTCATCCAGCAATACCAGATCGTATTCCTGTGATAAAATTTTCTCTTTGCTAAACTCCCAGATTTCACGACTGGTTTTGATATCTTGTGCTGGATTTTTAGTATCCCAGGTAAAGCCATCACCCATGGCATGCCATTCAATATTATCAAAACGCTCTGCTGCTTTCTGCTCGCCTGTCTGCCACTGGCCTTTAATATACTGAATCACACACACTTTCATGCCCCAGCCTGCCGCTCTAAACACCATCCCTAAAGCACTGGAAGACTTGCCTTTACCTTCTCCCGTATGAACCAGCACGATACCTTGTCGACGATCTCTTGTTTTCATTTGTCGATGTCTTTGTTGTAAATAAAACCATCATTCTACCCTAATAAGACTTAAGTCAAATTTCAGTCATAACTGCTACAATGCTGGGCTTTTGAATACAAATCTCAAATAATGAACATAATCCAGCAAATTGCTAACGAATTAGCCGTTAACATAAAACAAGTCACTGCCGCAGTCACTTTGCTAGATGACGGTGCAACCGTCCCCTTTATTGCTCGTTATAGAAAAGAACTGACCGGTGGACTGGATGACATTCAGCTACGCACACTGGATGAACGACTCCTGTATTTACGCGAATTAAACAGTCGTAAAGAGACCATTCTTGAAACTATCGCCTCTCAAAATAAATTAACGCCTGCGCTGGAAAAAGCCATCCAGCAAGCGGAAACTAAAACCTTATTAGAAGATTTATACCTGCCTTACAAACCCAAGCGCAGAAATAAAGCCCAGATAGCCCGTGAAGCAGGCTTAGAACCGCTGGCCGACCAAATCCTGGCAGATCGTAGCGTCATCCCCGAACAATTAGCACTTGCCTATCTGCATCCTGATAAAAATATTCTTGATGTCACAGCAGCATTAGACGGCGCGAAACAAATCATTATGGAAATGCTCTCTGAAGATGCCGAACTGCTGAATGAGCTCCGTGAACACATCTGGCAGCAAGGCATCTTTTATGCCACGGTTAATAAGGATAAAGTCGCCGAAGCTATCAAATTTAAAGATTACTTTGATTACCAGGAAGCCATCCATAAAATCCCCTCTCATCGCGCACTAGCGCTATTCAGGGGCCGGAATGATGGTCTGCTGTCTTTGACCTTAAAACCAGGACAGGATGATAAAGAACAACATCAGCGCTGTGCACAGCGGGTCGCACGACATCTGCACATAAGCGACACCACCCGGCCGGCAGAGACATGGCTGGCTGAAGTGGCTCGTCTGGCCTGGAAAGTCAAATTATTTACCCGTATTGATCTGGATTTAAAACTACGCTTACGCGAAGCCGCAGAACTTGAAGCCATCAAGGTGTTTGCCCATAACCTCAGAGACTTATTGCTGGCAGCCCCCGCCGGTCAAAAAATCACTCTGGGTCTTGACCCTGCCATACGAACTGGGGTCAAAGCAGCGGTGGTAGACGTTACCGGAAAATTACTGGCTTATGACACCTTATACCCCCATGCCCCTAAACACCAATGGGATGCATCCATCAATGCCTTGGCAAAACTCATTAAACAGTATCAGGTGAATTTAGTCAGTATCGGCAATGGTACTGGCTCAAGAGAAACAGATCAGCTGGTTGCAGATCTCATGAAACAGCATCAAGACCTTGCTTTTAACAAGATCATCGTCTCAGAAGCGGGTGCCTCGGTCTATTCTGCCTCTGAACTGGCGAGCAAAGAATTTCCTGATCTGGATGTCACTATTCGTGGTGCGGTTTCTATCGCCCGACGCCTACAAGACCCCTTGGCAGAACTGGTTAAAATTGAACCTAAATCTATCGGCGTTGGCCAATACCAGCATGATGTCAATCAAGTGCAACTGCTTAGAAGTCTGAACAACGTGATTGAAGATTGTGTGAATGCCGTCGGTGTCGATGTCAACACCGCCTCCGCTGCGCTGTTAAAACAGGTTTCTGGATTATCCAGCAGTGTCAGTGACAATATTGTTGCTTACCGTAATGATAACGGTCCGTTCAAAAACCGCCAGCAATTGAAGAAAGTACCGAGACTAGGTCAAAAAGCTTTTGAACAAGCCGCAGGCTTTTTACGAATTATGTCCGGTGACAACCCTCTGGATGCTTCCGCAGTGCATCCTGAAACCTACCCGGTCATTAATGCCATTATCAAAGATACCGGTAAACCTATTAGCCAACTAATGGGACAACATCAGTTTTTACGCAGTCTCAATGCAGCCAACTATACCAATGAAACTTTCGGTCTACCCACTATTACCGATATTCTTCTAGAACTTGAAAAACCGGGCAGAGATCCCCGACCTGAATTCAAAAGTGTGAAATTTAAAGCAGGTGTTGAAAGCATCAAGGATCTACAGTCAGGCATGATGCTGGAAGGTGTCATCACCAACGTCGCTAATTTTGGTGCCTTTGTTGATATTGGTGTTCATCAGGATGGCCTGGTACACATTTCTCATCTCGCCGATGTTTTTGTTAAAGACCCCAGAGAAGTAGTAAAAACAGGCGATATGGTCAAAGTCAAAGTGCTGGAAATTGATATAGCCCGGCAACGCATTGCCTTATCCATGAAAACACATGCCGAAACGACGGGCGCAAGCTCCGTTGTTAAGAAAAATAAAGCCCGGCCACCAAAATCGCCTTCGCACACCAGGCCACAAACACCACCAGCAGGCTCTATGGCAAATGCTTTTGCAAAAGCCCTTAAAAAATAGAC
>JAPYOW010000054.1:12363-14305 GCA_029937975.1 Methylococcaceae bacterium | reverse complement strand
GTGTTTTATCAAATAAGGCATCGTCTTGATGCGACTCCTTAGCTCAGCAATAGCTGATGCCTTATTTAGGTGGGGTGGGGGTTTAGTATGCTATTTGCTTGCCCCGGTGTATGTCGCGGGGTCTTTCTCTTCCCCGCAGATACTGGATCTTACGCTATCTATGAACAATCACAGTAAGAATTTCTCCTTTTAAAATTAAGGAAAATCTTAAAAATGCCAGTATTCTGAAAAACTATTATATGGTTGATCTGTGGGGTAATCACTATGGCATGGCGAGCAGAGTTGATTACCAACTCCCAGGCTTATTCTGGGCATTTCATTGGACAGATAACCGTAGGTACAGACTAGGCTACCGTCATTATCGTCTGCTGTGGCCATGGTATTTGTATTGAATTATCTGTCAAAACCCTGCTAACCCTGACTATACTCATTGCTTGCATCTTATTGCTGGTATCAGGCTTGGAAATAGCAGATTTAAAGGGTACTATTGTTAATTCTATTCTTCAAATGCATTGAATTTTTGAAGAGCACAGGTGGTTAGCGGGTTTTTGGGATGAATTTGCTTTTATTAAGAGCGAACTGGCTAGCGGACGTAAATTATAATGAATATATAAGTGAGGAAGAAATGTCTGAACAACACCATTCAGTAGTCATAGTTGGCGGCGGTGCCGCTGGTGTGTCTACAGCAAATAATATGCATCGTAAGAACCCATCCATCGAGGTTGCTTTGATTGAGCCTTCTGAGAAGCATTATTACCAGCCAGGGTTTACCACTATCGGTGGCGGGGCTTATACTTTAAAAAGAGCGACCAAGAATCAGGCAGATATCATTAATCCTGCGATACACTGGATTAAGGATTATTGTGAGAGTTTTCAACCCGATGATAATAAAATCACCTTAAAATCAGGTGATGTTATCAGTTATGATTTTTTGGTGGTTTGCCCGGGCTTGCAACTGGATTTTAATAAAATTAAGGGTTTGACTGAGACGTTAGGAAAGAATAGCGTGTGCAGTAATTATTCGGTTGATGTGGTTGAATATACTTGGGAAACTTTGCAAAAAGTGGAGTCTGGAAATATTCTATTTACCCAACCCCCGATGCCGATTAAATGCGCGGGTGCACCACAAAAAATCATGTATTTAGCGGCTGATCGTTTTCGCAAGCAAGGTATTTCAGACAAAGTTAATGTTGAATTTTTTAACGCCGGTCCCGGTATGTTTGGTGTTCCATTTTTTGCAAAAGCTTTAACTAAGGTCATTGCTGATTATGGCATCACTACCAATTTTGGTCATAATCTGGTGGCTATTGATGGCGCAGCTAAAACAGCAACATTTGAAACTTCGGATGCAGAGGGTAATAAATCGACCGTCACAAAAGAATTTGACATGATTCATGTGACCCCCCCTCAAAGTGCCCCTGATTTTATTAAAACCAGTCCTTTAGCTAATGAAGGTGGCTGGGTTGATGTTAATAAATTTACACTGCAACATAATAAATATTCTAATGTTTTCGGCTTAGGTGATGTGACTTCTACACCGAATGCAAAAACTGCTGCGGCCGTGAGAAAACAAGTCCCTGTTGTTGTTGATAACATTCTTAAATTAATCGAGAGTCAAGACTTGGTTGAGGGTTATGATGGCTATGGCTCATGTCCGCTCACTACTTCATTGAATACAGTGATGCTGGCTGAGTTTTCTTATGACGGGAAAGTCACGCCTTCATTCCCATTCTTGGATCCCAGAACGAATAGTCGCTTATGGTGGCTGGGTAAAATCTTTGGTTTTCCATGGTTATACTGGCAGCTGATGATCAAAGGGTATCGCATTGATATTCCTCATAAGACTTCCTATGCAGAGAAATTCACTAAAGAGGATTCTTAACTTCAATGCTAACCACAGAGAAGGTAAGAGCGAAGGGTTTTAAATTCTCTGTGGTTTTTT
>JAPYOW010000054.1:0-12263 GCA_029937975.1 Methylococcaceae bacterium | reverse complement strand
GCTCAACCCCGCAGAGTAAACAAACAGTAATTAAGCTGGTATATATTTAATATATGCGTCGCCTGAATTCGTAATAGAATTATTCGCCCCGGGATTGCTTATGGTGGATTAGGCGAGCACCTACTCACCCTACAATATTCTGTATGTTCCCCACTCAAAGTAGTAAAGTTCATAACACTTGGTCTATGCCCATTTTTATCTGGCTAAAGCGTTACAGCAGGCAAGATTTTAATGGCGACCTGTTTGCTGGCATTATTACTGCCATTCTATTAGTTCCTCAAGGTATTGCTTATGCCATGCTAGCGGGGCTACCCGCTCAGGTGGGTCTGTATGCCAGTATTTTACCGCCTGCTATTTATGCGTTTTTAGGCACTAGCAGAACCTTATCAGTGGGTCCGGTTTCCATTGCTGCGATAATGATTGCCAGCGTTTTATCGGCACCCGAAATAAATGCCTTGGGGAGTCCTGTAGAAAATGCCGTCATTCTGGCTGCAGAAGGCGGGGGGATTTTATTGTTAATGGCGGTACTGCGAATGGGGGGGCTGGTTAACTTTATTAGTCATCCTGTATTGACAGGCTTTACCAGTGGCGCGGCTATACTTATTGTATGCAGTCAGATCCCTCATTTGCTGGGCTTGTCAAAACTCCCCTGTGATTTCAATATCAGTTGTTATAGTGTTTATTTATCTCATACCAATGAGTATACCGTAGCTCTGGGAGGGGCTAGCCTTGCTTTGTTATTGTTTTTTGGTAAACCGCTATCTGTGTTTTTAACGATGTTGAAAGTAAGAAAAACCTGGATTATCGGTATCGGCAAATGCGCACCTCTAATAGCTGTGGTGATCACTACCTATCTCGTTGCTTTTTACCACTTAGCTGAACAAAATAGTGTTGCCATAGTGGGACAAATTCAAGCGGGTTTTCCTAGCCTTAGCTTTGCCTTTATAGATAATGCTGTGCAGTGGAAAGCCCTGTTACCCAGTGCTTTTTTTATTGCCATGATTGCCTATGTAGAAAGCGTAGCCATAGCAAAAGTCACGGCCAATTTACGCAATCAGAAAATAGACCCTAATCAGGAATTAGTCGCTTTGGGTGCGGCTAATATAGTCACTGCATTTTCTGGCGGCATGTCTGTGGCGGGTGGCTTTAGTCGCACCATGGTGAACTTTTCTGCAGGTGCCCGTACCCAGATGGCTACGCTGATTGCAGTGGTTCTGCTTAGTGTGGCAGTCATGTTTTTTACCGATCAATTTACCCATATTCCGAAGGCGACCTTAGCCGCGGTTATTCTTGTGGCTATTATTCCTTTGATAAAACTGAGGGATATTGTTAAAACCTGGAAATATGACCGAGGTGATGGTTTCGCTGAATTGATAACCTTGCTGGGGGTTCTGGTTATGGGTATTGAAGAAGGCATTGCCTTTGGTGTTGCTATTACTATTTTGAGCTTTTTACGCAGAACCAGTCGGCCGCATATTGCGCTGGTGGGGCAAATAGCAGGCACCGAACATTTCAGGAACGTAAAACGCTATCAAGTCGAAACCTGGAACAACTTGTTACTGATCAGAATTGATGAGAATATTAGTTTTGCCAATGTCAGTTATATTGTTGACTTCATTGAGCAGCAAGCAAGTAATACTCGGGCTCTAAAACATGTGGTGCTGATTTTTTCATCAGTGAGTCATATCGATACCACCGCTTGTGAGGCATTGGAACATTTTGTCCATTCCTTAGCCGGCAGATCCATTGTGCTTAACCTTGCAGAGGTTAAGGGTCCTGTTATGGATAAGCTGAAACAAACAGATTTTCTCAATCATTTGAGTCCTGGCAAGGTTTTTTTCCAAACGATTGACGCGGTTGAAACACTCCGTGCTTCTTCATGACAGTGAGGGTGATTTTGTAGAGGGACTGGCGTCCGCTCTACAATGCCCGGAATGATAATGCGATGGATGATCGCACGCTGATCGCTAGGCAGCGGTGATGATACGTTCGGCTTCTGCATATTTAGCAGCACATACTTCGGTCACTTCCTGAGGTAGGGATGGGCCAGGTGCTGTTTTATCCCAGTTCAGTGTTTCCAGATAATCTCTTATATATTGCTTGTCAAAACTGGGGGGACTGATTCCGACCTGATACTGTTCTGCCGGCCAAAACCGGGAAGAGTCGGGGGTTAATGCTTCATCAATCAAATATAATTTACCGGCATTATCCAGACCAAATTCAAATTTGGTGTCAGCGATAATAATACCTCTTTGTCGGGCAAATTCAGCGGCTTGAGTATAAAGATTAATACTGATTTGTTTAATTTGTTGAGCTATTTCTTCACCCAGTAAAGGAATGGTTTGCTCAAACGTAATATTTTCATCATGATCGCCCACCGCGGCTTTAGAAGAGGGGGTGTAAATAGCGGTTGGCAATTGCTGGGCTTGTTGCAAGCCTTCTGGTAAGGCGATGCCACACACGCTACCGGATTGTTGGTAATCTTTCCAGCCCGAGCCGATAAGGTAGCCCCGGACAATGGCCTCGACCGGTAGCGGATTCAAACGTTTAACAATAATTGCGCGGCCACTGACCTGGGAACGTTCCTCAGGATTGGGGATGACCTCTTCCAGACTAAGATCTGCTAAATGATTAGGGATCAGATTCTGCATCTTATGAAACCAGAAATTAGAGACCGTGGTTAAAACGCGACCTTTCCCTGGAATGGGGTCAGGTAAGACTACATCAAATGCGGATAATCTATCGGTAGTAACAATGAGTAAATGATCTTCATCTATCGCATAAATATCACGGACTTTACCACGGGAAAGTAATGATAAACTGGATAGGGATGATTCAAAAAGTGCATCAGGTGCGTTCATAATCGGTTAAAAATTTAATAGGCAATAGGGTTGTTGAGTGTCACTCAGGCGATAGCATGATTAATAATTATTGCTATTTTATCATTAAAATTCAATCGGGTTTCCAGACTAAATTCAATAACAGTGATTCAAGGTGAAATTATTGCTGTCGAGGAATATTTTTCAGCGGACATGTCCCCGTATTGCAGTTTGATGTTCGTTCAATAATATCCATTAAAGCCCTGTTACAAGCGGACTAGTAAAAAGTAAATTATTATAAATGTTAAAATAATTATTTAGTGTATTTTCATCAGCAGAGAGTGAAAAAGTATGAGTTGGATGGGGAAGGTTGTAGGGGGCGCATTTGGTTTTTTAATGGGGGGGCCTTTAGGCGCTATTCTGGGGGCATCAGTGGGGCATCAGTTTGATGCAGGCTTGAGTGGCATTGAAATGGATGAGACGATGCACCCAGGGGATCAGCAGCGTGTGCAAATGGCATTTTTTACAGCTACTTTCTCCGTTATGGGCCATATTGCCAAAGCAGATGGCAAAGTAACGACAGCCGAAATTAATTTGGCCAAAAAAGTGATGGATGAGCTGGGGTTGTCAGGCGATATGCGGGAAACAGCGATTCACCTGTTTCAACAAGGTAAAGCAGAAGACTTTCCTATTCAGGATGTCTTACAGCAGTTTCGGCAAGAATGTCACAGACGAACAAATTTGACCCGCATGTTTCTGGAAATACAGATTCAGGCTGCATTTGCTGATGGTGTGTTAGATCAGGCCGAAGAAAATGTCTTGCATATCATTTGTGGTTATTTAGGTATTTCACGCATTGAATATCAGCGGATAAAAATACAGATTCAGGCGCAACAACGTTTTCAGGGGCGCTATCAGCAGCAATCAACCGAGCAGCAACTGCAAGATGCTTATGCTGTACTCGGTGTTTCTTCATCAGCAACAGAGGCTGAGGTTAAAAAGTCTTATCGGCGACTAATGAGTCAGCACCACCCCGATAAATTGGTAGCAAAAGGCTTGCCGGATGAAATGATGACGATGGCTAAAGAAAAGACTCAAAAAATAAGAAAAGCCTATGAAACCATTAGAAAGCAAAAAAACACATGAGTCGCTGTGGAAAGGCTAATGGCTCATTCCCTTGCACACGGGAGGGCAATGTGGTCGTGGCGGGGATGTGATGGGCCTGAATGCTGTTTTGTTAGCGGCAGATATCTTTATTAATAGCCTTGGCCCGGGCTACTTTTGCCGTGATATAACCTTTATCCACTTGTTCTTTCAGGTTTTGATCTAATGTTTGCATACCGTCTTTACGCCCTGTTTGCATGGCAGAGTACATTTGGGCTACTTTTGCTTGCCTGATTAAGTTCTGGATTGCCGGTGTGCCGATCATTATTTCATGTGCCGCAACTCGACCACCGCCTATTTTCTTGAGCAGTGTTTGAGAAATAACGGCGTGTAAGGATTCTGACAGCATGGCTCGGATCATCTCTTTTTCAGCGGCGGGGAACACATCAATAATACGGTTAATGGTTTTAGCGGCAGAGGTGGTATGTAGGGTGCCGAAAACTAAATGTCCGGTTTCAGCGGCTGTTAATGCCAGACGAATGGTTTCCAGGTCTCTCATTTCACCGACCAGGATAATATCGGGATCTTCACGCAGAGCCGAACGTAATGCATTATTAAAACTGTGTGTATCGCGATGAACTTCTCTCTGGTTAATGAGACATTTTCTACTTTTATGGACAAATTCTATGGGGTCTTCCACGGTTAAAATATGGGCGTAATCATGCATATTAATATGGTTGATCATGGCTGCCAGCGTGGTCGATTTTCCCGATCCTGTCGGGCCGGTCACTAAAATCATACCGCGAGGTGTGCTACACAGTTCCTCAAAAAATTTGGGTGCTCTCAAACCCTCCAGACTAGGGATTTCAGAGGGAATGGTTCTGAATACCGCAGCAGAACCCCGTTGTTGATTAAAGGCATTGACACGAAAGCGGGCGACTCCGGGTAAGGCGAAAGAAAAGTCTGTTTCATAGAATTCTTTATAATCTTTGCGTTGCTTGTCATTCATGATGTCATGAATGAGGGCATGTACTGTCTTATGATCCAAAGCAGGAATGTTGATACGGCGAATATCGCCATCCACTCTGATCATAGGGGCTAAGCCTGCGGATAAATGTAAATCAGAGGCTTTGTGGTGAACAGAAAATGTTAATAATTCAGCAATATCCATAAGTGGGTTTCCATGGAGTTGAAATGCTTAGATATGGGAGAGTCCTGCAATAAGCAGGGTTGATAGCCATAAAAGTAGTTCATCTCTTTGCTTTTATAAAGTGTTGCGGTTTAATACTAGCAACTATTCCGGGTTAATATGGTTATGAATGAAATAAAGCAAAGACTTAATAAAATAAAAGCGCAGATTCGGCAGGCTGAGGCTCAAGAAAAACGGGAAATTGAAAGCGTTAAATTATTAGCGGTAAGCAAAACCAAGCCGGCTGCTGATATTGCACTGGCCTATCAAGCAGGGCAACGGCATTTTGGGGAAAGTTATCTTCAGGAAGCTTTGGCTAAACAGACTGAACTGGCCGCTTTTGATATAAGCTGGCATTTTATAGGCCCTATACAATCCAATAAAACCAAAGCGATTGCCCGTCACTTTAGCTGGGTGCATAGCGTTGAACGCTTGAAAATTGCCAAACGTTTAAGTGAACAAAGACCCTCTTATTTACCGGATCTGAATCTTTTATTACAGGTCAATATCAGTGTTGAAGCCACAAAATCGGGCGTGCTGCTGGCTGAATTGCCGCAGTTAATTCAGGCTGTTAATAGCTTGCCTAAGATACGCCTGCGTGGCGTCATGGCCATTCCTGAGCCTGCGGTTGCATATGAAGATCAGCGCAAGCCTTACCGTGGCTTATATCAGGCGGTGACACAATTAGCTATGCCTGAGTTGAATGAATTTTCTTTTGGTATGACAGCCGATCTTAAGGCGGCTATAGCAGAAGGTTCGACCATAGTAAGGATAGGTTCTGCCATATTTGGTGCGAGAAAGTATCAAGAAAAAGCATAACCGGAAACTGTGAAAATATTAATTTAATGCCCATGGCGAGTAATAACAAAGCAATTAACGGGCGTAATATGTTATCGGGCAATCTTTTTCCAATCAGACTGCCTAGATATATAGCGGGTATGCCGCCGATTAATAAACCCAATAATAAATCGAAATCCACACTGCCAAAGTGAAGGTGACCTAATCCGGCAATGGCTGTTAACGGAACGGCATGCGCAATATCGGTACCCACAATAGCAATGGACGATTTGCGCGGGTAGAGTAAAAAAAGAATGGCAGAACCTATGGCGCCGGCACCGACTGATGAGAGTGTCACTATACAGCCTAATAAACAGCCGCATAATACGGTGATTTGTGGACGAAAAGATCTGACAAAATTGACCAGTAGGCAATCAGGATGATTGGAATGGATAAAGTTCAGTAATTTGTTTTTTAGCAGAATAATAAAAGATGTCAGGATCAGCATGATGCCAAGTGTGACCATGATGATTTCATCATAATTAAAGCCGGTTTCTTTAAAATGACCTAAAACATAAATAGTGATTAGAGAACAGGGAATGCTACCACTGCCCAATAGGCACACGATTTTCCAGTCGATAGTCCGGTTTTTGTGATGAAAGTAAATGCCGCTACATTTTGTTAGCGCAGCGTATAGCAGGTCTGTTCCAACAGCAATAACAGGCGCTATGCCAAAGCCCAGTACCAGAATAGGGGTCATGAGTGAGCCGCCACCAACGCCTGTTAGACCAATGATGAGACCAACCAGCGCACCAGATGCAATATGTATGAGTTCCACGGATAAGATAGTTAAAATGGCAAAATGCGAGCAAATATAACGGAATTATTATATATTTAAAAGTAATTTAAAATTATAATGTTATTCCATTTTGTACTAACTAAATTTAAGCGATGAAACTCCAGCAATTACGCTATTTATTGGAAATAGAAAAGCAGCAGCTGAATATATCTAATGCGGCGATCGCTTTATGTACCTCGCAGTCAGGTATAAGTAAGCAAATCAAGTGTTTAGAAGAAGAATTACAGCTTTCTCTGTTTGTTAGGAATGGCCGGAAATTAACAGCTATTACACCTGCAGGTAAGCGGGTGCTGGTGTTGGCCAAGGATGTTTTAAATAAAATAAAAGATATCGAACAGACCGCAGAAGAGTTTTCAACCAAACAAAAGTCTATAGCGATTGCCACCACACATACACAGGCGCGTTATGTGTTGCCTTATATTGTTGAGCAGTTCTTATCCTTGCATGCCGATATTAACCTGAGTATTCATCAGGGAACACCCGTGCAGGTTGCTGACCTGCTAGAGCAAGGCAAGGTGGATATTGCCATTGCTACAGAAGTATTAGCCAGCCGGGAAGCATTGGTTGCTCTACCGTGTTATCAATGGAGTCGAAGTGTCATTACAAAAAAAGATCATCCTTTGGCAAAAAAAACAGACTTGACCCTGGCTGATATTGTTGATTATCCCATAGTGACCTATGTGCAAGGATTTACGGGACGATATAAGCAGGATGAAGTGTTTAAAAAACAGCAAATGCAGCCTAATATTGTGCTCGCTGCTGTTGATGCGGATGTCATTAAAACGTATGTTAGATTAGGCTTGGGTATTGGTATTATTGCCGATATGGCCATTAACTCCGAGCTAGATAAAGACTTAGTGGTATTGAGTGTGGCGCATTTGTTTGGACACAGTTGTAGTCAGGTTGCCATTAAAAGCAAGGGCTATATCAAGCCTTATATTTATCCGTTTATCGAGTTATTCGCCCCTCACCTGACACAAAACATAATTATGCAGGCGATTGGATGTCATGATCTGAAGGCACGGAGGCAGTTGTTTAGCGAACTGGAAATCCCCCGGTACAGCAAAGTAGCAAAGCAGCATTTGTCAGGGGGCGAGTCAACTCGAAGCAACAATCCTTAAGTATGCATCAAGCGCATTGCTTGATAAGGACTAGTCAGCATCAATCGTGAGCTCTTTAATTTTTCGGGTTAACGTGTTTCTCCCATAGCCCAGAAGGAGTGCCGCTTCATGTCTTCTTCCACAGGTATGTTGTAATGCTGTTTTGATCAGTATGCTTTCAACTTCCGCAATAACGGTTTTGGCTATTCCATTATCACCGACCAGTAAATGATGCCTGACAGAATTTTCCAATAATAAATCCCATCGACTGGATTTATCCTGCAAAACATCTTTCTCGTTTGTGCTTAGTTCAGGGGGTAAGTCGTCTAAATGAATTTCTCTACCTGAGGCCATCACGGTTAACCAGCGACAACTATTTTCAAGTTGTCGAACATTACCTGGCCAGGGCAGGGTACTGAGGTAAGCCTCTGTTTCAGGTTTTAACAGTTTGACTTCGCTACCCAGTTCAATCGCTGCCTGATGCAAAAAATGACGCATCAAGATGGGGACATCTTCTTTGCGGTTGCGTAGGGGAGGAATATGTATGCGAATCACATTGAGACGATGAAATAAATCCTCTCTGAATAAGCCTTGTTCCACCAGCGACTCAATATTCTGATGCGTGGCGGCAATGATACGGACATCCACTTTAACCGAGGTGTGCGCACCTACAGGATAAAACTCATTGTCTGACAAGACCCGTAATAAGCGGGTTTGAAGTTCGGCAGGCATATCACCAATTTCATCTAGAAATAAAGTGCCGCCATTGGCCTGTTCAAAACGCCCGGCTCTTTTGGTGTAGGCGCCAGTGAATGAGCCTTTTTCATGACCAAAGAGTTCGGATTCCATTAAATCTTTAGGAATAGCCGCCATATTAAGGGCAATAAACGCTTGTTTGTTTCGTGGGCTATGACGATGCAGGGCTTTGGCAACTAATTCTTTACCTGTGCCTGACTCGCCATTAATCAATACTGTAATATGTGAGCGGGCTAAGCGACCTATGGCACGAAATACCTCTTGCATGGCAGGAGCGCCACCAATTATTTCCGGAGTATCCTCAGGGACTTCTTCAATGTGGTGGTGTTTGCTATGGGCCTGTTTGCTTTGTGTACAGGCTCTATTCACCACGTCAACCACTTCCTTAATGTCGAAGGGTTTCGGTAGGTATTCAAAAGCACCGGCGTTAAAAGCGGAAACAGCACTGTCTAGGTCAGAGTGAGCAGTCATTACAACGACCGGTAAATCTGGATAGTTATATTGTACTTTGCTCAATAGCTCCAGGCCGTTGATACCCGGCATTCTGATATCAGTAATAAGGGTGGTAGGGACATCATGCTCCAAAGCTTCTAAAAGACTGTGTGCGTTAGTAAAGCTTTTAGTCGTAATAGAGGCTTTCTGTAATGCTTTTTCAAGAACCCAGCGAATGGATTTGTCATCATCTACTATCCAGACAGTGTTAGTCTTTTTCATGGTCACTTACCAAAGGGAGAAAAATTGAAAAAATGGTATTTCCGGGTTCGCTTTCGCATTCAATGAATCCGTTGTGTTGATGAATAAGTGACTGGGCAATGGACAAGCCTAGGCCGGTGCCATCTGCCCGGCTACTGACCATGGGATAGAAAATGTGGTTCATTATGTCCGAATGAATACCGGGGCCGTTATCGATGATATCAATTTTTGCAGTCAATTTATAAGTCTTTTTGCCAATGGTTAATTGCCGAAGTATTCTTGATTTTAAAGTAATTCTTCCTTTGTGATGCATTGCTTGCACCGCATTTTGTACTATATTAAGTACGACTTGAATTAATTGGTTTTTATCCGCTTCCAGATCAGGAATACTGGGGTCATAATCTGTGATTAAAGTAATTTTATGATTCGCTTCTATGTTAACCAACTGTCTGACGCGTTCCAGCACTTCATGAATATTCATCAACTCTTTTTTAGCGGGTTTTTTGGGGCCTAGCATTTTATCCATGAGTGCTTTTAAGCGATCTGATTCCTGAATAATAATCTGGGTATATTCTGTTAAATCCCCATTTTTTAATTCAAGTTCTAGCAATTGGGCCGCACCTCTTATACCGCCTAAGGGGTTTTTAATTTCATGTGCCAAGCCTTTGATTAGCAAGCGACTGATATTTTGTTGGGCAAAAAGCTGTTCTTCTTTACTAATACGCAGCTGCCTGTCAACCTGTTGAATTTCTACCAGAACTTCATTGACCTGGTTGTTACTGAACAGGGGCGTGGCACTGATATTGACCTTGCAGCTTTGGTTTAAGCGTGCAAATTTTATTTCCCGGTCAAATAAGGGGTCTTCCTGGTTAAGGCATTGTTGCAGATCGATTAATAAATTGGAACCTGACATTCTGAATAGGGTGTTGGCATGTAGGCCCAATAAGTGTTTTTTACTGTCCGCTAATAATATTTCGCCTGCTGAGTTAATGTAGGTTAACTCCAGGTTGCGATTAAATAATAAAACCGCTTCAGTAAGGTGGCTAAGAATGTTTTTATGCACAAGAAATAATTTATCTAAGTTGTTCCATGATAAAAGCAAATTATATGCCATTACTTCCAATGGGGGGGGAATTACGAGAGAAAGCGAAGGGGGTGTTTTTTTTGCAGATTGTTAGCTTTCAGGAAAACGGCTTAAGAGTGGTAAACGCTGCTCTTGAAGTCTTTCCAGAAGGTGGAGTTAAGCGCGTTATTTTATTTTTCTCTTAATGATGTTAAGTGCTTGTGAGAATGGAGAGGGGGAGAGTAACGCTGTGTGGGTGACTGGAATTCGTGGTAAAGAGTGGATAAACGAGGTTCAATCTACCACAATAAGGAAGTTTTAGAGGCATGTAAACAAAAAAACGCCCCAGATAGGGGCGTTTTTTTGTAGTCGAGATGACTTAGCTACTACACAGTAGTAGCCAGAGCATTACAAGCTGTAATACATGTCAAATTCTACTGGATGTGTGCTCATACGCAGACGAGTAACTTCTTCCATTTTCAGGTCAATATAACCATCAATGGCATCGTCTGTAAAGACGCCGCCGCGAGTCAAGAATTCACGATCTTCGTCTAATTCTTTTAAAGCTTCATCAAAAGAGAAAGCCACTTGTGGGATTAGTTTCTCTTCTTCAGCAGGTAAGTCATACAAATCCTTATCCATTGCTTCGCCTGGATGGATTTTGTTTTGGATACCGTCAAGGCCAGCCATTAACATAGCCGCAAAGCATAAATATGGGTTGGCAGTAGAATCACCAAAACGTACTTCGATACGACGTCCTTTTGGGTTGTTTACAAAAGGAATACGGATAGATGCAGAACGGTTACGTGCAGAGTATGCAAGCATTACAGGCGCTTCAAAACCAGGAACTAAACGTTTGTAGCTGTTGGTTGATGCGTTGGCGAAAGCATTCAATGCTTTGGCGTGTTTGATGATGCCACCAATGTAGAACAGCGCTGTTTCAGATAAGCCACCATATAGGTCACCAGAGAACAGGTTTTCGCCATTTTTGAAAATTGATTGGTGAACGTGCATGCCGTTACCGTTATCGCCAACCAGAGGCTTAGGCATAAAAGTTGCTGTTTTGCCATAGGCGTGAGCAATGTTAGCTACAACATATTTCAATTCTAAAACTTCATCTGCTTTATTAACAAGGGTGTTAAATTTACTACCAATTTCACACTGTCCCGCAGTAGCTACTTCATGGTGATGTACTTCTGTGGTTTGACCCATTTCTTCCAGTACCAGACACATTGCTGAACGCATGTCTTGTAAAGAATCAACAGGAGGTACTGGGAAGTAACCGCCTTTTACACCAGGACGATGTCCAATGTTGCCATCTTCGTAGGCTTTTTGTGAGTTCCAGCCCGCTTCTTCAGAATCCACTGTGTAGCCACAGCTACCCATGTCGGAATTCCATTTTACGTCATCAAATACGAAAAATTCATTTTCTGGTCCGAAGTATGCTGTATCAGCAATACCGGTTGATTGCATATAAGATTCAGCACGTCTTGCAATAGAGCGTGGGTCACGTTCATAGCCTTGCATATTGCTAGGCTCAATGATATCGCAACGCAAAATCAAAGTCGTATCGTCAAAGAATGGGTCTAATACCGCTGTTGATGGATCAGGCATCAAAATCATGTCAGATTCGTTGATACCTTTCCAGCCAGCCACTGAAGAACCATCAAACATATTACCTTCTTCAAAGGTATCTTCATCAATGGTATGGGCTGGGAAAGTTACGTGTTGTTCTTTACCGCGTGTGTCACAAAAACGAAAGTCAACAAATTTGACATCGTTTTCCTGAATCATTTTAAGGACGTTATCTACTGACATTTACTTTGTCTCCGGGGATTAATTTTTATTTATTGTGTTGTTTTTTGCGATGCAAACCGTAACTTTAACATTTTTTTTATAAATA
>JAPYOW010000008.1:54606-57702 GCA_029937975.1 Methylococcaceae bacterium | reverse complement strand
CAAATTAGTGCGCACTTGAAAACTAAGATCAATGACTTGGTGCTGCTTAAAGCAACTTGCAATTACCTAGAGTAATGTGTAAACTACCGGTTATACGCTGTTTAAAGTAGTTCTAAGGGTTCTGGAGAGCACTCATAACCCGAAGGTCGTAGGTTCAAATCCTGCCCCCGCTACCAGTTTAAATAAAGTACAAGGCTTGTTACTTTATAAAAGGAAAAGGTTTAATCTTTTTAGGTTAAGCCTTTTTTATTGCCTGTTTGCAATGAATCTATGTTTGGTGTAGAATCTCCAAGATCGGGTGTTTAGAAAGTTTTAAAATGGTTTGGTATGCTCTCATAGCCCGGAGGACGTAGGTTAAAATCCTGCTTCCCTGCTGCCGGATCTTTAGAAGGCCCCTTATGGGGTTTTTTTGTTTTTTGGCCTTAGGAAATAAGGTGGGATTTATTGTTTTTTTATGGAAGAGCCTTTGGCTCTTTTTTTTTGTGTGATAGAAAGTGAGGCGATATGAAGCAGGCACCTGAACATTTGGTTAATTTGATTGAACCAATTGTGGAAGGTCTGGGTTATGAATGTGTAGGTATTGAATTCAACCCACATCCACAACACGGCCTGTTAAGAATATACATTGATACGGAAGAAGGTGTTGTTCTTGAGGATTGTACTAAAGTTAGTCATCAATTAAGTGGCATGCTTGATGTTGAAGAGCCTATTCCAAGTAATTACCAGCTGGAAGTATCATCTCCCGGTGCTGATCGGCCTTTTTTCAAGCTGAGTCAGTTTGAACAATTTATAGGTAGTACTGTCACCATAAATGTATTTAAACCGATTAATAAGCAAAGAAAACTCACGGGGAAGATAGATAGTGTTGACGGTAATGTGGTCTTACTTCAGCAGGCAGATCAACTATTGGAAATCCCATTTCAGGCCATGAGCAAAGCACGACTGGTGCCTGAATATGATATGAAAAAAGGAAGGCGGAATGGAAAATAAAGAAATTTTATTGGTAGCGGATGTTTTTGCCAATGAAAAAGACATAGATAAAGAAATTGTTTTTCAGGCATTGGAAGCGGCATTAGCAGCCGCAGCAATAAAACGACATGTGATTGATATCTTTGCCCGGGTAGGGATTGACAGGACAACAGGCGAGTATACGACCTTTCGTCGTTGGGAAGTGGTTGCTGAAAATGAAGCTATTGATGGTGACCTGGAATTTCCTACCTTACAGATATTATTGGAAGCCGCTCAAATAGATGATCCTGATATCGAAGTGGGTGATTTTATTGAAGATGAGATTGAGTCTGTGTCCTTTTGTCGAATAGCCGCACAAACAGCAAAGCAAGTCATTATTCAAAAAACCAGAGAAGCTGAGCGTAAGAAAATTGTTGAAGCTTATATTGATCGTGTAGGTGAATTAGTTACCGGTGTGGTCAAGCGTATGGAAAAAGGCAGTGTTTACCTGGATCTGGGGGGACATGTCGAAGCCTATATTAGCAAAAAAGATTTGATTCCAAGAGAAACATTACGGATTGGAGATCGTGTTCGAGGTTATCTCAAAGAAGTGAGGTCAGAAGTTCGTGGGCCGCAATTATTTGTTAGTCGCTCGGCACCTGAATTATTGATTGCATTATTCAGACTGGAGGTGCCCGAAGTTGGCGAAGGCTTGATTGATGTATTGGCTGCTGCCCGGGATCCGGGTTCAAGAGCTAAAATTGCGGTTAAAACTAATGATCCAAGACTTGACCCGGTGGGGGCCTGTGTTGGCATGCGAGGTTCCAGAGTTCAAGCGGTATCAAATGAATTGGCCGGTGAACGCGTCGATATCATTCTGTGGAATGATAATGATGCTCAATTTGTTATCAACGCCATGTCGCCGGCAGATATAGAATCGATTGTTGTTGATGAAGATAAGCATTGTATGGAGGTGGCGGTCGCCACGGATAACTTGTCTCAAGCAATTGGCCGAGGTGGACAAAATGTACGATTAGCGACTGAATTGACTGGCTGGGAATTGAATGTTCGCGACAGCAGTAACTCGGATTCTTCAGATGATGATAAACAAGACAATACCAAGCGTTTATTTATTGAGCAGCTGGATGTCGATGAGGAAATTGCAGATATTTTGATAGAAGTTGGTTTAACCAATGTTGAAGAGATTGCTTATATACCGATTGAAGAGATGCTGGAAATTGATGGCTTCGATGAAGAACTGGTTGAAGCCTTAAGAAGTCGGGCAAAAGATGCCGTGTTAATTAATGCGATTGCTACAGAAGAAGAAGTGGAAACTGCACATCCTGCAGATGACCTTTTACAGATGGATGGCATGACCGATGCCTTGGCGCATGAATTGGCTGCAAAAGGAATTGTGACGATGGATGATTTAGCTGAGCAGGCTATTGATGAACTCCTGATTTTTGCTGGAATGGATGAGGAATGGGCAGGCAAATTGATTATGAAAGCGCGTGAGCCGTGGTTTGCAGGTGAGCACGATGAAAAAGGACAAGAGGGGTCGAAATGAGTGATAAAACAGTTAAAGAATTAGCGGAAATGGTGAAAATCCCTTTGGAACGCTTTTTAGAGCAATTAAAGGCAGCAGGCATTAGTGCTTTTGCCCCGGATGATCTTATTGATGAAGAGGGGCGAGTCAAGTTATTAGCGCATTTACGCAAGAGACATGGCAAAGTCGAAGGTGATGAGGAATCGCCAAAGAAAATCACTCTAAAGCGTCGTCAGGTGACTGAGCTGAAACAATCAACTGCGCCAGGTGTGGCTATAAAAACAGTAAATGTTGAGGTTCGTAAGAAAAAAACCTATATCAAACGTAGCGATTCAGAGCTCACTGCAGAACAAAAAGAAATTGAACACGCCAAGCAAGCATTGGCGGATCAGCAACAACAAATAGCCTCTGAGGAATCCGAACGTCTGAAGCATGAGCAGAGCATTAAAGAGTTACAGGAAGAAAGTCGACGTAAAGCGGCCTTGGCAGCTGAAAAACCTGAGACAAAGGCCGAAAATGTTACAAACACTGAGCCTGCTCAGAACGCCGTGAAGGTAGACACTGCTCCAGTCGAACCGGCAAAGGCAGAAGCAAAGGCAGAA
>JAPYOW010000008.1:33422-54506 GCA_029937975.1 Methylococcaceae bacterium | reverse complement strand
CGTGAAGGTAGACACTGCTCCAGTCGAACCGGCAAAGGCAGAAGCAAAGGCAGAAACACCGGTAGAAGCAAAAGCAGAAGCAAAAGCAGAAGAACCTCAGCTTTCAGAAGAAGAACAACTGGCAAAAAAGCTGGCCGCAGAAAAGGCGGCGCGCCTAGAAGCTTCGATCGAAAGAAATGCAGCAAAAGTAAGAAGGCAGGCGGCTGCTAAAAAACAGCAAACCTTGCATAAGAAAAAGCAAACTGCGAATGCTGCTGCCAATAAAAATAAAGCCACTGCTGCAAAACCAGCGGCACCTGTGCAAAAAAGAGGTATTGCTCCTGGGCGTGGTCAAGCTATGCCAACGGGAGGTAGGAAAAGCAAGGCTAAAAAAGGGAAACAAAGAAGAATTCAAATAGCGATAGATCTGGATGCAAAACATCAGTTTGAAAAGCCGGTGGAAAACATTGTGCATGATGTGACTATTCCTGAGACCGTTGTGGTGGCTGAGTTAGCACAGAAAATGAGAGTTAAAGCCGGTGAGGTGATCAAGGAATTGATGAAGCTGGGTCTTATGGCAACCATTAACCAGCCCATTGATCAAGAAACGGCTGTCATTTTAGTTGAAGAAATGGGACATAAGCCGGTTTTACAAAGTGAAAATGATCTTGAAAAAGAAATGTTGGCGGATGTTGTTGATCTGAAAGAAGCGGATAGTCGTGAAACATTACCGAGAGCGCCTATTGTTACTATTATGGGTCATGTCGATCATGGTAAAACGTCATTGCTGGATTATATTCGTGAAACGCGCGTTGCCTCAGGTGAAGCGGGTGGTATTACACAGCATATCGGGGCTTATCAGGTTAAAACAGACCATGGCAATGTTACTTTTCTGGATACACCAGGACATGCTGCTTTTACAGCCATGCGTGCTCGGGGTGCAGAGGTCACGGATATCGTTATTGTGGTTGTGGCTGCTGATGATGGCGTGATGCCGCAGACCAAAGAAGCGGTTGAACATGCGAAAGCTGCAGGTGTACCGTTGATTGTGGCGATCAATAAAATGGATAAACCGGACGCGAACCCTGACAAAGTCATGCAAGAAATGTCGACCTTGGATGTAGTACCCGAAGAATGGGGCGGGGATGTTCAGTTTCTTAAAGTCTCTGCGAAAACAGGAGAAGGCATTGATCAGTTAATTGAAGCGCTGATTTTACAAACTGAAATCCTGGAATTAAAAGCGCCTAATGAAGGTGCGGCTTCGGGTTTTGTTATTGAGTCAAGACTGGATAGAGGTCGTGGTGCGGTGGCAACTATTCTGGTACAGAAAGGTACTTTGAAGAAAGGTCAGGTGGTCTTATGTGGACATGAATATGGTCGAGTCAGAGCCATGTTTGATGAAAATGGCCTTAAGATTAATGAGGCCGGTCCTTCCGCTCCTGTTGAAATTTTAGGGTTGTCTGGAACGCCAGAAGCCGGCGATGAATTTATTTTTGCGCAAAATGAAAAAGCCGCGAAAGAATTGGCCACACATCGAGAAGATAGAAAAAGATCTAGCAAGCATGCGGCAGAGCAAGCTTCTAAACTGGAAGAAGTCTTTTCTAAAATGGCAGCAGGGGATACAGCTACTTTAAACCTGGTCATTAAAACCGATGTACAAGGCAGTCTGGAAGCATTACGAGAGTCTCTGGTTAAACTGTCCAATGATGAAGTAAGCGTGAAATGTGTTTATGGTGGCGTTGGTGGTATTAATGAAGGCGATGCCAACCTTGCTCTAGCTTCGAGTGCTATGTTGATAGGCTTTAATGTACGGGCAGATGCGACTGCACGTAAGCTGATTCAAGAAAAAGCGATTGATTTACATTATTACAGTATTATTTATGAAGCAATAGACGAGGTTAAAAGAGCCCTCAGCGGTATGCTTGCTCCAGAAATACAAGAGAAAATTGTCGGCCTGGCCGAAGTGCGTGATGTGTTTAAATCTCCAAAATTGGGCGCTATTGCTGGTTGTATGGTGATTGATGGCACTGTTAAACGTAATTTGCCGATCAGAGTGCTGCGCGATAACATCGTGATTTATGAAGGCCAGCTTGAATCATTGCGTCGTTTTAAAGATGATGTCAATGAAGTCAAAATGGGTATGGAATGTGGTATCGGTGTGAAGAATTACAACGATATCAAGAATGGCGATCAAATAGAAGTGTTTGAGCGTGTTGAAGTGCAACGAGTATTGGAATAATGGCTAAAGAGTACGGGCGTAGTGAACGCGTCTCTTCACAAATGCAGAAAGAGCTTGCTTATGTTTTACAACGTGAAACAGAAGACTCTCGTTTAGGTTTTGTGACGATCAATGAAGTGATTGTCTCAAAAGATCTTGCGGTAGCTAAAATATTTATTACTGTGCTTAATGGTGATGAACAGAATAAGCTTGAAAATGTAAAAGTGCTCAATGAACTGGCGCCGATTTTACGACATCAGGTGGCGAAAAGAATGCGTCTAAGACATATTTCTGAGTTCAGGTTTTATTATGATAATTCTTTCGATACCGGAATGAGAATTTCTGAATTACTCAACAAGCAAGATAAATAAACGGAGTGATTGTTGTCGAAAAGAAAATCTGGGCGTAATATTCATGGCATTATATTACTTGATAAGCGATTAGAAGCTTCATCCAATCGTGCTCTGCAGGAAGTGAGGCGATTATTTAATGCTAACAAAGCAGGGCATACTGGAAGTTTAGATCCCATGGCGACAGGTTTGTTGCCTTTGTGTTTTGGTGAAGCCACGAAAGTATCGGCTATGATGCTGGATGATGATAAACGTTATCAAGTGGTGGCGAAGTTAGGCGTCATGACGGATACCGGGGATGTGGAAGGCAAAGTCATTGCTGAAAAGCCTGTGCCTAAATTAGACAGCAGTCTGATTAAGCAGTGTTTACAGGGGTTTATGGGGCAAATAGAGCAAGTCCCGCCCATGTACTCAGCCTTGAAGCACAACGGTAGAAAATTATATGAGCTGGCCAGAGAAGGCAAAGTCATTGAGCGTAAAGCCCGTAAAATCACAATTTTCGAGTTGGAATTGTTGCAGTTTACGGAAGCTACCTTAACGTTGGATGTCATGTGTTCCAAAGGCACTTATATACGTTCACTGGTTGAAGATATTGGTCATCAATTAGGCTGTGGAGCCAGTGTGCTTGAGTTAAGAAGAACACAGGCGGGGCAATTTAAAATTGAGGATGCATTCACTCTCGAGCAATTACAAGCAATGGATTCGAAGGCATTAAACAGCTGTTTACTTAAGGTGGATAAACCCTTGGAGTCACTGCCGTTGATCGCGCTTTCTGCAACACAGGCGGGTTTGATTAAACAGGGACAAAAAATACAGACAGAACAGCCTTCCACGCATCAGAACATGGTTCGTATGTACAGTGAACATGTTTTTTTAGGGTTGGGGGAATTGTTATTGGATGGTAAACTAGTGCCAAAAAGAATATTCAATCTGGATGCGGACGTCGTGTCAGCATTAGAATTATGAAGTCAGTCTCTGGCCCATATGTTATGGTCCGGAGCGAAAAAAACATAGCAATCTACACCCTATTGTGGAAGCTATGTCCTCGTGTAAACCCCGTCTGAGTATATTGTTCAGACGAGTTTATTGTTTTAATTAATCTATAGGGATTAAAATGCCATTTACAGCAGAACAAAAAAAAGCAGTTGTTGAAGAATATCGTTTATCTGATACAGATACCGGTTCACCCGAAGTGCAAGTTGCCTTATTAACGGCACATATCGCACATTTAACACCACATTTTGCCGCACATAAGAAAGATAACCATTCTCGTCGTGGTTTGTTACGTATGGTAGATCAGCGTCGTAAATTACTGACTTATCTGAAAAAGAAAGATGTGGCTCGTTATCGTTCATTGATTGAACGTTTGGGACTGCGTAAGTAAAAAAGAAAAAGGGTGTTTAAGCTTTTTAAGCTTAAGCACCTTTTTTGTTAGAAAACCCGGCTTTTATAGTTTTTTAAGAGGTGGTAGGTTTGCATGTATTCCTGCTGGCGACTGAAAGCAATAGCTGAAAGAACAGTTATGAAGACAATAGGGTCTTCATATTAATAAGCTTAATTTTAAGGATCTAAATAGTGACTCCTATCCGAAAAGAATTTAAATACGGTGATCACCTGGTAACATTGGAAACGGGCGAAATCGCACGTCAGGCCAGTGGTACCGTCTTGATTGATGTTGAAGGCACCTCAATACTTGTGGCTGTTGTTGGTAAAAAAGAACCTCAAGGGGGCGACTTTTTTCCCTTAACTGTTAATTATCAAGAAAAAGCGTATGCTGCCGGTAAAATACCGGGTGGGTTTTTTAAGCGTGAAGGTCGTCCGACAGAAAAAGAAACACTGATTTGTCGTCTGATAGATAGACCTATTCGTCCCTTATTTCCTAAGGGCTATACCAATGAAGTACAGATTGTTGCTACCGTGCTTTCATTGAACCCCGATGTTGATACTGAGGTGCCTGCATTAATAGCTGCCTCAGCGGCGTTGGCTATTTCCGGTTTGCCTTTTAATGGTCCTATTGCAGCGGCTTGTGTTGGCTATAAAGACGGAGAGTACTTGTTAAATCCGAGTGCTGCAGTGATAAAAGAGTCGCAGCTGGAATTGGTTGTTGCCGGCACAGATCAAGCCGTTTTGATGGTTGAGTCAGAAGCTGATTTATTATCTGAAGAAGTGATGTTGGGTGCGGTACTCTTTGGCCATGAGCAAATGCAATGTGCCATAACGGCTATCAATGAGTTTGCTGCAGAAGTGGCTGCGCCAGTGATGGAATGGACTGCACCTGAAATAGACGCTAGTTTGAGCGAGTTGGTTAAGACCGAAGTAGAAGCAGGGATTCAAGCGGCTTATAAAATTGCAGAAAAACTGGTTAGACAGGATGAATTATCGGCGATTAGAAGTGCTTGTGTAGAAAAACTAGTCGCAGATGATAAATATCAAGAAAAAGATATCAGAGACATTATTGAGCATCTTGAAAAGAAAATTGTTCGTAGCTCAATTTTAGAAGACAAAGTACGTATCGATGGTCGTGATCTTGATACGGTCAGACCGATCAGTGTTAAAACGGGCTTTTTAGAAAGAACGCATGGTTCTGCTTTGTTTACGCGAGGTGAAACTCAAGCCATTGTGGTCGCTACTTTAGGTACAGAGCGTGATGCGCAGATTATTGATGCGTTGGCTGGCGAATATAAAGAACCGTTTATGCTGCATTATAATTTCCCTCCTTATTGTGTTGGTGAAACAGGGTTTGTGGGGTCTCCAAAACGTCGTGAAATAGGTCATGGTCGTTTAGCCAAACGGGGTATTGCAGCCATTTTACCGAACATGGATGAATTTCCTTACGTGATTCGGGTTGTTTCAGAAATTACGGAGTCAAATGGATCAAGTTCTATGGCTTCAGTGTGTGGTAGTAGTCTTGCCTTAATGGATGCTGGTGTGCCAATTAAAGCACCGGTTGCCGGGATTGCTATGGGTCTGATTAAAGAAGGTGATGGTTTTGCTGTGCTTTCTGATATTTTAGGCGATGAAGATCACCTAGGAGATATGGATTTTAAAGTAGCCGGTTCAGAAGATGGTATTACTGCCTTACAAATGGACATTAAAATCGATGGTATTACTGCTGAAATAATGAAGGCTGCTTTAGAGCAGGCAAAACAAGGTCGTTTGTTTATTTTGAATGAAATGAACAAGGCATTAGCTTCCACACGAGCAGAAATGTCAGACTATGCTCCGCGTATTATCACTATTAAAATTGATCCTAGTAAAATCCGTGAAGTCATTGGTAAAGGGGGTGCGACTATTCGTAGCATTACTGAAAAAACCGGTGCCAGTATTGATTTAACAGATGATGGTATTGTTAAAATAGCCTCTGTGGATAGAGCCGCGGGGGAAGAAGCAAAACGTATTGTTGAAGAGATTACCGCTGAAGTCGAGGTGGGCAAAATTTATGAAGGTAAAGTTGCCCGATTAATGGACTTTGGTGCCTTTGTGACGATATTACCTGGCAAAGATGGTCTGGTTCATATCTCTCAGATATCGGATGAACGTGTTGAGAAAGTGAGTGACAAATTGTCAGAAGGGGATGTGGTTAAAGTCAAAGTACTTGAAATTGATCGCCAGGGCAGAGTTAGATTAAGCATGAAAGAAGTGGGTAAAGAAGACTAGGTTTTCTTATGTACTCATAAAAAAGGGCCGAAAGGCCTTTTTTTATGTGCGTAGAAAAATTTGCATCTATGGCATAATTCTAGAACGATTACAGATGTTGCGATATGTCTCTTTCGCTGAAAATAAATAATGAATAATATGTTTTCAAAACACGTGTTTGATCAAGAGTGCAGAGCCTGCAAGAGACTGGATAACTTCTTATGTGAAGTTAAACAAAAACACCCGGAATATCATGCGCGGCCCGTTGCCCCTTTTGGTGATAGTCATGCGCAACTGCTTATTGTTGGTCTGGCACCGGGTATGCATGGGGCTAATGCAACAGGGCGGCCGTTTACCGGAGATTATGCAGGCTTACTCTTGTATGAAGCCTTATTTCAATTTGGCTATAGTAATCAACAAGATTCTGAAACACTGGATGATGGTTTGGTCCTGAAAAATTGCCGGATTACCAATGCCGTGAAATGCTTACCGCCGCAAAATAAACCTACGGGAAGCGAGGTTAATGCCTGTAATCATTTTCTGGCCGAAGAAATCAAAACCTTGCCAGAAAATGCTGTAATTATGGCTTTGGGAAGCATTGCGCATCAGGCGGTATTAAAAGCATATGGTTTAAAACTGAATAGCGCGAAATTTGCTCATAATAAACAACATTCATTACCGGATGGTCGGGTGTTAGTGAGCTCTTATCACTGTAGCCGGTATAACGTGCAAACCAAACGGTTAACTAAAGAAATGTTTGCTGATGTGTTTAAAACCATTAGCACTTTACTGGATTGATTTTATCAGACTTGTCAGCATTCAAGGGCTGATACTCTCGGCGAAATCAGGCGGGGTTGCTTGCCGTTACTTGATTTTTCTAGGGTATTAAGCAGGCAAACTCTTGATTGGAGTGTCTCTTGAATAAAAAAGAGCTGTCTCGTTGTTTGACTTGAGCCCCATGGCTCGGGCTATACAGAGTCTGTGCCTATAAGCTGAGTAGGTTGTCGTTAAAACCTGATGTGCTGTTGCTGTTACAAATCCGTTTTCTGGCAGAAATAAGCTAGCAGAAAAGTGGCGACAGGTTTCACTGGCTTACGGGCCTGCTTAGAATATCAGTCTGCAAAGATTGTTATTAAGGGGGTGGTGGCTTTTTACCAAAGGCCGAAGATTATACCGTACGTTGGGGGGCTGTTCTGAGGTGAGTGGTGTATAGCGTGAGTCCCGTAAAGGCCAGGCCACCGACCATGTTTCCCAGAACTGTTGGAATTTCATTCCAGACTAGATAATCCATAATTGAGAAGTCAGCGCCCATGATCATTGCTGATGGGAACAGGAACATATTGACAACGGAGTGTTCGAAAGCCATCGCAAAAAACAGCATAATAGGCATCCACATCGCAATGACTTTGCCGGTGACCGAGGTGGAAATCATCGCGCCTACCACCCCCATTGACACCATCCAGTTACACAGCATGCCGCGGATGAATATGGTGAACCAGCCAGAAAGACCATATTGTGCATAACCCACTGTACGTGCTTCACCGATGGAAGCAATCTTTTGTCCGACGGCACCGGGCTCAATAGAGAAGCCATAGGTGTATACAAATGCCATCATGAAGGCGACCGTCAGAGCACCGCCAAAATTCCCCAGAAATACCAAACCCCAGTTTCTTAGTACGCCACCGAGTGTGACATGGGGTCTCTTGTCTATCCAAGCGAGTGGGGCTAAGACGAAAACACCGGTCAACAAGTCGAATCCCATTAGATACAACATACAAAAACCAACGGGGAATAAAACCGCACCAAGCAGAGGGGAGCCGGTTTGAACGGTCGTGTTGATTGCAAATACAGCGGCCAGTGCAAGGATGGCTCCGGCCATAAAAGCTCTAATCAAGGTGTCGCGGGTTGACATGAAAATTTTGGATTCGCCTGCATCTACCATCTTGGTAACAAATTCTGACGGGGGTAAATAAGACATATGATTTCCTGTAAGGCGAAAAATATTTTTTTAGGGTTATTAGGCGAAAAGCAATAAATATACCAAAATAACAAATACTTGCCGGCGCCAGCGGTCGCCTGTTTTTTTAACGGTTTCCTATTCATAAACCCAGAGCATTTGGCACCTTAATAGTGCGCTATGGGATATAAATATCCGGATACGAACAAAAAAAAGTAAACTCTGTGAGCAGGCGAGTAATCAATAACAGGAGGCCTGTTGAATAGCTGTCACTACCACAACATTACGGGATGCTGTTATAACTACCTACATAAATTTAAGTGGTTGACGGTATAATGCCAATTTTCATGTTTAACCTGAGAATAATTTAATGATGATTCCCCGTTCCAATTATTTAACCGCATTAGTCGTCTGTTTTTCGTTTGGCATACTCAATTTGAGCAGCATCAATCCCGCGTATGCGCAACCGCAAACTGATGCCGGCACTCTGCAGGCTAAAATCAGTGATATTATCAATGTGGCTAACTACACTTATGTTGAAGTGGATACGGGGACAGATAAAGTCTGGGCTGCAGGTCCTGTAACTACGCTAAAAAAAGGGGATACGGTTGCTTTTTCAACTGCAATGCCGATGCAAGATTTTTATAGCGAATCCATGGGACGTAACTT
Organism: Methylococcaceae bacterium; assembly: GCA_029937975.1. GTDB lineage: Bacteria > Pseudomonadota > Gammaproteobacteria > Methylococcales > Methylomonadaceae > QPIN01. Next base: position 45,697 of record JAPYOW010000008.1, on the reverse strand, counting down.
TAAACAGATCTATTTTGTCAGCCGTTTTATGACAGAAACCGAGCCCCGCACTTTACCAGACAAGCCGCCTGCGGATGCACAAATCAAAAAGCTGAAGACCTCTTTCGCAAACATTGCTCGAGTTGAAGACGGCAATAATATTGCTGAAATCCATGCTGAAAAAGCGAAGTTAAATGGCAAGATAATCCGGGTACGAGGACAGGTCACCCGGTTTGCTGAGGATGTCATGGGTAAGAATTGGCTGCATATTCAGGATAACAGTAGCTTTGATGATTTGACTGTCACCACAGATAATACGGTTGCCGTGGGTGATGTGGTTGTTATTGAGGGTGAACTTGAGCTGGATAAGGATTTTGATTATGGCTATGTTTTTTCGTTGATTGTGCAAAGTGCCAAAGTTACCAAGGAATAAGAGAGCTACTCACAACGAGTATTCCCGAGACTGAAGAGAATAGTTGATAGTGTGGGACAGCAGTGTGCATTAACACGATAGATAAGTGAAGTATGATGGCGTCGGGTTTTGATATTAAAGATTTCTTAAAGAATCTGACTCAACGCCCTGGTATTTATAAAATGCTCAATGCGCAGGGCGATATTATTTATATCGGTAAGGCCAAAAACCTGAAAAACCGAGTATCCAGTTATTTTAGAAAAACCACGGCTTCGCCCAAGCAACAGGCCATGGTTGTTAAAATTACGGCAATTGAAGTCACGGTGACGCATACTGAGGGTGAAGCCTTATTGTTGGAAAGTCAGCAAATAAAGAAATTTAAACCTCGCTATAACATTTGTTTAAGAGATGATAAGTCCTATCCTTATTTGTTTATTTCCAGTTATCACGATTATCCACAAATAAGCTTTCATCGTGGCGCGAAAAAGAAACGAGGCCAATATTTTGGCCCCTATCCCAGTGCTGGCGCAGTGAAAGAAACCTTAAATTTATTGCAAAAAATTTTTCCGGTTAGGCAATGTGATGATTCTTACTTTAATCACCGGACGCGTCCCTGTTTGCAATACCAGATTGAACGATGCACAGCACCTTGTGTAGGTTTGATTGATCAGGCGAATTATAAAGAGGATCTGGATAACACGGTGTTGTTTCTGGAAGGCAAGAGTGATCTGTTAATTGATCGGTTGATTAGTCAGATGGATGCGGCATCTCAGAACTTAGAGTTTGAGCGTGCTGTGGTTTTTCGGGATCAGATATCGCGTTTAAGAACGGTTCTGGAAAAACATTTTGTGCACGGAGAGAAAGGTGATGTCGATATTATTGCCTGTGCCAGTAGGGCAGGTGTAGCCTGTGTGCAAGTGTTCTTTATCCGCAATGGCCAAAATCTGGGGAATAAATTATTTTTTCCTAAAATAGCAGAGGATTGCTCTGAACATGTCATCTTGCAGGCTTTTATTCCGCAATATTATCTTGAGAAAAAACTGCCTTATGAAGTGTTTGTTAGCCATGCTATCGAGGAAAGTGATTTATTAGCAGAGGTATTAAGCAAGCAAGCGAATCATCCAGTGACTATTTCATCAAAGGTTAGAGGTGAGCGATTAAAGTGGCTGCAGATGGCCGAAACCAATGCTGAAAACTCCTTGCAGAGTAAGCTTGCTGATAAACAAGGCATGTATGCCCGCTATCTCAATTTACAGGAAGAATTAGGCTGTTTAGATTTACCCAAACGTCTGGAATGTTTTGATATCAGTCACACACAAGGTGATTACACTGTCGCATCCTGCGTAGTGTTTGATCGGGATGGCCCTTTAAAATCAGCATATCGACGTTTTAATATTGAAGGGATTACTCCCGGGGATGATTATGCGGCGATTTACCAAGCAGTTTATCGACGTTTCAAACGTTTAAAGAAGGGAGAACATGCGGCGCCGGATATCCTTTTTATTGACGGTGGCAAGGGTCAGGTTAGTCAAGCGCAAAAGGCATTAGGAGAATTACAGTTAAATGATGTTATGATAGTTGGAGTTTCCAAAGGACCTGACCGGAAAGCAGGGATGGAAAAACTGATATTGGTAGAGCAAGAGCAACCGTTGGATATAACATCGGGAGCCAGTGCTTTATTATTAATTCAACATATACGTGATGAAGCGCATCGGTTTGCAATTACTGCACATAGACAACGGAGAGGGAAAGCCAAAAAAGAATCTGTATTAGAGAGTATTGCCGGTTTAGGACCCAAAAGAAGACAAAGTTTATTAAAACAGTTTGGGGGCTTACAAGGTGTATCCAATGCAGGAGTAGATGCACTTTGTAGTATTAACGGCATCAGTAGGCAATTAGCACAACGAATATACGACAACTTTCATCACCAAGATGGCTATTGAATTTAATTTACCGACCAACCTAACGCTGTTACGCATTGCTTTGATTCCTTTATTGGCCATAGTTTTCTATTTGCCGTGGGAATATTCAAATATAGCGTGTACGGTGATTTTTTTTATTGCAGGATTTACTGATTGGCTGGATGGGTATTTAGCCAGAAAAATGAAATTAGAAACGGCATTTGGTGCATTTCTCGATCCTGTGGCCGATAAATTAATGGTAGCTTTCGTCCTGGTTCTTATCGTTCAAGCGCAAGGAAGTGCCTTGTTAGCCATAGCATCGGCTATCATCATTGGCCGAGAAATTATTATTGCCTCATTAAGAGAATGGATGGCGGAAATTGGTCAAAGAGCTACTGTGCAAGTTTCGCAACTGGGTAAATGGAAAACAATGGCTCAAATGTTAGCTATTGGATTTTTGTTGTACCGAGAAGAATTAATAGGACTGCCGATTAATTTAATTGGTATTTGTTTGCTTTATATAGCGGCCATTTTGACCTTATGGACCATGATTATTTATTTATCAGCTGCTTATAGTGTTTTAAACGAAGAATAACATCGGATATTCTGTGTATAAAGCATATTGATCAGTATTGAAAAATTTAACAAAGATGTAATAACGTGACATTAGAAACGGAAAGTAAAAGTACTGCAAAAAAAGCAGTCACACGCGATGATATACTGCTAGCATCATTAAAGTTATTTTCGGAAAAAGGATATTTCAATACTTCTTTAACGGATATTAAGGATGCTGTTGGAATAAAAACAACCAGTGGTATATATCAACATTTCAAAAATAAACAGACCATAGCAGAGGCCTTATACGACAATATTTTAGATAGTTTAAGTATTTCTATTGACGATATTCGCCGCAGAAACAGGAAGGCATCAGAACAATTAAGGGAGTTTGTTGATTTATTATTTAGATTAACAGATCAAGCTCCTGAAATTATGCAATTTTTATTGGTGGTGAATATTAAAGAAGTGTTACCGGAAGCGACCACTTTAATAGAAACAGCCCCTTTTAATAAAATCAGGCGCGTCATACAAAATGGTATTAAAGACGAAGAAATTCGGTCGATAGACCCTTTGTTAGCCTACAATTATTTTTTCGGTATTATCAGGCATACCTTATGCTTAATACTTTCCGGAGACTTAACAAAAGGTGCTGAAAGCTATCATTCACAGGCCTGGATCGCTGCATGGGGCAGTATTGTTAAAAAGTAACAGCCCCGGGTAGCTAAACGCATGCTCTTAGTTAATATCCCAAACAACGTCAGGTAAAAGCCAGTCAGATAAGATGTAGCTGAGCAATGCAGCACATCGTTAATTTCAGATGTGCTTCCTACAATGAGGGCTCGCACTGAAAAAAGCTAATCTTATGGGCATGCTTATTGCCATGTTTTTAGATCAGCAATAATTTGCTGACTATGATTTTTAGGGTTTACTTTTCTATAAATTTTAGCAATCTGGCCTTGCGGGTTAATAATAAAACTATGTCTCTTGCAAAACCTGACGGGGCCTAGTTTGAACAAGCTGCCATATTGTCTACTGGTTTCACCTTGTGGATCAGATAATAAAGGGAAAGGAAGCTGGAATTTTTTAATAAAATGAGCATGACTTTCGAGCTTATCTGTATTGATGCCCAATAGCCGTACATTCATGGCTAAAATATCAGCGTAATTTTCTTTAAACTGGCAGGCCTCTACCGTACACCCCGGTGTATCATCTTTGGGGTAAAAAAATAGAATCAGCCATTGCTCGCGGTAATCCACCAGCGTATGTTTTTTTTGCAGACTATCAAATAATGAAAAATCAGGAGCCATGTCGCCAGTTTGTAGTGTTTGCATAGTTATTTTTGGGGTGATGAGAATAAAAAAACCAGTTTCCAGTCAGTCTATGGGAGCGGGGCTTTCAATAATTAACCATCAAACTCAGCTTGATGGTGTGCTGGTACGAGGTACTTAAGTCATGCCTAGCCTTTTCAGGTCCGTAAAATCAAACGATGATCCTGCAGGCAAGGGGCTGTTGCTGAAGTGTTATCAGCAATTAATTGATGAAGGCCATATCCAGAAAGATCTCCAGCAAATACAAATTATTCATCGCTTACAGCAACTGATAGCGGATATTTTAGAGCAAATTGAATGGAATAAACAATCGGCAGTCGTCCGCTGGGTATCTGCTGATCGAAAAGCAGTGAAAGGTGTCTATATATTCGGTGATGTAGGAAGAGGGAAATCCATGTTGATGGATTTGTTTTTTGATACCTGTCCAATAAAGTCAAAACGACGCGTACATTTTCATGCGTTTATGCAAGAAATCCATGATTATATGCATCAATGGCGAAGCATGAATGAAGGTGATCCTCTCCCCGCATTAGCAGAAAAAATAACAGCATCAGAACGGTTATTATGCTTTGATGAATTTCATGTCACGGATATTGCAGACGCTATGTTGCTTGCCCGACTGTTTACGCGTTTATTTGAACAAGGCGTGATTGTCGTGGCGACATCAAACCAACATCCTGATGACCTGTATAAAAATGGATTACAAAGAGAGTTATTTTTACCCTTTATCGCATTATTAAAGAAATCGTCAGACCTGGTCGAATTAGCTGCGAAAGAAGATTATCGGCTATTACATATTAAAAGTATGAAAACGACTTTTTACTGTGAAGTATCCGGTGGCCACGAATTTTTGCAGCAGAGTTTTAATGAATTAAGCAATGGTGGAAAAATAGAAACTAAAGTGCTTAAGTTCAAAGGCAGACGTATAGTGTTTACCACTGTGCATAGTGATATTTTAATGACTTCATTTGATGCACTTTGTGGGAAAGAGCTTGCTGCTATCGATTTTTTGGCCATTAGCCAGGAATTCAGCACGATATTGTTAGCCGATATACCCCGGTTTTCTGCAGACATCAGAGATCAAGTGAGACGTTTTGTAACCTTGATAGATATGGTTTACGAACACAATGTTAAATTAATTTGCACCGCCAGTTTGCCGATAGAACAGTTTTATTTTGAGGATCCTGATTTTGATTTTAAGCGAACGCGTTCACGATTGTTTGAAATGCAGTCTGAGAAATATTTCCAAAATCAGCACCTGGCATAGAAAATAATTTAAATGGCGATGGCTGCTCTGGGTGGCGTATCCGGTGGCACTTGCAGCGATGAATTCTGCGGTTGGTTCTGCTGAACCATTTAATGGACCGCGAAGATGCCAGTACGTTCTGGCTTCAGTCTTCTGCGAATACGACTGGACGGCTTGCGTGCTGTCTTCAGGCGGGACGATAGCCATGCATTCTGGTATTGCCAGGGTTGGGGCAGCAACATGTTCCTTCGGTCTCAATTCTTCACCTGACACGATATTGCTCACGATGAATGCTTGGTCTCAGCAGTGACATATTATAAAGCCTGCTGAGGCAGGGAAGAGGGTGACTGTTCGGATGAATTGGATCCTTCGTTTATACCGAGCTTACATTCAACATTTCTTCAGCATGTGCCAAGGTATTTTGAGTGATATTGACGCCACCCAGCATGCGAGCAATTTCTTCTACTTTTTCACGGGGATTTAATAAGGAAACGGTCGATGATGTGGTTTCTGTCTGGTCTTTTTTAACATATAAATGCTGATGTGCTTGTGATGCGACCTGAGGTAAATGCGTGACGCAAAGTATTTGCCGGTTATGACTCAAATTACGTAACTTTTGTCCGACTATTTCTGCAATGCCACCGCCTATACCGGCATCGACTTCATCAAAAATCATGGTTGGCGTGGTCTTATCGGTACTTGTACTGACTTGAATGGCTAGGCTGATACGCGATAATTCACCGCCAGAAGCAACTTTGGCTAACGGTTTTGCCGGCAAACCAGGGTTCGCACTGACTAAAAATTCAATTTTATCATTGCCAATCGCTTTCGGTGTTTCCTCTGTTTGATGCGTCACATGGACTAAAAAATCACCTTGAGGCATGCCTAGCTCTTTAATCATGGATGAGATGTTTTTTTCCAGTTTTTTGGCATTGTGACTGCGGTTTTCTGAGAGTTTTGAGCTGAGTGTCTGGTATTGAAGAAGTTGCTGCTGAGCACTCACGGTTAATTGCTCAAGGCGCTCACTGCTGTGCGCGATGTTATTTAATTCGGTTTCCAGTTCTATAGCTAATTGAGGAAGGTACTCGGGCGTACTTTGATGTTTACGACTGATGTCCTGAATAATGCCTATTTGCTCTTCCAGCCAACTTAAGCGATGTGGGTCAGCTTCTTGGGTTTCCAGATAACGCCGTAACTGTTGCGAGGCTTCTTCAATCTGAATTTGTGCGCCTGTCAACAATTCATGTATTTCAGCTAATTCGGGTGAAAATTGAGATAACTCTGTTAATGACGTTAAACTATAGCCCAGCATTTGACTGACGGACTGTTGCTCGTTTTCATACAGAATTTCCAATTGTTCCTGACCTTGTTTTAGAATTAGATCCAAGTTGGCCAGTTTGTTATGTTCTTCTGATATGGCTTGATAGTCAAAATTATCCAGATCAAGTTGATGTAATTCTTCTAGTTGGTAACGGAGTAACTCTTCGCGTTCAAATTGCGCGGAACTGGATTTAACCAGTTGATTTAATTCAGTATTGGTTTGTTTCCAGTATTGGTATGTGGTGTTTATTTCGGCTAGCAGATCTTGATTGCTGGAGAAATTATCTAATAGATGGCGCTGCTGATCGAAATCGAGTAATGTCAGATGTGCATGTTGACCGTGAATTTCAACTAATAAAGCGCTTAGCTGCTTTAATGATAGCAATGTGACAGGACGATTATTAATATAGGCTTTTGATCCTCCATCTTGATAAACGATGCGGCGAATAAAACAATTTTCCTCATCATTCAGATCATTGTCCTTCAGCCATTGTTTGGCTGAGGGTGCATCCATTAAATCAAATTCCAGATTGATTTCAGCGCGAGTGGCATGTGGCCGCACATAGCCTGAATCTGCTCTATCTCCTAGTGCTAGCCCTAGTGCAGTTAATAAAATGGATTTCCCTGCACCGGTTTCTCCTGTCAGTACAGACATACCCTTTTCCAGGTTCAGGTTTAGTGACTTAACCACGGCTAAGTCGACTATATTCAGATTAAGTAGCATGATTCACCTTTAATCATGGTGGTGGGTGATAAAGAGTGTGTTAGCGATCAATAGTCTCGTGTGGCAGAGTGTGATAGCCACTGCTCCAGCTCAGTTTTTTCCGGAGAATATGAAAATAATCCAGGTCTTCCGGGTGTATGATTTTAATGGGGGAGGGATGTTTGGTCAGTACGATTTTGTCACTGATTAATACGTCAGGTATTTCCACGTTATCACAGCTGACCAGTGCATTGATTTGTTCGGTTTGGCAAAAACTGATTTGTATTTCAGCAGAATTATGAAGCACTATCGGTCTATTGGACAGGGTATGAGGATTTAAAGGGACTAAAACGATGGCATTTAACGAGGGGTGCATAATGGGACCGCCTGCCGAGAGTGAATATGCGGTTGAGCCGGTCGGTGTAGATATAATCAATCCATCTGAGCGTTGCGAATTTAAATAGACACCGTCAATGTGAGTGACAATTTCTATCATGCTTGGCGTTACCCAGCGATGAACTACGACCTCATTAACGGCATACTCTTGTTGAATCACTTCACCATCACGTATAATTTTGGCGTGTAATAAAAACCGGTTTTCTTCTATAAACCGACCATCCAGAATATTTTTCAATTTTAGTTGCATTTCATCGGGCGAAATATCAACTAAAAAACCGAGTCTGCCAAGGTTAATACCCAGTAAGGGGGTGTTGCTGTCTACTATAGCGCGCATGGCAGACAAGAAAGTACCATCACCACCTACAGCAATGATTAAATCGCAGGTTTTACCTAATAGTTTTATATTGCAGGGATTGACGAAATCAATATTGAGTAAATGGGCACATTTTAAATCGACATGGACCGCATAATTAGCCTGAGCTAGAAAATGGACTAACTTTGAAAGCGTGTCCACGATGCGCGGATCGCTGTGCTTTCCTATGATGCCTATGGTTTTAAATTGATTATGCATTACTGTCTTTTGAATAATCCTTGATAACTTGGTTGATCGTTAAGTTTGTGCGTAAGGTATTGCATAATATAACGCGGTTTTTCATGATTCAGTGGTTGTGTGAGCGATAGTTGCAACACGATCTTGAGACGAAACCGGTATGAAACACCCGATAGCATAGTTCTCGCCCAGGAGCATGATCCTTAACTGCACGGGCATAGCTTAAGGGCATAAGCAGACGAGGACGACTTTACTGTGCTATGTAGGGTCTGTTTCGCCTGAGTTTTCCACACAATGCGTACTTAACGGATTAATCCAAGAAAATTGTTGGTTGATGAATTATACAAAATATTCACATTAAAAGTAGTTAAACTATCAATAAAACGTACGGCTAAAGCACGGGTTGCGAAATCATAAGTGCAAAGGGTTTTCTGCAAACTTTGGCAGGTCAGGATCCATATAATCCCAGGGCTGGGCATCAGATACCCAGAAGTCCATATGGGGTTGATAGATGCGCGGGTCATCTAAAGTGGCTGCGCTAACAGGACGGATTTTGTCATTACCTGAGTTTCTGCCAAAAAGCATGCTGCCACAGACGGGGCAGAATCCTCTGTAAACAGTGTTTCCACTAGCAGAGTGCGTGGCAAACTCTGTGTGCTTACCCCTGATTTTCAAGGCACTATAAGGCACAAACAATACCGCCAGATAGGCTGTGCCCACTGACTTCTGGCAGGTGCGGCAATGACAGTTTCCTGCGCCTATCGGTTCTGCAGTGATTTGGTATGTTACCTTTCTGCATAAACACCCACCGGTGATTGGAAGTTTCATTGTATAAAATCCTCCCTACATAAAAATAAGTAATAGCAATTGATTAAATGGCTGTGGCTTTCAGTCTTGATACAGGACTGTAGAAGAGCTGGGTGCAATTTATAGGGTAAATTTAAAGTTGGCTCAGAAGTCATGCTGGCAAGTACTTCCCTTACAGGAGGGGCGAATGATTCTTTTATTTATAGACCCGCTTTTTCATAAAGGCAATAAATTTCTCTGTTTTGATAGGCTATTGCTATGCTGGGGTGATCTACAGAAGCTAAGATTAAGTGCAAATATTGTGTGTTTTTATAGTATCTGTTTTTTTACAGCTACAATAAACTTATCTTGTCTCTAAAATTCAGGCACTGAATGTGGATTCAAATTAGCGAAAATGTATAGATGAGGGGTTTGTTACAGAGAATAATAGATGCGGAGCCTGGGGTTTTGGTCAATGTACAAAAGATGACTTAATTAGGTAAAAAGCCATGAATGAAATAATTGATTATGATGCTTTTAAAGATATAGATATTAAGACCTATGATTGGTCGGTCAGATTTATTCGATCATTAACAAAAAAATTGAAAGTGAATATGCAATTGCATGCAGAGCAGGAGGTATTGCAGGGCGATATTTTTTTATTTAATCATTTTTCTCGTTTTGAAACATTTATACCCCAGTTTTTGATTCATGAAAAAACGGGTGACTATTGCTGTTCAATTGCTTCATCAGAGTTTTTTGCAAAGGATACCCTGTTTGCTACGTATTTAAATAATGTTGGGGTTATTCCCCATGATCATCAACGGCTATTTTCTAATCTTGCTAGGCAGGTATTTTTAGGCCGGAAAGTGATTATCTTTCCAGAAGGCGGTATGGTTAAAGATCGTCGAGTCCTGGATATGCATGGAAATTACAGTATTTATTCGCGTATTACCGGTGAAAGACGTAAGCAACATATGGGAGCAGCCGTTTTAGCCCAAGGTATCGAAGTATTGAAAGCTATTATTCGAGCTGCCTATATGAATAAAGACCAGGCTCAATTAATGCACTGGAAAGAGGAATTAGAATTGGACTCCTTAGGTCAGTTGTTAACAACGGCTTTAAAGCCCACTCTGATAGTGCCTTCAAATATCACTTTTTATCCCATACGTGCTTCTGAGAATTTATTATTGAAAGCTGTTGAGTTATTTACTGACGGCTTATCCGTCAGGCAGACAGAAGAGTTATTAATCGAGGGCAATATTTTATTGAAAGAAACCGATATGGATTTACGCATGGGTGCGCCGGTGAATCCACATGATACATGGTGTTGGGGGGATCAATATTGGTTGCGTATAGCGACGACAGAAATAAAATCGCTAGATGATGTTTTTGCTTTAAATACTGAGTTTAAAAGTATTAAGCAGAAATGCCTGGGCTATTATTTAAGGAAAAATGCCAAAACCATTCGCAACCAGTATATGAAAGAAATTTATGCCAATGTCACTGTCAATCTTAGTCATTTGGCGTCGGTATTGATCATGGACTGTCTAAAAAGAGGACAGCGGGCAATTAGTAAACAGCAGTTTTATATCACGCTTTATATTGCTATTAAGGAATTACAAAAGCATCAGGGGATTAATCTACATAATAGTTTGTTAAATCCCGATGAATACAGGGCGCTAGTGTCTGGGGACTGTCAGCGTTTTGAGCAATTTATTCAGATGGCAGAAAAATCCGAGTTGATTATCGCGACCCATGAGGACTATCAATTCTTAGCTAAGTTGTCTGATGAATTTGATTTTGATGAGATCAGAATGGAAAATCTGATTGTTGTCTACAGCAATGAAGTCGAACCCATTAGTGCAGTAAGATGTGCGCTGCTTGATGCCAAGAGGCAATATTCTGGTGTTAGCCAGGTACAACTGGCGGAATGGAATTTAAATGATGAAGTGCTTTCAATGAGGTGGGATAAACAACAATATTCTGCGCTACGGTATGATGATATCAATGCTCAGGAAACGGTTACAGAAAGTCCTGAGCCATTTTTGTTGGAACCTCGCCAAGGTAATGGGATGGGCGTGTTGTTAATTCATGGTTTATTGGCCTCACCCGCCGAGCTGAAAGATTATGCCGACGATTTAGTAAATCAAGGATTTACTGTTATAGCGGTCTGTTTAAAAGGTCATGGCACATCTCCTTATGATTTAAGAGAGCAAACTTTTCAAGACTGGTATGGGTCGGTGCAAAGAGGCTTAACTATTATTAAGGCGTATTGTGATTCGGTGATAATTATCGGCTTTTCGACAGGGGGAGGTTTGGCGCTTAAATTAGCCTCAGAAAATATTGCTGGAGTCTGTGCTGTTGTTGCCGTAGCCGTTCCCTTTAAATTTGTTGATAAGTCATTTTTGTTTGTACCCTTTTTACATGGCACAAATCGTCTGGTTAAGTGGGTTTCGTCACTAGAAGGGGTTAAGCCTTTTATAGAGAATTCACCCGAACACCCGGCTGTCAATTATAGACATGTGCCGGTTAAAAGCTTATATGAATTAAGCCTTCTGCTGGAGGATGTTGAAAACAGACTGGCTAAGGTGGTTGTGCCCGTACTGATAGTTTATGCTGATGAAGACCCGGTGGTACATCCAGATAGTGTGCAAATTATTATGGATAAGTTAGCATCGGCATCCAAAGACTGTGTTGCCATACATTCACGTCGACATGGTATCTTAATGGAAAATATTGGGGGAACATGGGATGTTATTAATCATTTTTTGCACGATAAAGTGCTTGCTATTGAATGATTTTAACGCAGTGAGTTGTTTATAAATCGATGGAACTTTGCAAGATTTTTGTAGCTTCGCGAATAAATGCGAAGCTACAAAAACGTTTAACTCATGCCCGAGCCCTTGCTGTTTACAAGAGCTTAATCGTCAGTGCTTGTGTTGGTCGCCGGAACTTTTGATTCAGTTGCCTGTCTTTTCTTTTCCTCAAAGTTATTAGCGTAAGAATGTGATGGTGATGCGGGTTGTTCAGTGTTTGTTGACGGTTGCTTGGCCGTGTTGGTTGACGGTTGCTTGGGGGTTTGATTGGCCG
>JAPYOW010000008.1:0-33322 GCA_029937975.1 Methylococcaceae bacterium | reverse complement strand
GTTGACGGTTGCTTGGGGGTTTGATTGGCCGTATTTGTTTCTGAAGATTTTTCTGCTGTTTGCTCAGGATTTCTTTGGTTTGGGTTGCGATTACGTCTTCTGTTGGGGCCTCTTCTGGTTTTGTTTCTAGGCTGTGGATTAGTGGGTTTATTTTGCTCTGACTCGGTGTTAGCCGGTGTTTCGTTTTGAGAGCGGGTATTTTCTTCGGCAGTCGTGTTTTTCGGGCTATCCTGGTTGGGGTTATTTCGACGTGGATTGCGGTTCTGGTTGTTACTTCGTCTTGGGCGCTCGTTTTTGTTTCTGTTACGATTACTTCGTGGTTTTTCTTCTGAGCTACTTTTCTTGGTGGTTTTTGTCTTGTCAGCAGTGGATGTTGTAGTTATGTCTTCGGAGTTACCGACTAGTTTGTGCCAGAAACGCTGGATTAGGCTGGATGACGATTTTTTGTTACGAACAGGCGCGGGAGCATCAGGAAGAAACTCTTTGATGGCTGGTTTTTCAGCCACATGCGACGATTTTTGAATAAATTCAGGCACTGAAATGGTTTCTGCCTTGATTTTCAAATGGCTCGGTTTTTCGTCAGTATCGTCCGATTTTATGCGTTCAACATTGTAAGCCGGCGTTTCAAGGTGTTTGCTAGGTAATATTACAATATCAATTTTACGACGTGTTTCCAGTTCTTGTATGGCATGTCGTTTTTCATTTAACAGAAAAGTAGCACATTCAATGGGTAAGTGAGCAACGATTTTGGAGGTGCCTTTTTTCATGGCATCTTCTTCTATAATGCGTAAGACAGACAGGGCTACAGATTCGATGTTACGAATTGAACCTTCTCCCTTACAACGTGGACACGTCAGCTGAGTGGCGTCACCTAAAGAAGGGCGTAATCGTTGTCGGGACATTTCCAGTAACCCAAAGCGTGAAATACGACTGGTTTGGATTCTTGCCCGGTCAATTTTTAATGCATCGCGTAATTGGTTTTCCACTGCTTTTTGGTTTTTATTGGCCATCATGTCAATGAAATCAATGACAAATAAGCCGCCCAAATCGCGTAAACGGAGTTGACGGGCTATTTCATTAGCCGCTTCCAGATTGGTGTTTAAAGCAGTTTCTTCAATGTCACTACCTTTGGTGGCGCGTGCAGAGTTAATGTCGATAGAGGTTAAAGCTTCTGTGTAATCAATTACAACTGAGCCGCCGGAGGGTAGTGTAACCTCACGGTTGTAGGCTGTTTCAATTTGTGACTCAATTTGGTAGCGGCTAAATAAAGGGACGCTGTCCTGATACAGTTTTGCCTTTTGTAAGAAATGTGGCATTACTTGTTTCAGAAAATTTTGTACTAGCTTGAAAGAGGATTCTTTGTCTATTAAAATCTCATCGATTTCATTTCTTAGGTGATCGCGCAGTGCTCTGATGATGACATTGCTTTCCTGAAAAATAAGAAAAGGCGCCTGTTGTTCTGAGCTGGAACGATCAATCGCTTCCCAGAGTTGTAGGAGATAATTTAAATCCCACTGTAGTTCTTCGGTATTTTTCCCGCAGCCCGCTGTACGTACGATCAGTCCCATGTGTTCTGGAATTTCCAGTGCCGCCATCACTTCGCGTAATTCATTGCGGGTTTCACCCTCAATGCGTCTGGAAATACCCCCTGCTTTAGGGTTGTTTGGCATGAGTACCAAATAGGTACCGGCTAAACTAATATAGGTGGTTAATGCTGCACCTTTGTTGCCACGTTCTTCTTTTTCAATTTGAACGACAACTTCCTGGCCTTCTTTGAAGGGGGCTTTTGAATTTGATGCTGAGCTAGATCTGTATTTCGCTGAAATTTCTTTAAAGGGCAGGAATCCGTGTTTTTCCGCGCCATAGTTAACAAAGGCGGCCTCAAGACTGGGTTCGACTCGAGTAATAATACCTTTGTAGACATTGGATTTTTTTTGTTCGTTAGCAGGAAGTTCGATGTCAAAATCATAAAGCTTTTGACCGTCTACCAAAGCAACACGCAACTCTTCAGGTTGTGTGGCATTGATAAGCATTCTTTTCATTGTATAGTCCTTGTATGTTTTTGATCCATGATAGAAGTACTAAGGAATGGATGTATTCCTGAACAGACTTTTGCAAAAGGTGAATAATTCACGAAATTTAAAATTTTTAAATTCTTGCCGATTTAATAACGTTTTATGACGCAGTTTTGTTAAATTCTGATATCGAATTTATAATCGTAAGCCGGCGAAATAAGTTCTGTTGCTATTGCAGGGTGTTATTTTTTCACACCTGCCAATTAGTATTTTTTGTTCTATTAGGAGCGACATCGCTCATGATGGGTCGAGCGATAAAACCCAGAATTCTGTTTGGTTTGAAACGTAGTCAGATTGTTGTTTGTTATAAGCTGCTTGCCTGTCATCGTGGTCTTGATGCGGGCATATTTAAAACAATGCTGATCGTATTTCAATCCTTTTTTTGCTGTTAAAAGCTATCATATGTTTTCCCGTTAATAAAGCTTGAAAGCATACTTATTTGTGTCACGGGTTTTGAATAGGTTCCCGGGCAGCACTATAAGTACTGACCTTTCGGCTATCCAGAAATCAAGCTTTTCGATAGTTTTTATAAACTACAACCTTCTAATATAACAATATTTATGCTTTGTATCAATTTAAACGGTCAATAGATTGCTTATGCTGTTATTATTAGCCCCATGAAATTGGAAGATATAAGTGTTAAACCTAAAGTTCGGTGGGTTGAAATCACCGAAGAAAATAGTGGTCAGCGGATTGATAATTTTTTGATTACTCTGTTGAAAGGCGTTCCTAAAACAAGAATATATAGAATTATTCGTAAGGGTGAGGTCAGAGTTAACAAAGGACGTATTAATAATAAGTATCGTCTGGCGGTGGGCGATAGTGTCAGAGTTCCCCCGGTCAGGGTGGCCACCCGAAATAATGATGTTGATTTAACACCGACGCTAAAACACAGTCTTGAACATGGTATCTTGTACGAAGATGACGTGTTAATGGTTCTGAATAAACCCGCAGGGTTTGCGGTACATGGCGGTAGCGGGATTAGTTCGGGGGTGATTGAAGCATTAAGAGTATTAAGGCCCGATGCCCGGTTTCTGGAATTAGCACATCGGCTGGATAAAGATACTTCAGGTTGTTTGCTGGTAGCAAAAAAAAGATCGGCACTAAGGAAGTTGCATGATCTTTTTCGAGGGGATGGTGTTAAAAAAACCTATATTGCTTTATTAGCAGGAGAATGGGACAGAAAGAAACAGTGTGTTACCGCCCCTCTTCTAAGGAGTACTGGTAAAGGGGGAGAGCGCATGGTAAAAGTGAGTCAGGCCGGTAAATCTGCTGAAACATCTTTTAGACGAATACAGAAATACTCCTCTCTTACCTTGGTCCAGGCCTCACCTAAAACAGGGCGTACCCATCAAATAAGAGTTCATGCTGCCTGGCTAGGCCATCCTATTGTAGGGGATACTCGTTATGGAGATGAGGATATGAACAAGAGTCTAAGAAAAAAAGGCTTCAAACGATTGTTTCTTCATGCTGAACAACTACAATTTGCTCACCCGGTAACAGCTGATGTGATGTGTTTTAAAGCACCTTTAGCCGACGAGCTGGAAAAACAGTTAAAGAAAATGGAAGTGCAGTCAGCATAATGTGAACCTTTAATCCATGAATAAGGATTCACTGCATGTCGAATGACATGCAACAAATAAAGCTTAGAAAAGGTTTTGGTAAAAGTGAAAGACAGATTTGATTTAATTATCTTTGACTGGGATGGCACACTGGTTGATTCAATAGACTGGATAGTGCATTGCTTACAAACGGCAGCGGCTGAAAATGCTTGTAAAATACCGGGCGAGCAAGCGGCAAAGGATATCATTGGCCTCAGCATTGATAAAGCCATGGAGAAATTATTTCCGCACATTGATCAAAAGCTTCAGGCTCAAGTTATAGCTTGTTATAGTCAGGCATTTTTCTCAAAACAAATGTCACAGAAAGATTTGTTTACCGGTGTGCATGGCATGTTATTGACGCTTAAAAAATCAGGGTATCAACTGGCGGTTGCCACCGGAAAAAGTCATGCTGGTTTGACTAAGGCTATGCAAGGCGCGGGCCTAGACGATTTTTTTCATATCACGCGATGTGCCGATCAAACTGCTTCTAAGCCACAGCCTGATATGCTTGAAGAAATCATGGCTGCGATGGATGTACCCAAAGAAAGAGTGGTGATGGTGGGGGACTCGGTTCATGATATGCAAATGGCAAAGAATGCAGGTATTTCAGCTATTGCTGTATCATGTGGTGCAAATTCTTCTGAGCAATTACAGCGCTATAATCCATTGCTGAATTTACAACATACAACTGAATTATTAGAAAGGTTTTAAAGAGTGGAAAATCAACAGAATAACACGATAGAAAGCAAGGATGGTCATAGCGAAACACCTGGCTGGGAAAGGGGTGTGCTTGAAAAACTGGCAATGGCAGCGGTCACGGAACAGCGTCGTGCCCGACGGTGGGGTGTGTTTTTTAAAATGTTAATGTTTATTTATCTCCTGGGTATTGGCGCGATGGCTGTTTATCCAAAATTTGAGAAAAGCATGAGTGCCAGTGATGAAGAGCACACCGCCGTGATTGATGTGGTCGGTGTGATTGCCGAGAGTGAGGCAGCGAATGCACAGAGTATCATTGACGGCTTAAGAAAGGCATTTAAAGATAAAAAAACCAAGGGTGTTATTTTAAATATAAATTCACCGGGTGGTAGTCCCGTGCAGTCGGCTTATGTTTTTGCTGAAATCAGAAGGTTGAAAGAAAAGTATCCTGATATACCTATCCATGCGGTGGTCAGTGATATTTGTGCCTCCGGGGGCTATTATATCGCGGCGGCTGCAGATAATATTTATGTGAGTCAATCGAGTATGATTGGTTCTATTGGCGTTATTATGAATGGTTTTGGCTTTGTTAATACCATGGAAAAACTGGGTATTGATCGGCGACTCATTACTGCCGGAAAACATAAAGCATTAATGGATCCTTTTTCCGCGGTCAATAGCGAAGAAAACCAGCATATGCAATCCTTAGTGAATAATGTGCATCAGCAGTTTATTGCTGCTATTCGTCAAGGTCGAGGTGATCGTTTAACTGAAACGGAAGATCTTTTTTCAGGTTTGGTCTGGACCGGTGAGCAAGGTGTTAAACTTGGTTTGGCGGATGGTTTTGGTAGTGTTGATTCAGTAGCGAGAGATGTTCTCGGTGCTAAAAAGAGAATAAATTTTACGCCACAAGAAAGATTATTAGATAAACTGGTGGGTAAATTGGGTGCTTCATTTGGACATGCTTTGGGAAGTGCGATCAGTGGTTTCTCAATGCATTAAAAAATTCAGTCTGGGTTCATGCGGAATTTTTTACACTATGTTTAATAAATATTAATCGACTAAATTTATGGGTTTACCATGCGAACTTTGATTAAAGTTTTAATGTTATCTCTTTGTTTAATACCGTCTGCTTTTGCAAATAGTGCATTTCTTTTGTCTATTTTAAGTCTGGACGAAGCGACAAAAAAAATAATTAAAGAGAGTAAAAGTAAGATATTGGATGCGACAACAGAAGTTGTCAATGGCAATAATGTACATATCATTAAAGTATTGACAGCAGATGGTCGCGTTCAATATATCAAGGTGGATGTAGATTCCGGGAAAATCATTCGATAAGGAACAACAGCGATGCGGATCATGATTGTCGAAGATGAAATTACTTTGTGTGAACAAATCCAAACATTTTTTTCAACCAAAGGATTCGCTGTTGATGTGGCAAATACCGGTCATGATGGCTATTACCTGGCAATGGAGTATCCGATAGATGTGGCTATTATTGATATCGGATTACCTGATTTTTCAGGGATAGAATTAATAAAGCGATTAAGAAAGGAGCAGATCTCTATACCTGTTTTGATTTTAACCGCTAGAAGTCGATGGCAAGAGAAAGTGGAAGGTTTGGAGGCCGGGGCAGATGATTACCTGGCTAAACCTTTTCATTTTGAAGAGCTGTTAGCGCGCGTGAATGCCCTGCTTAGACGATCTCAGGGTAAGGCACATCCTGTGCTGACCTATGCCAATATAAAGTTGGATACCTTGTCTCAAGAAGTCCGTGTGGATGAAAAAAAAGTAGAGTTAACGGCTTTTGAATATAAAGTACTGGAATATTTATT
Organism: Methylococcaceae bacterium; assembly: GCA_029937975.1. GTDB lineage: Bacteria > Pseudomonadota > Gammaproteobacteria > Methylococcales > Methylomonadaceae > QPIN01. Next base: position 27,112 of record JAPYOW010000008.1, on the reverse strand, counting down.
ATTTCGTAAAGGGGAAGTGATTTCTAAAGCCGTACTAACGGAACATATTTATGATGAGGATTTTGATCGAGATAGCAATGTTATTGAGGTGTTTATCGGTCGGTTACGTAAGAAAATAGATCCTCAAGGCAAAACCAAACCCATTGAAACCCTGAGGGGGCGTGGATATAGAATTTCAGAAGAGACAGAGTAAATGGTTTTCTTCCTAATGCTAGCGAAGGGTATAGTGTGAATATTCAATCCCTCAGTTTTCGATTATTCATTTCCGCAGGATTTGTTTTAACCGCATTTTTTGCCCTGGTTGCTTTTGTTTTAGAGCAAGGGTTTAGAGAAAGTACAGAACAAGGGCTGAAAGAAACACTTCAGGTTCATCTTTATTCCCTATTGGCCGTTGCAGAAATGACAGATGCTGGCAAAATGAAAATGCCACGATCCTTGCGTGAGCCTCGATTTTCTAATCCCAGTTCAGGTTTATATGCTGCTATTAATCAAACAGATAATATCTTGATTTGGCGATCCGCTTCAGCCATTGGCATCGACCTATCCCCTTCATTACCGTTAAAGCCCGGCGAGTTAATATTTGTAAAAGATAACAATAAACGCTTTGTTCTTCATTATTCAATTATATGGGAGAATAAAAAAGGCATAGAAAATCACTATGTTTTTACAGTGGCTGAAGATGAATCTTTTGTAATCCATCAGGTCGGTAGGTTTAGAGTGACCTTGAGAACCTGGCTGTTTTTTATTGGGGCGCTGTTAGTACTGATTCAATTTTTTGTTTTACGCTGGAGTTTAAAACCGTTAAGAATTATTGTTAACGATTTAGAGGATATTGAAGCAGGAAAGAAAACCCGTTTGAATGGCCAGTATCCGATTGAGTTAAAGGGGCTTGCCGGTAATCTAAATGCTTTGATCAGTAGTGAACGTGCTCACCTGGAGCGGTATCGAAATACCTTGTCGGATCTGGCACATAGTTTAAAGACCCCGCTGGCAATTTTGAGAGGATGCATAGAAACATCGGTGGTTAATAAAGAAACTGTTGAAGAACAAATTTCAAGGATGAATGATATTGTCGAATATCAATTGCAGAAAGCGGCAGCAAAAGGACAAAAAAAACTAGCCGGTAAGGTTGATATTGCAGAGATTATAGACAAAATAATTTTGTCGCTAGAGAAGGTTTATTCTGACAAGAACATAGTTTTTTCTTTTACCCATAATGACAGTTTTTTTATGTATGGTGAAGCAGGCGATGTCTATGAGATCGCCGGAAATTTGCTGGACAATGCCGCGAAGTGGTGTGATCAGCAGGTACAGATCAGTTTGGTTCGGCTTAAAAAAGAGAAGAGCGCTAAATTTTCATTGCTGTTACAAATTGAAGATGATGGTCCTGGAATCCCGGAAGCAAAACTGGTTGAAATATTGCAGCGCGGTGTCAGAGCTGATGAGCATATGCAAGGCCATGGAATCGGCATGGCTGTTGTCAGTGAATTAACAGCCTTGTTGGGTGGCCAGCTAAGTGCTAGTACCAGTGAAACACTCGGCGGTATGAAATGGCAGGTGTACTTACCATGAGTGGAGTTACGGTGCTGTTGCCAACGAACTATGCTAACACGAGGAACACATCCATTTTGCTGGTGGCTATGGAGTATTTGTAGAGTCCCGAAATCTAAACAGTTGTATTATCGGCTGCCTTGAAAAGGCTCCTCGCGGATTCCGGTGATTTCCCCTTTAAGTAAACTCTGCGTTATCCCCCTCTGGTTTAAATAGAATTGCCAATTATTAAAATGAAGGGTTGCCTAATGCGACTGATTGCAGCATAATAGCGATTCTTTCAGTGACTGATTGAAAAACACATTATGGTTACTGTGTTGGTCCTCTCGCAACGATACGCTGTAAACTCCGCCAGGTCCGGAAGGGAGCAACGGTAGCAGCAGATTCGTGTGCCGGGATGTGGCTGGCACAGTTTCCGCCCAATCTTCTATTTTCCTCACAGTCTCTCATGGCTTATCAGGTCTTAGCCAGAAAATGGCGCCCCCAGAATTTTACCCAGCTTGTCGGTCAAGAACATGTTAGTCAATCCTTGTCTCATGCCTTGCAACATAATCGACTTCATCATGCTTATTTGTTTACCGGTACCCGCGGTGTAGGTAAAACTACAGTTGCCAGAATTTTGGCAAAAGCAATGAATTGTGAAAATCTGACAGATTCAAATCCTTGTGGTAAATGCAATATCTGTATGGCTTTCGACGAGGGTCGGTTTTTAGATTTAATTGAAGTGGATGCGGCTTCACGATCAAAAGTGGAAGAGACCCGGGATTTATTGGACAATGCACAATATGCCCCAAATCAAGGGCAATATAAAATTTATCTGATTGATGAAGTGCATATGTTATCTGGCCATAGTTTTAATGCATTACTTAAAACTTTAGAAGAACCGCCACCTCATGTTAAATTTTTATTAGCGACCACTGATCCTCAAAAAATACCGGTAACTGTTTTATCTCGCTGTCTGCAATTTAATCTTAAACGACTACTGCCTGAGCAAATTAGCACACAGATGTGCTTTATATTGGCACAAGAGAAGATAAAGTTTGATACTGGCGCATTAAAACTTTTATCCCGTGCTGCGGATGGAAGTTTGCGGGATGGGTTAAGTTTGCTTGATCAAGCGATTTCTTTTGGCAATGGCGAAGTTGCGCTAGAAACAGTGACAACGATGCTGGGTACTGTTGCGCAGCAGCCTGTCGATGATATTCTACTGGCATTAGCCAATAATAATGCCGTTGAATTGCTACAGAAAATAGCCGATGTTTCACAATTAACACCGGATTTTTCAGCAATCTTGCAGCAGGTTTTAGCGGTTTTACATAGAGTCACCATCACGCAAATGATTCCCGGCTTTGTGGATAATGATTGCGCCTCAGATATTATTCCTAAGCTGGCCCAGCTACTTATTACCGAAGATGTTCAATTGTTTTACCAAATAGCCTTGCAGGGCCAGGGAGATTTGGATTTGGCGCCTGACCCACGCAGTGGGTTTGAAATGGTGATGCTGAGAATGCTCACGTTTAGACCGGATAACTCCGCAGCGTCAGATCAAAAGCAAAAGGTTAATGTTGCTGGACAAAATCAAGCTCGCGTTATAAAACCAGCACCCGAGGCAACGCCCCTAGCGGTTAAAGAAAGACCGGTAGACGAAAGCGCAGCTGAGCAGAAGGGTGAGGTAAAAAGCTGGTCAGAGATGGTTGCTAAAATGAAACTACGAGGCTTTGCACTGCAACTGGCCAGTAACTGTGTATTGAAAGGTCTGGATGATAAAGTTTGTAATTTACTGTTAGATTCTGGATATGCAGAGCTGAAAACGCCTCGCGCGGAAGAAAAGCTACAAACAGCATTACAGCAATATTGTTCTCACCCAGTCAAGTTGACCATTGAATTCGGCGAAATTCAGGGGGAGACCCCGGCTAAGAAAATCATACAGAAAGGTGAGCAACGACAGCAGGATGCGGTAGATTCAATAAATACAGATGAAAATGTTCAGGCTTTGAAAGATCATTTTGATGCCCGGGTCATGCCTGGGACGACTGAACCTTTATCGCGATAAACAGGTCTGATTCAGCACCGGGTAAGCAGGGTTATCAGGCACTCAGGAGGCGGAGCCTTGATATAAAACCGGGCGTATGAATTTATTTATGTCGGTTTCCTGTCCTTGGTTTAGACCGTGAGGGCCATGAATATATTGCATGGAGGTATATGTTCAAGATGCAAAATATGCATTGGCTTCATGGTAAAAATACATGGAATTTTATAAAATCTACACTAGATTACACATGTTTCAAATTACAACAGCCATTACAAACGCGGAGAAGTTATGAAAAATGCACTGGGTAACATTATGCAACAAGCCCAAAAAATGCAAGAGGATGTAAAAAAAGCGCAGGATGAATTAGCTTCCATGCAAATTCATGGAGAAGCCGGTGCCGGTCTGGTTTCTATCTTAATGACGGGCAAGCGCGAAGTCAGAAAGGTGACCATTGATGATTCATTATTAGCGGATGATAAAGACATGCTGGAAGACTTGGTGGCAGCAGCCATTAATGATGCGGTACATAAAGTGTCTAAAATGAAAAAAGAAAAAATGGCAGAATTAACTGCAGGACTCCCTTTGCCTCCTGGTTTTCAAATGCCATTCTAATGCAGGGAAAGGGACTACTGGGTCAGTTAATTCAGTCCTTATGTTGTTTGCCTGGCGTGGGGCCAAAATCAGCACAGCGCATGGCATTTCATTTGCTGCTACGGGATAAACAAGGCGCAAAGCAATTAGCCGATACTATACGGCGAGCGATTGATGAAATCGGCCATTGCCAGCAGTGTAGAACATTAACGGAACTACCTTTATGTGAAATTTGTGCGCATGCTGCCAGAGATCAATCCATTGTCTGTGTAGTAGAAAGTCCGGCAGATGTGTGGGTAGTTGATCAGGCCGTCGTTTTTAAAGGCGTTTATTTTGTGTTAAATGGACGGTTGTCACCGCTTGATGGTATCGGGCCGGATGAATTAGGTATGGAGCTGCTAGAACAACGATTTTCTCAAGGGCTGATCAAAGAAATTATTTTAGCCACTAACTCCACCGTGGAAGGTGAAGCTACGGCACATTATATTGCTGAAGTAGCTAGGAAGTATCATATTCAAGCCAGTAGAATTGCACATGGCGTGCCTATGGGAGGAGAGCTTGAATTTATTGACAGTGGTACCTTGTCTCATGCTTTTGATGGGCGACGGGATATGCCGTAGATGAATATTCAGATGAGAATAAAAAAATGACGGATTGTTTGTTTTGTATGATGGTGACAGGTGAAATTAAACCCGATGTGGTTTTTGAAGATGAGCATGTTTTGGCCTTCAGAGATATCAACCCACAAGCCCCGGTGCATATATTAATTATTCCTAAAGCACATGTTGCGACCTTGAATGATCTGGAGGATGCAACGCTCAGCGGTCATTTGTTACAGTGTGCCATTCAATTAGCCAAACAGGAAGGTTTGGCCGAAGAGGGTTATAGAACCGTCTTTAATTGTAATAAACAGGGGGGGCAGGAAGTGTATCATTTGCATATGCATTTATTAGGTGGCAGACAGCTCACCTGGCCTCCTGGTTAAATCAGCATATAAAAGCTCATATACGTTTATCGCTAACTCTGGCTGGTAGGATAGACCTGGTTTCGCGCTGCGTGTAGGTATTTTTCTAAGGACGCTCTGCATCCTATGACACCGAGCCTCCCGTTATCCAAATATAAGCGAGAATGCAGACAGCAGTTTTAAGCGGCTGATTCCAGCCGTTATTTTTCTGTGAGTCACAACAAAGTCTACTGTTCGTCTGCAGCAGACAACAAAGCGCTAAAGACAAAATCCTGATCAAGGTGATGGATAAGACTTCAGGATTTAAATGGGTTGATAAAGTGTACTTTATTAAAGAGGGAGAGTGTAAGGCGCCGGTTTTAGAGGGGGGTGATGCTAATGCGTTAACTCGTCAAGAATGGTGGTTCTCGACTTCATAAAATCAATGATCTTGTTTCTTACAGCAACAAAATGCGATTGGATCGACTGATGGTCATTTACTATCAGGCTGGTTTCTAGATCATTTACTTTGGCCTGAATCTCTGTAAAGCCACAAAAGCTGACAGAACCATGCAGTTTGTGGGTTATTTGTTTGGCAAGCTTCAAGTCATTTATCGCTAATGCATTCTCGATTATTTGAGTTTGTGTCGGGAGTTCAGAAAACAATTTATAGAAAAGAGTCGATGCCAGTTCTTTATTGCCCGCAGTTTTTTCCAGCATTGCGGAAGTATAGCTGTAATTATGCTGATCCAGATTGGCTTGTGATGAAGTCGGTAGCCATAGGTTGAGTATGGTGGTTAATTCTTCCTGGAGAATAGGTTTTATCAGACATTCATCAAATCCTATATCGATCAGTGATTGTCTTTGATGGCGTTGTGTGTGAGCAGTAATAGCAACGACGGGTGAATCTTTATTAATGGCATCTGCTTTTTTTATGATTTTTATCAGATCGCGTCCACTCAAATATGGCATATGCAAATCCAGTAATATCAGGTCATACTTATTTTTTTGTAGATAGTCGAGAGCTACTTTCCCATCGCCAGCCAGCGTTAAATTATTACAATGTGACTCAAGCTGAGACTGTAATAATAATCGATTTATTTCATTGTCATCGGCAATAAAAATTGAAAAGGGATCCTTTGGTTTCATGGATTTAGTGTTTTCTCTCGCTTAAAGGCTAGGGTGTTATCTCTACTTTGCGGGGGTATATGCTTGTCTAAATTATTTTAGGGAGGGGTGTATAGATTTAATAAGGCAATTATCTTAAACGTATCTTTTTGCCTGTCTTATCCGTTTCTCAAGACTAACTTTGGGGCTGAGTCGTGATTTATATTTTATAACTTATTATAAGTAATTGAAATAATTTTTTTTTAATACTTGGTCAATATTTTGCTTATCTTAAATAAGGTCCCGGAAATAACAATATTTAGGTGGAATTTGAAATGGCAGAAAGTGTAGAAATAGTGGATGAGGTGGGAAAGCGCTCAAAAAAATAAGTATTATTGCGATGCTTGTCCTACTGTTAGCTTATTTGCTACAGAGTGCGAATAAATTCGAACCTGTGACAGCGGACCTAGCATTCATCAGATGGTATTCTGATAAGGGTTGTTTTGTTCTTCCGGTAATGCGTTCTTGAGTTCATTTGTAAATTCCTCAATGTGTTGTTTTAATGTCTTTCCAATAGCGTTAATTTCTTTTTCGAGGATGGGGAGTTGTTGTTCCAGTTGCTGATTAATGTTGTTTCCTAAAGCATGTAACTCCTGAAAAAAAGCATTAACAGAGTTGCCCGATAGGTTTTCTACAGAGTGTTGATAATCAACTTTCCAGTGATTTTCTTCTTGAATCAGAACGGTCGTGAAGGATGATCTTTTGTTGATGAGGGGGGATACCCGGGTTTCTACAGTCGCATGCTTGCCTTCAATGACAATTTTGCCATAAGCAAAAGTGGTCTGGTCAAATAAAACAGTTGGCGTATCAAGGAGTGTTTGTGATGAGGTATTGCAATAGTGTTTAGCAAGACTTAGATTCTTTTCAGAAATCGCCCTCCAAAATGTTGCAGTGACTTGAGCCGGTGTTTTTGCTGATTCACAGGCACTGCTCAGCAGGGTAAAACAAAAAAACCCAATAGCCAAAACTATTGGGTTTTTTAAGAATAAAGCGTTAGTCTTCACCGTTAAATGCTGCCAATAAATGTAAAAGGCTTAAAAATAAATTATAGATTGAAATGTATAAAGAGACTGTTGCCATTATATAGTTGGTTTCTCCACCATTAATGATTGCACTGGTCTGAAATAAAATCAGGCCAGACATCAGTAATATGAACATGGCTGAAACGGCTAGTGATAAGGCTGGAATAGCAAATACCATAGCACCAATACCGGCTAAAAAGGCAACTAGAACGCCTACCATTAGAAAGCCACCGAGAAAACTAAAGTCTTTACGGGTAGTTAATGCATAACCCGATAGACCAAGAAAAATCACACCTGTACCGCCTAAAGCGGTGATTACTAATTCATGCCCATTGCTAAAAGTATTCAGGTACATGTTTAAAATGGGGCCTAGTGTAAGTCCCATAAAGCCGGTCAAAGCAAATACAAAGAGTAAACCCAATGCACTATTGCTAAATTTACTCGTTAAAAAAAGTAAACCAAAATAACCAACCATGGTAATAATCATTCCAGGGTGAGGTAAATTTAAATACATGGCCAAGCCTGCAGCTGCAGCACTAAAAACCAATGTCATAGACAACAAAGTATAGGTATTTCTTAGCATTTTATTGGTAGATAAAATGCTGGCTTCGGAATGAGAAGCCACTGTGTGTAATCGCATGGTAATGTTTCCTTATGTTAAAATACTGCTTCAAATGACCTTATAATACTACAAGAGTTTCATTGAATTGAAAGTAATTTTAGTGAAGCGATTAGTTACAGTATATTGATAAAAAAATGACTGAGAATTTAACATCAACACCATATGAACTAATAGGCGGGGAGACGCAGCTCCGGGTTCTGGTCGAACGTTTCTATTTTTATATGGATACGTTGCCTGAGGCTAAAGGTATCAGAAGCAAGCATACGCAGGATTTATCAATTGCAAAAGGAGCGTTGTTTAAATTTTTATCGGGCTGGTTAGGTGGTCCTGATTTATTTATTCAGGAATTTGGGCACCCTAGGCTAAGACGGCGCCATCTTAAATTTATTATCGAACACTCTGATAAAGAGCAGTGGATGATGTGTCTGACTAAAGCTATGGCAGAAATGACAGTCAATGAAGTGCTCAAAACACGGTTGCTCGCGTCCCTTGATCAACTGGCCATGCGTATGGTCAATCAATAATCACAGGAAACAATTATGTCATTATCCAAACAACTGGTAGTAATGATTGCAGTTAGGTTCTTAGTGGTTTTCAGGCTTGATTTACTGTTGAGTATTAATAAAAGCAGGGGTTGTTTAGAAAATGAGGCGCAGGGGCATGCTCAGGATATCGCAACATCACTAGGCTTATCGATCAGCCCCTATAGGGTTTAAATATGTGGAATGAGTTAATAAGGCGTATGCTCAACCATACTTTTTGAATGAATTAATGATTAACACCCTGTCTTTTAAATACACTATTCGGCGTAGTCATCGAGCGACAAAAACACGTATTGTTGTGACTACAGAAAAAATAGAAGTGGTTGCTCCCATGCGAGTCAGTGCGCGACAAATTCATGCCTTTGTATCCATGAAGCAAGACTGGGTAGTGAAGGCACAAAATAAATTAAACATTGAAGTTAAAGCCCAAAAAAAATGGGGCGCAGCGCATTACAGTGATGGTGTTTTAGTCCCATACCAAGGCCAGCAGATTAAGTTATCCTTGCAGCCATCAAGCGTGAAAAAAGTAAAAATTGAACTACATGAGCAGGAGTTTAAGATCTGTTTTTCTGCGTGTTCACCGGGACAAGATGACAGTGAGTTGATCAGACTTTCTTTAATGGACTGGATGAAAGCTCAGGCCCGGAAAAGGGTCACGACTTATGTGGCATTACATGCTGAAAAATATCAACTGTATCCTCGTTTGGTTAAAATAAAAACGCAAAAAAGTCGCTGGGGTAGTTGTGGTATTCATAATGATATCCATATCAACTGGCTGTTAATCATGGCGCCGCCAGAAGTTTTGGAATATGTGGTGGTGCATGAGCTTTGCCATATCAAAGAAAGAAATCATTCAACCCGGTTCTGGTCTTTAGTTGCGCAACATCTGCCTGAATACCAGAAACAGAGACTGTGGTTAAGACAGCATGGCAGACGACTTATGCAGGGCTTGTAAGCGAGTCAATGTCATGTTTGTCAACAACGTGAGCGCATAAATTCTGGGGGCTTTGACAGTAAGGTGGCCGGATTGTTTTTTTGTTAAATTAGCCGATGAAATTGACCTTTAAGCTCTACCACAGACCCAGATATCAACGCGATTAACACCGGATTGTTTTAGCACCTTTGCCAGTTCGTTCACCGTGGAGCCCGTTGTCATCACATCATCCAAAATGGCAATATGCCGGGCTTTCATGGGCTGTTTGACTTTAAATGCTTGTTTCATATTGGACTGTCGCTGTCTGGCAGGCAAGTCAATTTGATGCAGGGTATTTCGCTTTCGGATACAAGATTGCGTATCAATAGGGATATTGAGGTGTCTGGAAAGCGATTTTGCAATTTCTATCGACTGATTAAATCCCCGCTCACGAAATCGTTGTGGATGGAGCGGAACAGGGATGATTATTTCTGGAAGTTCAGCGGTTTTCTGCAAATAATCAGCTAACAGGTAGCCAAGTAAACGGGCATTTTTGTATTGATGATTGAATTTTAAAGTAGTGACCAAATAAGCTAAAACATCTTGGTATATAAAGGGGGCATAAGTGCCATCAAAGGCCGGGGTTTGACTGATGCAAGCCCCGCATAGTAAAGGCTTTAGCTGGGTTGTTTTCAATATTTTTGCACAGCGAGAGCAACAGCACAGGTTTTTTTTAAGATCAATAAAACACGCGTGACAGATATCTTGAGAGTCAAATCCATGCTGGCCACATAAGATGCAGGTAGGCGGTAGCAGGTTATCCTGTATAATATTAAACCAATTGTTTACCATATTTGTTAAAGAGGGTTGACAAGTCTGTTTACTAAATCCTGTTTTTTTTAGATGCAGACTTGAAATATTGTGAACCTGTATGAAATAAAGCCATAGAGATACTACGAATGTCAGTGAATCCTAATATAGATCAAATATCCATAAAAGCACAATTAGCTGTTGGCTCACGCCTTAGAAATGATTGGCAATTAGATGAAGTGCAAGCCTTATATGCCTTACCTTTTAATGACCTGCTTTTTAAAGCGCAAGCTATGCATAGAGAGAATTTTGATCCTAATGAGGTGCAAATAAGCAGTTTATTAAGTATTAAAACCGGATCCTGTTCTGAAGATTGTGGCTATTGCCCACAAAGTGCACGCTATGATGCTGATTTGACACCCGAAGCTTTAATGCCTGTGGATCAGGTTATTCAATCAGCCAAGCTTGCTAAAGACCAGGGCGCTTCGCGTTTTTGTATGGGGGCTGCCTGGCGTAGTCCTAAAGATAAGGATATTGAGCGGGTGGTGGAGATGGTTCAAGGGGTCAAAGCTTTAGGCATGGAAACTTGCGTCACACTGGGAATGTTGACGGACAAGCAAACCATGGCGTTAAAAGAAGGCGGCCTGGATTATTACAATCACAATCTGGATACCTCGGAAGAATATTACTCCGAAGTCATCACTACACGGACTTATCAAGATAGGCTGGATACTCTAGGGCGAGTAAGAGATGCGGATATTAATGTCTGTTGCGGAGGCATAGTCGGGATGGGCGAGTCTGATGTGGACCGGGCAAACTTATTAATTGAATTAGCCAATTTGCCGAAACACCCTGAAAGTGTACCGATTAACATGCTGGTGCAAGTTGAAGGCACACCATTACAAAACACGGAAGCACTGGATCCTATTGTTTTTATCAGAACCATTGCTGTTGCCCGAATTTTAATGCCTGAATCCAGAGTGCGTTTGTCTGCTGGTAGAAAAGAAATGTCAGACGAAATGCAGGCTCTGTGTTTCTTTGCCGGGGCAAATTCCATTTTTTATGGGGATAAATTACTGACCACTGACAATCCTATGACGAATCATGATTTGGCTTTGTTTGAGCGATTAGGATTGCATTCAGGTGGTTCCAGTTACGCATAATGGGTGTAGGTTTTTCTGACTTAGAAGATGAACTGGCGGCCTTAAAAAAGCAGAATATTTATCGTTCCAGGCGCGTTGTTTCATCACCTCAAGGTGTGAATATACGGGTTGATGGCAAGCCCATGATCAATTTTAGCAGTAATGATTATTTAGGCCTGGCGAATCACCCCAAAGTAATTGAAGCATTCAAAAAAGCGAGTCGTCGTTATGGGGTAGGGACGGGGTCGGCTCATTTGATTTGTGGTCATACCGCCAGTCATCATGCCTTGGAGGAAGAATTAGCTGCATTCACAGGTCGTGAACGCGTGTTGCTTTTTTCAACAGGTTATATGGCAAATATGGGCGTTATCGCTGCTTTGTTAACACGGGGCGACAGTATTTTTCAGGACCGTTTAAATCATGCTTCTTTATTGGACGGTGGCTTGTTGTCAGGGGCAAAGTTTAAACGCTATTTTCATAATGACCTTGAAGACCTCGAGTCTAAAATCAAGCCTCATGATCGGCGGACATTAATTGTTACGGATGGTGTTTTTAGTATGGATGGCGATTTGGCTTTATTGCCCGAGCTCAGTGTGATGGCAAAAAAGCATAATGCCTGGTTAATGGTTGATGATGCGCATGGTTTTGGTGTTTTGGGAGAAACCGGCGGTGGAATCGTTGAGCATTATGGGTTGACGCAAGACGATGTGCCCGTATTAATGGGGACTTTAGGCAAGAGTTTTGGTACATTCGGTGCATTTATAGCAGGTTCTCATGTTTTAATAGAAACCTTGATCCAAAAAGCCCGGAGTTATATGTTTACTACCGCGTTACCGGCGGCGATAGCGGAGGCAACACGTACCAGTCTTGAGCTGGTCATGGTTGAGAATTGGCGAAGAGATAAATTGTTCCGGTTACTTGCGCATTTTCGTAGTGGTGCAGAGCAGCTGGGATTGCCCATAATGGCATCAGCTTCAGCGATTCAACCCCTGATGGTTGGCGATAGTCACACCGTGGTAAAGTGGAGCAATGATTTATTAGAGAAGGGATTCTTAGTCAGCGCAATTCGTCCCCCCACCGTGCCCCGAGGAGAATCCCGGTTACGCATTACATTTTCGGCTGATCATGAACAACATCAGGTGGATCAATTACTGGATGCCTTGGTTGCTGTCACAACATGATTAAAATTCATAAAGAAGTATATGGGCAAGGTAAGCCCATTGTGCTTATTCATGGTTGGGCGATGCATAGTGGTATTTGGCGAACTTTTGCCCGGCAATTGGCTCAACATTACCAGGTCACCTGTCTGGATATCCCGGGACATGGTTTCAGCGACACCATCGAGCCCTATACTCTGGAAAGCATTGCTGACGTCTTGATGGAAGCAGTTCCCGAATCTTCATTTTGTCTGTTAGGGTGGTCCTTAGGTGCCTCCATTGCATTCACGATGGCAAAAAAGTACCCGCATCGAATTGATTCATTGATTTGTCTGGCGGGAAACCCTAAATTCATACAAGCTGATGACTGGCATGGTATGCAAGTCGAATTATTAGACGATTTTGCGCAAAATTTGCAGCTAAGCTGTCAGCCAACATTGTTGCGATTTCTTGCTTTGCAAGTGTATGGACTAGCACATGGAAAAAGTCTATTGAAGGACCTTAAACAAGCAATTTACGAATGTCCGTCTCCCGAAGAGCCGGTATTAAAACAAGGGCTGGATATTCTAAAACAAGCGGATTTACGCGATGAATTACGCGCATTGAATTGTCCATTAATGATTATCCAGGGCGATAAAGATAGCTTGATACCTGTGCAGGTCGGTGAAGATATGCAGAAGATATATGCTAACAGTAAGCGGATAATGGTGCCAGGGGCAGGGCATGTGCCTTTTTTATCGCATCAGGCTTTGGTTGTTAATACGATTAGTGGCTTTGTATGATTGCGATTGACTCCATGGCAAAAAAAATCAGACAGTCGTTTGATGCAGCAGCCCATACCTATGATGGTGCTGCGGCATTACAACGCCAGGTCGGATTTGATTTTATTTCCATGTTTGACATAAATATAGCCCGGCAATGCGTGATAGATTTAGGTTGCGGCACCGGTTTTTTAATGCAGCAATTGATGTCAGATGTGGCTGTCCGGCAAATGATTGCCGTGGATATTGCCCACGCTATGTTGCAAGTCTCACGAAGCAAGTTACAGCATTTGAGTAATATTCAGTTTGTCTGTGCAGATGCCGAAAAGTTACCCGTCGCAAACCATTCAATGGATACTATCGTGTCTAATTTAGCATTGCAGTGGTGCCGAAATTTACCCGCAGTGTTTGTAAATTTTAGGCAGGTATTGAAACCGGGAGGGCGTTTGCTATTTTCAACATTTGGTGCCAAGACATTACAGGAGCTTAAACAGTCCTGGGCGCAAGTTGATAATTATGCTCATGTTAATGATTTTTATACAGTAGATGAACTTACTCGTTTCTTGCAACAGGCAGGGTTTAAAGATATCCGGATTGAAAGCAAATGTTATCACTCAGGGTATCCCTCAGTGATAGCGTTAATGAAAGAGTTAAAAGGGATTGGCGCTAACCAGGTCATGTCGGGGCGTAAGCAAAAAACAATAGGCCGGATGCAGATGCAAGCCATGACAGACAGCTATGAAACATACCGGGTCAATGGCTTAATTCCGGCTACTTATGAAGTGCTTTTTATTTCGGCAACTCGATGACTAAAAATGTGAAAATGAAGCAAGGTTTTTTTATCACGGGCACCGATACCGGGGTGGGAAAAACCTGGGCAACGCTTGCACTGATGCATTATTTCAAGCAACAAGGACACTCTGTTGTGGGGATGAAGCCGGTTGCTGCTGGTTGTGAATGGGCGGGGAAGCAGCTTAAAAACGAAGATGCTGTGTTGTTACAAGAATATAGTTCTGTGCCTTTAGATTATAAAGAGATAAATCCTTATGCATTGGAAATGCCGGTGGCACCCCATTTGGCGGCCAGAGAAAATGTAATTGATTTGGATGTTATTGTTACTGCTTTTCAAAAATTACAGGAAAAAGCAGAAGTAGTCATTGTCGAAGGTGCAGGCGGCTGGTTGGTGCCTCTGAATGAAGAACAGGACCTGTCAGCGGTTGTCAAAGCCTTGGGTCTGCCGGTCATTTTGGTGGTTGCGATCAAACTGGGCTGTATTAATCATGCTCGATTAACCCTGCAGCAATTAGCGGCTGATGAAGTTCAATGTGCCGGATGGTTTGCTATGTGTCTGGATGCCGACATGGCATGTATCGAAGAAAACATTGAAAGCATTGCAAATAGAGTTTCAGTTCCACTCTTAGGGGTTTTTCCCTATACCGAAAAACTTGATGTTGACAGCTTGGCTTCACAAATAGTTTTATAGTGTTTTTTATTAAAAAACATAGAGTAATAACAGTTACTTGTATTATAATATGCTTATTTTTCAGGGAAGGATCCTGAATAAATTTTAAAAACATTTAGCACTGTTCTGGAATACAACTCCGGCATAGGTTAAAATGCCCTTTTTATGCGTGGTGAATTTTTAAGGAACATGGGTCTTAAGAAACTAAGATTCATCGCATCCTATTTTGACTTGTCTTTTGGCGCTAAAAAGCGCTAATAAATAGATATGTAGTCTGCTATATGTCTATATTTATTTCTGTTGCTGTGAAACCAAAACCTTGTGTCAAGCTGAATGGATGAGATTAAAACTCGTTCCTTAATGATTAAGCAGTGACAAGGAACAGTCCCTTAAAAACGCATACGAATTTATAACTACTAATTGGAGACTACTCCGTGAAGAAAACCAAGCAGCTTATTGCTGCTCTCAGTCTATTGTTGTCAGGTATTGGGTCTGCCCAAGCTGACTATACGCTGAATTTGATGAAAGGTGTTACCCGGATCAGTAATGAAGTCTACGATATGCATATGATTGCATTGTGGATATGTGTGGCTGTTGGCGTTGTCGTTTTTGGTACCATGTTTTATTCGATTTATTATCACCGAAAATCCATGGGACATGAAGCGGAGCAATTCCATGAGAATACTACGGTAGAAATTATCTGGACGATTATTCCTACCATTATTTTAGTGGTGATGGCTATTCCGGCAACTAAAGCCATGATAGATATGGATGATACCTCGGAAGCTGAAATGACGATCAAAGTGACAGGCTGGCAATGGAAATGGGAATATGAATATCTTGATGAAGACATTCATTTTTTCAGTAGCCTGGATGAAGAAAGTAATCGGGCGAGACAGATAGGTTCGGGTATTGATCCGACGAGTGTGCCTCATTATTTATTGAATGTGGATAATCCAGTGGTTATTCCTGTTCATACCAAAATTCGTTTTTTGTTTACCGCGGCAGATGTAATCCATGCCTGGTGGGTTCCTGACCTGGGTTGGAAAAAAGATACGGTTCCAGGCTTTATTAATGAATCCTGGACTGAGGTTGATGTGCCCGGTACTTATCGAGGGCAATGTGCAGAATTATGCGGGCAAGATCATGGCTTTATGCCAATCGTAGTGATTGCGATGGAAAAAGCTGATTATGCGGTTTGGGTTGAAGAGCAGAAAGCGCTGGCTTTAGCTGAACAAAGTGCAGCACAAAAAGAGTGGTCGAAAGAAGAATTGATCGCAAAAGGTGAAACTGTCTATGCGAACAACTGTGCTTCTTGTCATATGGCCGATGGCGCCGGTATGGCCGGTGTATTTCCTGCCATTAGTGGAAGCCCCATTGTGATTGGCGATATCGACGCACAAGTCGATTTAATGATGAAGGGTCAGGGGATGATGCCTGCTTTCGGTCAGATGTTGAGTCCGGTTGATTTTGCCTCAGTGACTACCTTTATTCGTAATGGGTTAGGGAATGCAGTGGGTGATTCAATTCAACCTTCTGTTATTCAAAAGCAACAATCCACTTTGGCTGCTGTTGAAGATGATGAGTAATTTATTGATCCTTATCTTCCCAGAATCGTTTCTAAATCTTTTTAAGAGGTATTAAGTATGTCTGCTGAGACAGCTGAACATGATGATCATCATGATCACGGCCCTGCAAAGGGTCTTTTAAGGTGGATAATTACCACTAACCATAAAGACATTGGCACGTTGTATCTAGTATTTGCATTGGTCATGTTCTTTGTGGGAGGGCTGATGGCTCTGATTATACGGACTGAATTATTTGAGCCTGGGATGCAGTTTATTGAGCCTCAGTTCTTTAATTCCATGACCACCATGCACGCATTGGTGATGATTTTTGGTGCTGTGATGCCAGGGTTTGTCGGTTTTGCAAACTGGATGATACCGATGATGATTGGTGCACCCGATATGGCATTGCCTCGTATGAATAATATGAGTTTCTGGATGCTGGTCGCAGGTTTTGTATTATTGATCAGTACCTTGTTTATGGAAGGCGGCGCGCCTGCTGCAGGTTGGACCATGTATCCACCGTTGGTCTTACAAACAGGCAATGCACTGCCCTTTGCTATTTTTTCTATCCATTTGATGGGGATTTCTTCCATCATGGGGTCCATCAATATTATCTCGACTATTTTCAATATGCGTGCACCTGCCATGACATTAATGAAAATGCCTTTATTTGTTTGGACATGGTTAATTACTGCCTTTCTACTGATAGCGATCATGCCGGTATTTGCCGGTGCGGTAACCATGTTGTTAACCGATCGTTTCTTTGATACCAGTTTCTTCGATGCGGCCGGTGGTGGAGATCCCGTACTTTATCAACATATTTTCTGGTTCTTTGGACACCCTGAAGTTTATGTCTTGATTCTTCCGACCTTTGGTATCGCCTCAACGATTATTCCTGTGTTTGCGCGTAAGCCTTTGTTTGGATATGCATCCATGGTGTATGCGACTGCGGCCATTGCTTTTCTTTCATTTATAGTCTGGGCGCATCATATGTTTTTGGTGGGAATGCCTCTGGCGGGTGAATTGTATTTTATGTATGCCACCATGGTGATTGCAGTGCCAACGGCAGTTAAGATTTTCAACTGGACCGCAACCATGTGGAAAGGCGCGATGACTTTTGAAACCCCTATGTTGTTTTCAATTGCTTTTGTTGTGTTATTTACCATTGGTGGATTTACCGGCTTGATGATGTCATTGGCACCGGTTGATTTTCAATACCATGATACCTACTTTATTGTGGCTCACTTTCATTACACTCTGGTGCCCGCGGCTATTTTTATGCTGATGGCGGGTGGTTATTTCTGGTTGCCTAAATGGACCGGTAATATGTATGACGAAAGACTGGGTAAACTGCATTTCTGGTTATCAGCGATTTCAGTCAATATTCTATTCTTTCCGCAACACTTTTTAGGCTTGGCGGGTATGCCACGTCGTATTCCTGACTATGCAGTACAGTTTACTGACTGGAATATGATCTCCAGTATTGGAGCCTTTATTTATGGCTTTAGCCAGTTGCTTTTTGTTTATATCGTGTATAAAACGATTAAAGGCACTGACTGTGAAAAGGCTACAGATGAAGTCTGGGAAGATGCTAGTAAACATGGTCTGGAATGGACGATTGCGTCACCGGCTCCTTACCATACATTTTTAACACCGCCAGAAAAAATTCCGACAGAGCATTATTAGTGTCAACGTGAGTTGAGAAAAATCTTAATTTTTATATCCAAAGGAAGTCATTCCTTTGGATGAAATGTGCAGTGATAAAATGAAAATAAGAACGAAGAATATTTTGACAGCTTTGGTTTTGATTGCAATATCCGCGACTATCTATGTGTGTGTTGTTATAAAAGCACTTTCTCAATGAGAGAGGCTGTCGATAAAAAAAACATGCAATTAGCGCGTAAATTAGTGTTAATTGTAATAGCTATGTTTGGTTTTGGTTATGCTTTGGTGCCTATTTACGATGTTTTTTGTGATATTACAGGGCTGAATGGTAAAACGGCAGCTGAAGCCGTCTCAGAAGTAAACTACGAAATTGATTTAAATAGAGACATCACAATTGAGTTTGTCACGTCTCTTAATGAATCAGCGCCGATGGTGTTTCGTACGGAAACAAGAAAAATAAAAGTACATCCCGGTCAGTATTATACGGTGAACTTTTATGCTGAAAACACCACAGATAAAGCCATGGTGGCTAGAGCAATTCCTAGTATTACACCGGGGCCTGCAGCGGAATATTTTAAAAAAACAGAGTGCTTTTGTTTTACGGAGCAGACATTCGAACCCCGACAGAGTAAAACCATGCCGGTTCGATTTGTTGTTAATCCAGAATTACCGACAAAGTATAAAACTATCACACTCGCTTATACTTTTTTTGATAACACAAAAATATCAGTTAAATAATTACAAGAGGTAGCGTATGTCTACAAATGATGCTTATTACATTCCACACAAGGCGGTTTGGCCTATCATAGGAACCGCGGGTTTAATGATTACATTTATTGGTTTTGCCAATTATTTAAATGGTAATTCTATGGGACCTGGCATAATGCTTTTTGGCTTTTTGATTTTCGTTGTCATGCTCGCCGGATGGTTTACATTGCAAGCGGGTGAAAGTGAATCTGGCATGTATAACCATGGGGTAGGAATATCTTACCGGATGGGAATGATGTGGTTTATTTTTTCAGAGGTCATGTTCTTTGCTGTTTTCTTTGGCACCTTATGGTATACCCGTAATTTATCGGTAGATTGGTTGGCTGGTATAGGCGGTGGCCCTGGAAAGTCTACCGCATTATTATGGCCGGATTTTGAATCGATTTGGCCAACCAATGGTCCGGGTAACTTAGGGGGAGACTTTGAAGAAATGGGTGCTTTTGGTCTGCCATTTATTAATACTGTATTGCTATTAACCAGTGGTGTAACTTGTACCTGGGCACATCATGGCTTATTAGCAAAAAATCGTGATCAATTAATTAAAGGGTTGATCGCGACCGTAGGTTTGGGGTTTTTATTTGTTGTATGTCAGGCCTTTGAGTATTATGAAGCCTATCACGATATGGGATTAACCTTAGGCTCGGGTATTTATGGCTCTACCTTCTTTATGCTGACCGGTTTTCATGGCTTTCATGTCTGCGTCGGTGCTATTATTTTATCAGTCGTCCTGTTTAGAAGCTGGAAGGGGCACTTTACCCCAGAAAATCATTTTGCTTTTGAAGGTGCTGCCTGGTACTGGCATTTTGTTGATGTGGTATGGCTGGGCTTATTTGTGTTTGTTTATATCCTGTAAGCTAGCAGATAACGCAGAATGAAAAGCGTGGCCTGATAAGGCTACGCTTTTTTTTTGTCAGTGAATACAAAAATTAATAGCGCGAGGGTTTATGCGGCGTTGCTACCCTCATCGTCTAAAACCCGAGGTCAGGATTATTATCCTGAGTTTCCGGAATGCCGCTGGAAAACAAGGGTAGCCCAAAGTTTTCAAGTTATTCCGGGAAGTGTGTGGGCAAGATAAAGAGCATAGTAGAGGTCGATAAAACTAAAAGGCTTTTTGTTGGGGGTTATACAGAAAGCGGGGCTAGAGTTTTGGTTATGATTATTTATTTTGTTGGATTTTATCGTGTTGTAATTGGTTGATTCTGGCACCGATACCCTGTGGTTTTATCATGCCCGTTGCATAAGCAATAAACAGCATAATGAATAATGCCAGTGAAATGCATATTCTATAGGTCAATGCCTTAGCAGTTTTGGTAGAATGCTCTGGGTCCTTATGCTTCACGAGATTAAACAAGGCGAAGCCTAAGCTAATAAGAATGAAAACAAAGGCAGTGATGAAAAATATTTTGATATACATGGCTGTTGTGAGTTATCGGGAAACAATGTTCTGTATGCTTGGCAGCAATAGGCCGAGAAGATACTAAGAATGAAAATAGACTTTGTTGGAACAACATATAAATTCAGTATTTCATTCTTTATATTATACGCTTTTTTTATGATCTTATTAGTCTCCTTAGGCTATTGGCAATTAGGGCGGGCGGAAGAAAAAAGCGTATTTTTAGAAAAACAGCGACAGTCAGGCGTAGCAGAAGTACTTGAAGCGCAAGCATTGGTCGCTAACAATGCCGTAGACTACAGGTACAGAAAAGTTGAATTAACTGGCTATTATGATGCCCAGCATCAATTCTTGATTGATAACCAGATTGTTCAAGGTAAAGCCGGTTATTTTATTATGACGCCCTTTATTGTTGATGGTATAAAACAGGCCGTATTAGTAAACAGGGGCTGGCTGCCATTAAATAGTGATAGGCGGGTTTTACCCGACCTATCCATTACCACATTAAAAAATCATCTGACAGGAAGAATTAATCATTTTCCTGCGGTTGGGCTTTTACTGGCAGGTGCGGAAATTCCTGCAAAAGGTTGGCCATCAGTGGTACAGGTTGTAGATTCTCAGATATTGTCTAAGAAATTAGCCTACCCCTTGCTATCATTCCAGATAGAATTAGATCCTGAAATGCAGGAAGGTTATTTACGCGAATGGCAGGAAATCAAGATAATGCCAGTCGAAAAGCATATGGCTTATGCCGTGCAATGGTTTGGCTTGGCGATCACTTTAACCCTCTTATTTATTTGCTTTAGTAGAACAGTCAATGAATGAACAACATAAAAAAAACAACAGAACGATACTTATTATCTTTGCTATCTCTTTGATACCGTTTGTTTTGGCATGGTATATGGCGGCCAATCTGAACTGGAGTGGCAAAGGCACGAATAATGGTGAGTTGATTACGCCTCCGGTAACGACAGAAAGGGCTGAATTTATCGGCTTTGATGATTTTTCCCGGAGCAACATGAAAGAGGTAAATGGTCATTGGGTGCTACTTAATGTGATAAGTCAGAAGCAGTGCAGTGACTTGTGTCAGCAAGCCATCCATAAAACAAAACAGTTACGGCTGATGATGAATAAGGAATTAACCCGGATTAGACGGTTGGTGGTTATTCTTTCGGACATGGATAAGGAAGCCGCTAAATTATTGTGGAAAGACGATTTGCGCTTGTTAAGAGCAAGTGCTGCTCCATCACTGTTACAAAAGCTAAAAACTATAAGAAAAGCAGATGTGCCGGAAGGTATGCTGTTCTTAATGGATCCGTTTGGCAATTTAATGATGCAATATGAACCGGGGTTTGACCCTTATAAAGTCAAAACTGACTTGAAAAAATTACTAAGAATTTCACAGATTGGATAACAACAATGTTTAGAAGAATTACCTTAATTACGTTATTAGTATCGCTATTAGTTATTTTCTGGGGCTCTATTGTACAAGTGTCTAATTCAGGCTTGGCATGTCCTGACTGGCCGGCTTGCTTTGGAAAAGCATATGTTTCAGATGATGTGGAATTTAGAGTACAGGCCGCCGCGGAATTTCCACAAAGTCGATTCAATATTACTAAAGCCTGGACCAAAATAATTCAACGCTATAGCTCGGCTTTTCTAGGCTTGTTGATTGTGGTTCTGACTTTAGCCGCCTGGACACAAAAACAGTGTCGTTTTTCGACGGTTTTTTCCACTTTCTTATTATTGGGAATTGTGGCATTTCATCTTGTGCTGGATAAATGGGTCGTAGATTTGAATGCGATGCCTGTCACGCTCATGGCACAGTTATTGACCGGTTTCTTTGTGTTTGGGTTGTTATATTGGCTGTATTTAAGAGTGCAACCTAATATTACACTGCATAATGAATCTTCGCATTCATGGCCCAGGTTATTGGCTGGGTTTTCCATTATCGCGTTATTACTGCAGATCTTTTTAGGCATTTGGACCAGTGAAAATAATGCCGCATTAACCTGCTCAGATTTCCCTCGCTGTAATAATCAATGGATACCTGCCGTCGATTATTTGAATGCATTAGATTTACTTTCGGGTTTAGAAAGAAGCTATGCCGGTATCTTGTCTTTTGATGGACAAGTGGCTGTTCATTGGATGCATAGAGCGGGCGGGGGGATTAGTTTTATATTAATGACCTTGTTAATATTGAGTGCCACCTCGGAAAAACACTCACGTCCTGTGCGTAAGGCCGGAATGGCTTTAAGCTTTCTGCTGATGATACAAATCTCCTTAGGCGTCATGAGCATCCGGTTTGGAGCGCCTATAGGCTTGACTATACTGCATAATATAGTGGCTGCATTACTCATGATGCCACTTATTGCTATTGGTTTTTATAGTAAATATGCTTTCATTGATGAGCAGGCAGAAGCGCTTGAAGTTGAATCTTCAGCAGAGTCCGTTGCCGATGTGGCAAGAGAGCTAGAGGCTTATGAAGAGCCTTCCGCTGAATCATTGTATTTAAGATTAAAAACACAATTACAGAAAACCCGAACAGGTTTAGGTGGCGTCTTATCCAGCATAAGCCTGACGCAAAAAGGCATTGATGAAGATCTGCTGGAGCAGATTGAATCCAGTTTAATCATGGCCGATGTAGGTGTGGATACCACATCTGATATTATTTCAAAATTGACTGAGCGATTAGAAAAACATCAATTAAAGGATGGTGCAGCATTAGCAACCGTTTTAAAAGCAAGTTTACTGGACATTTTACAGCCTTGTTGCCAGCCACTTGAAATTCCGCAACAAGAAACACCTTTTGTTATTTTAGTGGTGGGTATTAATGGTGTAGGTAAAACAACAACCATTGGTAAATTAGCAAAGCGATTACAGGGTCAGGGCCATAGCGTTATGCTGGCTGCGGGTGATACCTTTAGAGCAGCGGCGGTAGAACAGTTGCAAGCCTGGGGAGATCGCAATAAGATTCAAGTGGTAGCGCAACATACCGGAGCAGACTCAGCCTCTGTTTTATTTGATGCGGTGCAATCAGCAAAAGCAAAAGGCATTGATGTACTCATTGCAGATACTGCGGGTCGTTTGCATACCAAGACCAATTTGATGGAAGAATTAAGGAAAATCAAACGGATCATGGGTAAAGTGGATGAAACAGCGCCGCATGAAGTTTTATTGGTGCTGGATGCAGGTACCGGGCAAAACGCTTTGTCGCAAGCCAAAATATTTAATGACACGGTCGCATTAACCGGGCTGGCACTGACCAAGCTAGATGGCACGGCGAAAGGTGGCGTTATTTTTGCTTTAGCCAGAGAATTTGGCCTGCCGATCCGTTTTATTGGTGTCGGTGAAGGGATTGATGATCTACAGGATTTTGATGCGAAAGCTTTTGTCGATGCTTTGTTTGTGACAGACTAAGATGCTCAAATTTGACCATGTCAGTAAGCGATACCCCGATGCGGGTGATGCCTTGCTTGATGTCAGCTTTCATTTGCAGCAAGGCGAAATGGCTTTTTTAACAGGTCATTCAGGCGCTGGCAAAAGTACGTTATTAAAGTTGATAGCCATGATGGAGCGCTGCAGTCGTGGTCATATAGTGTTCGATGGACAAAATTTAAATAAAGTCAGCAGCAAACAAATTCCGTATATTCGTAGAAAACTGGGTTTGATTTTTCAGGATAATAAGTTATTACAGGATAGAACCATTTTTGATAATGTTGCTTTGCCTCTGGTGGTTTCAGGCTTTGGACATCATGAGATTGCCAGAAAAGTGAGAGCGGCGTTAGATAAAGTGGGGTTGTTAGGAAAAGAAAAAAAATATCCAACGGCATTGTCAGGGGGTGAGCAACAACGCGTGGGTATTGCAAGAGCCGTTATTAACAAGCCACAATTGATTTTGGCAGATGAACCGACAGGCAACCTGGATCCTGAATTATCTGTGGAAGTCATGCGTTTGTTTGAACAATTTCAAACAGTAGGTGTGAGCGTGTTGGTTGCCAGTCATGATGTCGGTTTATTAACGCAGATGGGGCACCGAGTATTAAAGCTGGAACACGGTGTACTTAAAACGGCCTCACCATGAAAAATACAGTCTATTCTCATAACAGCAGGCAAAGCAGGAGTTTCACCGATAAATTGCAGGCCTATTTGTATCTTCATGCGCACTCCCTTTTTTCCAGTCTTGGCCGTTTATTCAGAAATCCGTTCACAATGAGTATGACCATTGTGGTGATGGCCATCGCTATTTCGTTAGCATCGGGATTTTATTTGTTAATTGCGAATGTGCAGCAATTAACCAGAAGTATCGAGTCTAGCAATCAAATATCATTATTTCTTAAATCCAGTGTCGGTGATAGAGCCGGCGAACAATTAGCCGATGAAATAAGAAAAAACCCCCGTTTGCAACAAGTGATTTTTATTTCAAAGGCGCAGGCACTCAAAGAATTTAAAACATATAGCGGTTTTGGGGAGGCTTTAGATGTTTTAGAAAGTAACCCCTTGCCTATGGTCATACAAATCTTGCCCAGTCATAGTCTGGATGATATGCAAGGTATAGAAAGTTTGCTTGCAGAATTCAATCAGTTACCTCAGGTTGATTTTACTCAAATGGATATGCAATGGGTTGAACGTCTGCAATCCATGATGGAAATTATGCAACGAGGAGCCGCATTGCTCAGTACCTTGTTGGGTTTTGCCGTATTGTTTATAACAGGGAACAGTATTCGGTTAGAATTACAAAACAGGTGTGATGAAGTACAAATAGCCAAATTAGTCGGCGCCACACACGCGTTTATTCAGAGACCTTTTCTGTATGCGGGGTTTTGGCTCGGTTTTTTATCAGGCATACTCGCCTGCCTATTAGTGGCTTTAATGATGAGTGTGTTGCAACAGCCTATTGAACGCTTATCGTTTCTTTACGATGGTGCCTTTCATATACTCTATTTAAGTTTTACAGAGACCATGGCACTGCTGGCCATTACCTCATCCCTTGGTATTTTAGGCGCTTGGGGTGTATTGCATTACCAATTAAAACAAATAAACCCCGAATAGACAGCGGTAGCTAATAATAAAACGAGGCCATGAACTAAATTTATTATTAGCACTCCGAGCATTTGAGTGCTAGAATCAACCAACTTTATAATCCAAGAGGCTTTTATGGATAACACACTGGCGTTACCCACTAATTTATCGGTAGGTACCTTTGATTCATATATGAATACTGTGAGTCAGATTCCTAAATTGACACCAGAGCAAGAGTATGACCTGGCTGTGCAATACAGAGATTTTGGTGATCTTGAAGCGGCACGTAAACTGGTGATGTCGAATCTGCGTTTTGTTGCTTATGTAGCGCGTGGATATAGTGGCTACGGGTTGCCTTTAGCCGATGTGATGCAAGAAGGTAATGTAGGGTTGATGAAAGCGGTTAAACGTTTCGACCCAGAAGTTGGTGTGCGCCTTGTTTCTTTTGCCGTTCATTGGATCAAAGCGGAAATTCATGAATATGTCATTAAGAATTGTCGAATCGTTAAAGTCGCTACCACAAAGGCACAGCGTAAACTTTTCTTTAATTTAAGGAAATCAAAGTCAGGTTTGGGTTGGTTATCTAAGGATGATGCCGAAGCCATTGCTAAAAACCTGGATGTAGACATCAAAATTGTTTACGAAATGGAAAAACGGCTAGACGGTCGGGATATGGCATTTGATATGCCAGTGAATGATACAAATGATGACTTTTCTGCCCCCGTTAATTACCTAGAACAGCATGCAGCAGATCCAGCATTGTTACTAGAGAATGCTGACTGGAAGGGACATAAAGAAAATTTATTGTCAGAGGCATTGTCAGATTTAGACGAGCGTAGTCAGGATATTTTAAAGAGTCGCTGGTTATCGGATAAGAAAGCAACCTTACACGACCTAGCAGCGCGTTATAATGTTTCTGCGGAGCGGATCAGACAATTAGAAAAAAATGCCATGAAGAAGTTGAAAGTGGCTGTAACTTTCGAAGCATAATTTAAAATAGAGATAGCTATCTAACTTATTCTAGATTATAATAAAGGGCTTGCTGCCGGGGTGGCGAAACTGGTAGACGCGTTGGATTCAAAATCCAATTCCTTCGGGAGTGTCGGTTCGATTCCGACCCTCGGTACCATCAGCAAGTTCGGAGTAGTCCGATAAAGACCAAAAACCTGCAAGCCATAAGGCTTCGCGGGTTTTTTATTGTCCGCAGTAATCCAGATGAAAACAGCCAATTTCAGTAAAAGTGTTATAACTTTTGTGATAACTGCTAGAATCAAAACGCTGTCATAAAATGCCACAACATATTATGGCCAGTGATTTTATAAAATCAGATATTATCGTGTAGGCTTAACGGCCCGAAGATAAGCCTTCGCGTCTAAGTGATTGGAAAGGCTTAAGTGTCATTATTAATCAGGATGGCTTATGCTATTGGCGCTTAAATTATTTCTGTAGGGGAAACGTCATTTAATTTCATTAGGCGTATATTCTGAAATGGGCTTAAGCAAATTCGATTAAAAGCCATGGCATGTCAGGGAATGCTGCGAACAAGTATTAAGTCATCGACAGGGTCAGCAGGTTGTTTCAAAATGAGAGAAAGCCGACAACGTATAACGGAGCGTATTCTCTTGGAAAACGCGTTTGCAGAGCTCATAATTTGTTGCGCTTAAAATATTCGATGCTTTTCTTGGAAGGAAAACAAGTCCAGCGTTTGTTGCGGGTAAAGAATATTGGGTTTCCAAAATACCAAAAAGGCATTACAGGACTGCAAATCGCTACAGCTTGCATAACCCGACATGAATCACATTGCAGCCAATAGCTATAAAGGATGTAATGGTCTGTCATGTCAAACCTCAATAGTGATTATATGCAGTAATTTTAATGACACAATCTGTAATTAAGTGTTTGAAAAAAGTAATATTTATCAGGAGGAATAGGATGGCGCTACGCCCATGGGACGAAATAAGACAATCAGCCATAGAGGGTC
>JAPYOW010000007.1:30944-57826 GCA_029937975.1 Methylococcaceae bacterium | reverse complement strand
CGGACTGGCCGGCCAGAAAACAGGCCTGTCATCGCAGGCGAATCGAGTTTATCCTGCTGAGGGGCTATGTTATTTTATGAATTATACCCAGCCAGATCTTCGCGTAAAACAGACTCTGTTTTTATTGTGCGATAACGCGTGTTTATACATCGATATTAAAACTAGAAGTTATGTCGAAACAACTTCTTAAACTCTTTCCGCTGAGTACTCAGCAACACCCTCTGCAAGGCTTATACCTGACTCACCGGCTCAACACCTTGGGCAGCACGACAGCTCCCTTTGTCTACGCTAATTTTCTGTCCAGTCTGGATGGTCGCATAGCGCTTAAAGATTCCGTACAAAACCAGCCGTCTTATATCCCCAAACAGCTGACCACGGCTTCAGACTTCAGGCTGTTTATGGAATTACATGCACAGGCAGACTGCCTTATTACGCATGGCGGGTATATGCGAGCTCTCAGTGAAAAAAGACTGGGTAATATTTTGCAGGTTAAAAATGAGGAGCTAGTTGAGTGGCGCTGCAATAACGGGTTGAAACCACAGCCGGCAGTCGTCATTGCCAGTGCAAATTTGGACTTTCCGATCCCCCCGAGTCTGAGAGAAAATCATCAGGATTGTTTTATTGCTACCGGAAAAAATGCGGATGTTGAGCGTATACGTTACTGGCAAGATCAGGGATACAGAATTCTGTTCTCCGGTGAAGAGCAAATGGTTCAGGGTGCAGCATTAATTCAGCAACTGAAAAAACTGGAATACAAAAGCATTTATCTCATCGCTGGCCCAAAAATGCTTGGCACCATGATCAGAGAAAAACAGCTTTCCCGCATTTATCTGACGGTTACTCATCAATTCATTGGCGGACTGGATTTTCATACTTTATGGTCAGGTCCTGCGCTGACAGAGGAAACGAAGCTGAGGCTTAAATCACTCTACTATGAACAGAGTTCACCGTCTGGTTCCGGTCAGTTTTTTATGTATTTCGATGTACAGCAGACGCTTCAGACTTAATGCTGCAGTGTTTGGGGAAAGGCCGGCGACATACAGCGCTGTTTACCGGCTGTTTTTAGCTAAAACTGAACATACTGTTTTTGTCACTGTCTCTTTAAGGGCTATGGCTATTTGACCCCGCATCCGGTGGTCTGGGGATAATATGACTCAGGGTAAAGGTAAAATTTGTGTTTATTATGATGGGGCCTGTCCAGAATGTGTCAAAGATAGGCAAACATATGAAAAGTTTGCAGCTAATGCAGGCGATTATATTTGCTGGATAGACATCACCGGTCAGGAACACATGTTATGTGAATTGGGTATTGATCCCGATAAAGCATTAACCGAATTACATGTGAAAGATGAGAATGAGCTTATTCTTTCTGAGTTGGATGCATATATTTTATTAATGGCTATGGTCCCTGTGTTACAACCCATAGCCTGGCTGATTGGCCGACCATTGATCAGACCGGTGGTCGCCAGCATTTATCACTGGCAGGTAAATCGCAGACTTTCTCAAGGCGGGCGGCTATAGCTTGGTATCGCGTTAAACTTTTTGGCAAGGCAATTTTAATTTTTTTATTGAAAAGGCTATGATGATGAATACGGATATAAATAATGACGAAGTGATTAAAGTACTGAATGAAATTCTGGAAGCAGAGCTAGCAGGTGTGGTTCGCTATACTCATTATTCCCTGATGGTTTTTGGTTTTGGTCGTATTCCCATTGTTTCCTGGATGCGAGGCCAAGCAACTGAATCCTTACTCCATGCCACAGAGGCGGGGGAATTAATTACCTACCTAGGGAGTCATCCTTCACTGGGTATTGGCTCCTTATTAGAGACGCATCGTCACGATATTGGCGATATATTGAAAGAGTCGCTGGAACATGAAATGCTGGCTTTATCGGAATACAATCAATTGCTGGAACTTGTTAATGGTCGTCATGTGATGCTTGAAGAGTATGCCAGGCGCATGATTTCGCTGGAAGAGATGCATTTGGGTGAGGTACGCAAGATGTTACAAAAACCGGGTGGATAAATCTTAGCAGGGTATTTTCATAAAATTAACCCTATTGGCTATTTGTGCTTGCAATGCCAGGATTGTCAGGTTGGAAACATGCTGGTTTGGGTGATCTCTCACCGTGAGGCATTAAAAATGCGGCAGGGTTTTGTCTTGCCCAGTTAGCTCAGAGAGAAAATACTAAAGGTATTAAACCTTGGAAGGGTGGCAAAGTCAGCGAGTAAACAATCTGACCTGGGCACCAAGCGATTTACTGATATAAGTGCTGTTTAACAGTCTGGCAAGAGGGTGAAACCGGACATGGAAAATGGATGTCTTGATCAGTAGAGAATATATGGCGATACGGTTGAGTCTTTTTGGGGAAGAAAGGCAAGGTATGATCAATAAAAAAGGAAGCAATTAATTGAAGCAGTCAATACAAATCGCACTTGTTTTTTTAATGGCCATTTGGGCTACTTATCTTTTATCAGCGTTGCTACCGTTACAACAATTTGGTCTGATTCCTAGAACGACCTGGGGACTGATTGGGATTATTTCGGCACCCTTTTTACACGCTTCCTTACCTCATCTCATAGGTAATTCAATTAGTTTTATCCTGTTTACACTCGCTTTAGCATTACTTGAAGGGGATAAAATGCTGGGTAAAGTGATGTTAATGCTGATAATCGGTGGTGGCTTGACTTGGTTGATGGGACGCAGTGGCAATCATATTGGTGCCTCAGGTCTAATCTTTAGTCTTTGGGGATACCTGTTGTTGTCGGGATGGTTTTCCAGAAAATTAAAATATATGGTGGTTTCAATTGTCCTGATGTTTTTTTATAGCGGGATGATTTTTGGCGTTTTCCCCGGACAGACCGGGGTATCCTGGGAGGGCCATTTATTCGGTTTTATAGCGGGTATTATGGTGTCCTGGTTATATCATGGAAAAAGACGGGAAATAATATAGATGAATTTTCATACTTCCCGTCTTTAGCGCTGTTTTAGTTGGTTTTTTTATAGCGGTCCAGAATAGAGGAGGCTGAAGACTGATTACCAATAACGCCTGCTGCGGCAAGTTTGTCGTTTAAATCCCCCCCTGTAGCTTCTTTGGCTAATTCACGAGCCGATTTCATTTTATCTTTACGCTTTTGTTGCTTTGCTTTAATACGTGCCATTGATGCCGAGGCTGAGCGTAATGAAGAGTTGCTGCCTGAAAATTGAGCCGCCGTGGCTGCACTGGCTTGTTGGGCCGCTTCCGTTGATTTAATAATGGAAACTTCGCGTCTTAAGGCGGCCATTTGCTTGGCTGAATCCTTAATAATCGCTTTCAACTCTTTCACTTGTTCGTTATAGGAATCTAAGATGGCCTGATTGCTGTCAAGATTAGTTTCCAATTCAGCCAATTTCTCAGCCGTTTCCATGGCCAGCGTTTCATTGCCAGCATCTAATAATTTACCAATGGCTTCAGCATATTCCTGCACCGAAGCTTTTAAGTCATTCACTTTACGGGCAATGCCTTTTTGTTCGGCCATGACATCGGTCAGCGATTCATTTGCTTTGCGCTGATGTGCTTCAGCTTCTCGAATTTCTTGTTCCATAATACGAATACCTTGAGTATCAACAAAGGCATCATTCGCTTCATTACCATAGCCCTTGATTGTGTTAAATACGTTGTTTAAAAATCCCATAATATTCTCCTGTTAGGCTTTGATTAGGAAGTGTTGACAGACTTCGAGGGCATCCATAATGTTTTCAGATAAAACCAGGATTTCTTCTTGTATTTGACTTGCATCTGATTCCGTAGACATCGCTCCAAAAATTGAATAATTTGCTCCCGTCAGGGCAAATGATGACAGCGGCATGGCCATATTTAACTCCAGCATCATGGTATGTAATGCAGGGGATTGTCCTGCAATAATTTGAGACTTATCAAACAAGGCAACATTGAACAGTAATTGACTATCACTGGCGGTAGCAAGAATGGCAAACTCTTCAATATCATCACGAATGATGGTGAGCATGGTAAAGGTATCATTTTTAGTCTCTGTGACACTAAAACGGTTACCGTCTTCGGTGATGTAGTCGGCTAAAGCGGCTTGAACTTTATCTAGGCTGTTATTCATACTTGTTTCCTATGGGCAATAAAAAAAGTGCTAATTTTTTCTCCTGTGTAACACTTAAATAGGGGCTATGTTATGAATTTTCAATGGCTTTGTTTCCGCGATGTAGAAAAGTTATTTCTTCGCTACCCCCAAAATACTGTTTAAGCAGACTAATGACCGGATCAGCTTGCATATCGCCACAAACAAAAATATCAAAGGCGGCAAATTTATTTTCCGGCCATGTGTGTACTGAAATATGAGACTCAGCAAGACAGGCGATGCCAGTGATGCCTGAAGGGTGGAAATGATGGAAGTTCTCAAACAGTAAGGTTGTGTTAGTTTGCTTGATAATGTCATGAATGGCCGCTTTCATTAAAGGCAGGTCATTAAGATGCTGCGCATCATAAAGATCAATGATGAGATGCTTGCCATTGGGTTTTAAAGGTTTGTTATGCACAACGGTGTTTAAAATATCAGGTCTGCTAATGAATTTTTACTATAGTAAATGCTGCCGATGGATTTTACCAATCCATATCTTTACTCCCTCGGTCTCAAATGTTATTAAAAGGTGGGGCAAATGATTTTTCAGATGAGAATCTTTTATGCTTTTCTCAGCCTGTACTGCTAGCGGATGGGGTTTAAGATAAAAGCGGCTGACCCTTACGCGCTATAATTAAGCCCTTCACTTTTTCACTCACTCTGGAAGCACGATGATAAATAAGGCAAGGCGTTGACAAATAAACATCTGGATTGGGCGGTACTTACCATATTGGCTATTGGGGCTGGATGTGGCTTGGTTTACGAATATTTATTATCGCATTATGCGGGACGTGTCTTAGGGGCAATTGAACAAGCCATCTTTGGCATCATTTCGGTGATGATGATTTTTATGGGTGTGGGGTCGTTTCTGGCTCGGAAAATAAAAAACCCCTATGCAGGCTTTGCCTGGTTAGAGTTGGCTCTGGCTTTTATCGGTGCCAGCAGTGTGCTGTTGATTGGTGGGGCCTTTTCTCTAGCCGCATTATTGCCTCAAATAGTCGCTGAAACCTTCTCCATTCCTGCCGATTTAATGCCTCAGGGCGGGTTAGTGGCTAGCGCTGAAGCCTTCGCCCGATGGATGCCTTATCTGGTCGGTGCCCTGTTAGGCACATTGATTGGTATGGAGATTCCTTTAATTGGCGAGATTCGTAGCCAGATTTATGCTGATAATTTAAAAAATAATCCAGGTTCTATCTATGGCATCGATTATTTGGGGGCTGGCGTTGGCGCTTTGTTCTGGGTGTTTTTTATGTTATCGCTAGAGGTTTCTTTGGCAGGTGCTTTGACGGCTTCGGTTAATCTAGTGATAGCGGCGGTATTTTTTTATTTATTCAAAGAAAAAATTCCCGGCATGAATTATTTATTACTGGGGCATGCGATTGTGGCCTTATGGGTGTTACAGGTTTTTAGCTATGGCTCAGACTGGTCGGCTGAGATGGAAGATATGTTATATCGCGATAAAGTGGTCTATCATGCCAATACGCCTTATCAGCATTTAGTGATTACCGAACGCATTATTGATCCGGAAAAACCTGGCATATTAACCTTTTTTATCAATGGTAGAACCCAGTTTGCTAGTAATGATGAACATATTTATCATGCCATGCTGACTTATCCGGCACTGGCTGCATCGGCTCGCCAGGATAAGGTTTTAATTATTGGCGGAGGGGACGGTTTAGCATTGCGCGATGTCTTGCGATGGAATCCGCAACAGGTAGTGTTACTGGATTTAGATCGCGACTTAGTTGCTTTGTTTAAAACCCCAAAAATTGAACAGGGTAAGGTGCTAAATCAACGGTTGATCGCTGCCAATCAAGGGGCCTTTAATGATCATAGAGTGCAAACTCTGTTTGGCGATGCCTTTATCAGCATTAATAATTTAATTCGAGAAGGCCAATTATTTGATACGGTGATTATTGACTTGCCTGATCCAAATCATCCCGATTTAAATAAACTGTATAGTGTGCGTTTTTACCAAAAAGTTTTAAATGTATTAACCGGGGATGGTGCCATGGTGGTGCAATCAACCAGTCCCTATCATGCCAAAAATACCTTTATCAGTATTGGCAAAACCATTAAACACGCAGGCTTTAAACATGTTCAGCAATTTCATCATAATGTACCCAGCTTTGGTGAATGGGGGTTTAGCATTGCCACTAAAAATGGCCTGCCGGCAAAACAGCGGTTGCAAAATTTAACGCTCTGGCCGGTTGATGATGGCTGGACCACCAAGGGCCTGGTGCTGGCTGCCTTTGAATTCGGTAAGTATTTTT
This sequence comes from Methylococcaceae bacterium, assembly GCA_029937975.1. Classification (GTDB taxonomy): domain Bacteria; phylum Pseudomonadota; class Gammaproteobacteria; order Methylococcales; family Methylomonadaceae; genus QPIN01. The sequence goes on along the minus strand of JAPYOW010000007.1, from coordinate 51,425 downwards.
ATCAGCAGGCTGATGAGATTAAAGTCAATCGCTTAGGCTCTATGGTGGCTTATCAGTATCATCATGCGGATTGGCAACAAGAGATAGGCTTATATCAACAATAACCAAGGAGTATTGATGGGATTATTTGACCGATTTAAAGAAAAACAGGTGGCAGTCAGGCAATTAGACCATCCACGCGATTTATTAGTCGGTGATATGGTGGATTTTGCCTTAATGAACCAGCCCGGACTCAGCCACAAAAGTTTTCAGGTGACTCAAATCTGGACGCTGGATCTAGGGGGCGATAAACAGCAGCGAATTTATTTTCAATTAGAGGATGGCGAAGCGACTATTCGATTACGCGTGGTTGACCAGGATACCGTTGAATTAGGCCTGGAAGTCTACCCGGAAATATTGCTGGCGTTTTTTTCTGAAGCCGATATTGCCGGGATTCTGGATGCTGACTCGGGGGTTAATCATCACTTGAAGGCACGTGTGTCGGTGCAGGATGCACCGCAAGAACTGGTGGGTTGGGTGGCTGAAAAATATCGTCAGGAAGGCTTTAATTTGGCTTATCGCTATGACCAGGATTACCGGGACAGATCACTCCCGGAGTATATGGATGGCAGTGAAGAAGGCTGTGATTTTGCCTGGTTGTTTTCTGATGATAGACAACACGCTCTGGAATTCAGGGTTTTTGATGGTGGCCGGACTGAAGCACATTTATGTGCTTATATTCCGTTACGAAAAATTGATGCATTATGGCCTGCCAAGCAAACGTGAAGTATGAATATTCTTTATCGTTTCATTAATTGGCGTCGCAATATCCGCTTATCCTTTGAAGAGGATGTCATTAAACGATCAGTCATACGCTCGGCTGTATTATTATTGGGCATTATTATTGCGCATGTTTATTTAATGACCCGCTTTGAAGCATTTAGCTGGCAAGATGCTTTATGGTTAACCTTAACTACCTTGTCAACAACAGGGTATGGTGATATCAGTGCGACAACGTTAGCGGGAAAAACTGCGACCGCCTTATTATTGTATTTAGGCGGGATTTTTATTTTAGCGAAAGCGGCAGGAGATTATTTTGAGTATCGCGCTAATATTAGAGCCAAAAAAATTCAGGGGCATTGGGAGTGGCATATGTCGGGTCATATTTTAGTGATTAATACGCCTTCGCAGCAAGGCAGTCAGTTTTTTGTGCGGTTGCTCAGGCATATAAAACATAGTGGTCTGTCAGCACAGACGGTACAAATTTTAACCCGGAAATTTCCTGACGGTCTGCCCAGCCCGTTATCAAGAATGCCCGGCTTGGTTCATTATACGGGTAGTGGAACCTGTCCTAATGACTTGCTTGCCGTTAATGCACAACAGGCAAAATATATTGTTATTCTGGCTGAACAAGAAGATGATCGTGATTCGGACAGTCGCACTTTTGATGTTTTATATCGCTTGCAAGAATTAAAGCTTAGAGATGATGCACTGGTATTAGCGGAATGTGTGGATGATGATAATCGACAGCGTTTCCGACTGGCTGGCGCAAAGGTTATTATTCGCCCCATGCGCGCGTATCCTGAAATGCTGATTCGTGGTCTGGTTGCACCCGGCTCAGAGCAAATCATTGAGAACTTGTTTTCTTCGTTAGGTGATTTGTATATGCGCTATGACGTCAGTATCAAACAACTCAGCTGGAAAGATATTGTATGCCAGTTAATCCGGCAAGATCTGGGGACAGCAGTGGCTTATATTAATCATGAGACTGGCTTGTGTGAGACCAATCCGCATGCCAATACCCTGATTAGCACAGAGAGTTTGTTTGTCATGGCCAATGATGATAAGCCACCAACTCGTCAGGCCATTCAACAAGCAATCTCAGCTATTCACTGATATAAATGTAAAGGAGGAGGTTTTTATGATTTTTCATGTTGCCGCACTGAGAACACTCAACGCATTATTAATACTGTCATTACTGGTATTAAGTGGCTGTGGAAACGAATATCTAGAGCAGATTCAAAAGGAATACGCCCAAGTTGAGCAAAATTTATACAGTTTAGAGCAGAAGTTGCATTACAAGCAATTAACAAATGTCAAAATTGTCGACATTTATGCCACAAAACTAGCCCAAATAAAACCTGACTTTAAACCTATTGCCGAGGCAATGGCCAAAGATGCGACAGAGAAAGGCGTGTTATACACGGGGCTTTTACAACGCTTAAAAAAAGTTAATCGCTCGCCTGAAAATAAACAACAATTTCAACAGGCTCATCAGTCTTTAGTTTCCATTGATATCGCAGCGACCCCGGTAGTATTTAACGATGCACTGCTGGATTTAATCAATACTATGGCTGAGTTGTCCGGAGGACAATTAGATACCGTTAGCATACCCAAAGACAGTCAGGCAGCTAATGTGCGTGGTGAAACGGTGACAGCTGGGAGTTATTTAGTGGGCAATCCCGGCTATGGTGAATATAGACAGGATTATTCGGGGCGTTCGTTGTGGCACTGGTATGGACAATATGCTTTTTTTAGCAGTTTAATGAGAGGGGGCATGTTCAGTCAATCGCCTATTTACTACAATGACTGGAATAGGCGTTCACATTATTCTTATTATAACGATTACGGTAGAAAGGCCTATGGCACTAATCGGGATCGGAATCAAACTGCACAGCGCAATAATCAAATGCGCAATAAAGGCTATAGGCCAGCCAAGCCCAGAAAACAATATGGTTCTGTTAAAGGGCGGCAACGCGTCAGTAGCTATAGTCAACAGCAATCAACTCAGCGTCATCAGTTTAATAAAAAATATGGCAGTAGCAATAGTGGGGCTCGCCATGCGGATAAAACCGTGAGGCAAGGCAGTTCTCGTTATTTTTCGGGCAATTACACATCCCCCCGTGCTAATCAGCCTGTTGCCAAACGGAGTTCCAGTTTTTTTGCTGGCAGTGCGCGAAATAGTTCGCGGAGTAGTTTTGGTGGTCGTGGTTTTGGTGGAAAATAACATATAACAAAAGGTTTAAAGTCATGGAAAATTTAACACAGATGATTATGCTCAGCGATGCCTCCCTCGCTTATTATGCGATTGATTTTGTCATATTGATGGGTTTTATGGCCACATTACGTCTATTAGCCGCCGGTATTGCGGGTGTTTCATTAAAAGAGTTATTAGCACAGCAAGATAATTTTGCCGCAGGGATAACCCTGGCGGGCGCGATTATCGCCGTCGCTATTCTGATGATGGGGGTTGTGGCGGGTGATGCCGGATCGACTTATGTCGAGGAAATTACTTTAATGGGAAGTTATGGTATTGCCGCCATGCTGTTCATGGGGCTAACACGAAAAATATTTGATGTGATTGGTTTGCGTCAAATTTCAATCCACGATGAAATTATGGCGGGCAATATTGCCGCGGGTGTGGTGGATGCCTTTAATCTGATTGCCACAGCGATTATTATCCGGGCTGCGATGTCCTGGGTTGATGGCTCAACGTTCTTGGGACTGGCTGTTGTTGTCGGGATATTTTTAATATCACAACTCATTTTGATTTTAGCAACACTTTATCGCAATGCGGTGTTTAATCGTCGCCATAAAGACAAGGGAAAAACCTTGCAAGGGGAAATTAAACAGGGAAATATTGCCTTGGCCATTCGTTTTTCAGGCTATCGTTTAGGGGTTGCTTTAGCCATGACAGCCACTTCGGGGTTGGTGGTTTATGATCCCGGCTTGCTGGTATTTTCTATCCTGGCCTGGGTGCTTATGGCCCTTATTATTTTTGTGGCACAGACCCTTTTATCGATCATATTAAGGCATGTATTATTGCCAAAGGTTGATATTGCAGAAGAAGTGGGAGAACAGGGCAATGTCGCGATAGGTTCGATTGAAGCGGCCATATATATTGGTATGGGTTTAACGTTTGTTGGTCTGTTTACTTAGCATCAGGAAATACAACGGCAATGTCACGCAGGATGGGTTGGGATTATTCTGGGCTGCTGGTGTTCCATTTTTCGGGTTATGGCATAAGCAGTGGCATGCTAATGATTGCGTTTATATTCGGGATTGGCATGGTGTTTTACAATAGTAAAAACTTTATAGCTCAGGGTTGTTGTTCAATGTAAGCTAGCGTTGAGCGACTTGATTGGATGAGCGGATATACGTTTTTAGTAAGTCAAAAACAGTTTCCATGCCTTTTTTTACATGACGTTCTATTTCAGCCATGCTGATTTCACCGGCTGATTTACCCGCAGCCCAGTTGGCAACCACTGCGATTGAAGCATAGTGGAGACCTTGTTCTTTAGCTAAAGCTGCTTCGGGCATGCCCGTCATGCCTACTACATCACAGCCGTCTCTTTCCATACGGCTAATTTCTGCAGAAGATTCCAGTCTGGGGCCTTGGGTGCATCCATAAGTGCCGGAAGGACTAATGGATAATTGCGCTTTTTGTGCCGCTAAAATAAGCTCGCTGCGTAGTGGCAGGCTATAAGGGTGGGTGAAGTCAATATGAGTGACGTGTGCTAGGTTTTCGGCAAAGAAGGTGTGTTCACGTCCATAACTATAATCAATAATTTGATCAGGGATGGCAATGTGGGCAGGCGACATGGCTGGTGTGATTCCACCAACAGCGGCAATGGCAATGACTTCAGTGACACCACATTTTTTTAGCCCCCAGATGTTGGCGCGGTAATTTATTTTATGCGGTGGAATGGTGTGTGGATTGCCATGGCGTGCCAGGAAAATAATTTCTTTGTCATCCAGCCGGGCAAAAACATAATCGGCAGAAGGACGGCCATAAGGTGTTTCCAGCGTTCGCGTGGCGGTGATTTGTAAATCATCCATTTGGTTGAGTCCGGTACCACCGATGATTGCAAGTTTAGACATGGGTATGAGAGGGTCTTATGAAGAGCAGGCATAAATGCCAGGCGCATTTCTTAAATAGCCTTTGTAGTCCATACCATAACCAAACAGATAACGGTTTTCTACTTCCAGGCCAATAAAGTCGGCAACAACGGGTTTTTTATGGGGTAATATTTTATTAACCAGGACGGCAGAATACACCGCACTTGACTCTTGTTCCTGACAATAATGGATGATAGCCTCCAGAGTAAAGCCTTCATCAAGAATATCATCTACGATTAACACGGTTCGGTTCTTAAGTTCAGATTTAGGCTTTTGAATCCATTCTATTTGTCCACCGGAGGTTGCCTTACCATACCGACTTACGTTAATAGCATCCACCGTACACGGCATGGTTAAGCGAGTGAGTAACTTACCCGAAATAACCAGACCGCCATTCATTACACATAAAATAAGCGGGTTTTTATCGTGCAATGTTTTATTGATGTTAGCGGCCATCTTATCGATAGCTAATTCAACTTCAGTCTCAGTGTGAAGCAAATCAGCAGAGTCTGCTATCTTTTTAATTTCGTTATGCATGGGGAAGGCGGCTAATTTGGGAGGAAGCTTGTTGCCATTGGCGGCTTTTGATGAGTTGTTCACGAGTGAACCGGGGCTTGCCTTGCATGGCTTTCAGTCGTTGCTCTCTTTTGCTGTTTTGAGTGATGGGTAAATGGGTTAAAACTTGTTCAGCCGCTACGGGGTTATTACAGACTAAAACCATATCGCAACCTGCGTGTAAGGCTAATTCTGCACGGTGACAAAAACTACCCATCGATACCGCACCTTCCATGCTTAAATCATCACTAAACACAGTACCATCAAAGTTCAAGGTATCACGCAGGATTTCTTTTATCCAGCGTGTTGAAAAACCGGCCGGTAGCGAATCTATTTGTGGATAAAGCACATGCGCTGGCATGATGGCTTCTAAGCCTTCGGCGATTAAGTGTTTAAAGGGTTGTAAGTCTTTGTTCAGGATGGTTTGAAGATCGCGATTATCCACGGGTAATGCGACATGGGAGTCTAAAGCGACGGCACCATGACCTGGAAAATGTTTGCCTGTCGCTGCCATGCCGGCTGAGCGCATGCCTTGGCTAAATTGGCTGGCTAATGATGTGGCGAGTGACGGGTTTTGGGAAAAGGATCGATCGCCAATGATATTACTAATACCACAGTCAATATCCAGTACTGGCGCAAAGCTAAAGTCTACGCCTATCGCCAGTAATTCCGCGGCCATTAACCAGCCTGCCGTTTCAGCCAGTTCTGGATGTTGCGCATAAGTTGCTGCGGGGGGTAATCTTGAAAATGCTGTCTGAAACCGCTGAACTCTACCGCCTTCCTGGTCAACAGCGATAAGAATATCACCTTTGCGTGCTTGACGAATATGCCGGATAAGTTGGGTAATTTGCTCTGGAGAGTTATAATTGCGCGAAAATAAAATAACAGCGCCGGTGTTGGGGTGATTGATTTTTTCTTGTTCTAGGGAGGTTAGTGTCAGGCCTTCTATATCAATCATGACTGGGCCCAGAGTTTGTTTTATCATCGTTATGGCGAGGCTATGCGATTGTTTATTTTAGGGGTACGTTTATGGCTGGTTTTCCAGTTTTGTCTATGTAGCTGATGAAGATCTTGAGGCAGCGACTATTGAGCATGTGGAATTAGCACTCAAGTTTACGGTAAATTTAGCAAAATCAAAAAAAAATTTAGCGTTAAGACTGCCGTTATTGGTGGAAGGCAATGAATGTATTGAAAAGAAAAAACAGTTCCCCGGGGTAAGACATACACTCATTATGCCTTCAAGTGGGGGGCAGTCGCTGATATTCGGACTGAGGGGTTGCTCAGAAAACAAAACAGACTGTGAGCACAAGGTGATAGAAAACCGGTTTAAAGTGACGCTTTAAAAAATGTGTTTTTTACCGGGGTTGTTAATTAACGCAAATAGTTGACCAGCTTCTCTTTAATTTGATCCATGACGTTTTGTTGTTGTGCCTTGCTATAAGGTATGGCCTCATATTTCCCCCAAACGGGTGCAGGCCAGGCAATATCATTTTTATAGCGAACAATATGATGAATATGTAGTTGCGGTACAATATTTCCGATCGCAGCGATATTCATCTTATCGGCCTGGTAGTAATGCGCGAGTGTTTTAGCCAGAAGGCTGGATTCTTGTTGTAAAAGTTGTTGGTCTTTTTCGGAAAGTTGAAAGGCTTCGGTAATACCCGGGCGTTGAGGGACTAAAATAAACCAGGGGTAGCGACTGTCATTACATAACAGTAGACGAGATAAATTAAATTGTCCGAGTTCTATGCTATCTTGTTGCAGACGAGGATGTAGTTGAAAAGCCATAGGGTGAGTTTTGCTGGAAGTTAAGCGTATTTTAAGTCAAATGATAACAAACTAGAATTTTATGAGTGCATCCGATATATCTATACAAGCATCGCTGGTCGACAATAAACTGGCTGTCTCTTTTAAATTATTATTGGGACTGTATCTGGTGATCCCCTTGAGTATTTTGGTCTATATTCTTGATCAATACTACTGGGGAAATTATTTGAAAGCAATATTACCCAGCAGTCCGTCACATTTTATCTTGTTTCAAATACTTTTTGGCACACCGCATATCATTGCCAGTGCTCTGATACTGCTGGGTAATAAAGAATACCTGCAGTTTTACAAGGTAAAATTATTGGTAATGACGGCTTTAATTATTCTGGTATTTGGTATTGGTAGTTTGTTTATACCGTATAGAGTGCTATATATCATGGCCGCGTGCTGGACAGTCTATCATGTCTTTAAACAGCAGCACGGGATTGCAAAAGCGGTGTGTCAACTCCCAAGCTGGGGATTTTATTGGTTGTTATGGATTAGTGTGAGTGCCGGGATATTTATTTATATCGGTGTTTTTCTAAAAAACAGTCTGGGTGTTCAGCAGATAGAATGGGTAAAGATGATCGCCTTTGTGCTGACATTTGGGTTGATTTTAAGCACTGTTTTATGTCAACGGTATATTAAAACAGGCTTTGGTAAATGTTTTCTGTGGTCGAATACCCTGTTAATTGTCAGCAGTTTTTATATGTATACCCAGCAATATTATTTTTTGGCGATTTTAATTCCCCGGCTGGTTCATGATGCGACGGCCTATGTTTTTTATGTCACTCATGATTATAATAAACATCATCAAAGCCCACAAAACACCTTGTTTAAATATGCTGAGCGTTGCCATTTACATGTATTTCTAGTGTTGCCTTTGTTTTCTTTTGCGCTGGCCTATCTGCTGCAAGCGTATGGTGATGAAATGGTTAATATGATCACCCGTTGGTTTTTTGATGGCGAAATCCGGCAGGCTATTTCTTTAGGGCTAATAGGCTACCTGTCATTAATGCATTATTACACAGAGGCTTTTACCTGGCAGGCAGGCTCACCGTTAAGAAAATATATTCGGTTTTCAAAATAGCAGTAGCTAAACGGAGCAGGTTGCACAAAGGCGCTAATTTTTATTTTTCCGGCTCACGAGCCGGGCACTGTGGTTAAGCGTGTTTGTAGTGTTCATCCATTGCCTTTAGCCGTTCCGGGGTGCCAATATCCATCCAGAAGCCATTAAACTTTTCGCCGGAGACCTGGTTTTTCGCCATGGCTTGACGTAATAAAGGTGCCAGTTTGGTTTTCCCTGGTGCGGTGTGTTTAAACAGATCAGGATGGTAGAGGCCGATCCCGCTATAGGTTAAGGTGGGTTGTCCCTGTACGGCCAATAACTGGTTTTCTGCGAGATGGAAATCCCCTGCAGGGTGATGCTCAGGGTTCGGTATCAAAACTAAATGGGCAAGGTCAATCTTTTGCTTATGTAGCTGGTGAAAGGGGTAATCATTGGCTATGTCGCCATTGACTACCAAAAAAGGCTTTTTTCCTAATAAAGGCAGTGCATTAATAATACCTCCCGCTGTTTCCAGCGCCATTTCCCGCTCTTCTGAATAACAGATAGAGGCATTAAACTGTTTTCCATTACCTAAGAAGTGTTTGATTTGTTGTCCAAGGTGGGCAGTATTGATCACAATGTCATTAAAACCGGCAGAGACTAATTGTTCAATAGTGTATTGAATCACTGGTTTGCCGGCAGCCAGTAAAAGCGGTTTTGGCGTGTGGTCGGTTAAGGGACGCATTCTCTCTCCACGTCCTGCGGCTAGAATCATTGCTTTCATGGTTTTTTACTATCGCTTGTTGAGTATGCCGGTAGCACAATGTGTGTCAGATAATGCTCAAATTCTGCAAGTTCAGGATGTTTTTTACAAACCTGACTGACATAGTTCAAAGTCCGGGGAATATCTTTTAGATAACTGGGTTTGTTATCACGTAAGTGCAAGCGTGAAAAAATACCGATCGCTTTTAAATGTCTTTGTATTCCCATTAAGTCAAACCAGCGGGTAAATGTTTTCAGTGGTACATTTATTAGCCCGGCCTTGCTGATACGTTGAAAATATGCGGTCGCCCACTGTTCTGTTTTGTTTTCAGGCCATGAAATATAGCAGTCACGCAGTAATGAGACCAGATCATAAGTGATGGGGCCAATGACAGCGTCTTGAAAATCAATAATACCCGGTGAGTTTGCTGTTAAAACCATTAAATTTCTGGAATGAAAATCTCTATGCACACAGACCTGGGGCTGTTCCAGTGCTGAGTTGATTAGAATGTGGTTAAACGAGGTCTTTAGATTTTCAGGGATGGATAAGTTAAGCGACTGATGCAAAAACCACTGGTAAAAAATTTCAAGTTCCCGCGTCAGTAAGGCATGATCATAATAAGCTAATTGACAGCGACTGATATCAATATTGTGTTGCAGTCGGTACAGACTATCAAATGTGCTGTGATAGAGTTGGTCGGCATTGGTACTGTTCAACACATCCAAAAAGCAGTGAGAGCCAAAATCCTGCAAGAGTAAAAAACCTTGTGATAAATCTTGTTGGACTATTTCAGGGGTATTAAGCCCCTGTTGTTTAAACAGTGCAGCGATACGAACAAAGGCTTCGGTATTTTCTTTTTCGGGGGGGGCATCCATGACGATATGTTGTCCTGCCTGATGGACGACTCTGAAATATCTTCTGAAGCTAGCATCACTGGATGCCAACTCAAAATGTATGATGTCAAGATTCAGCGTATGCTTTAACCAATGAATAATGGATTGTTTTCGGGTATCGATAATTGACATGGAATGTGGTGTGCAAATGCAGGACTTAATTAAGCGAGCTTATTAAGCCCTTGCCCTGAAACAGTGAAAGACAAAGTTAAGAGTTCAAAAGTATTTGCTACGTGAAATACACTCTAGTAGGTCGTTGTTGAGTGAGTTTCCGTGCGATAAGTTATACAGCTATGCAGCATGAATTTTACAGCGTATGGCTTTTTAGTGTGATATTTGTTTGTTGGCATTATCAATGCTCTAGAGAGGAGATGAGAGGAGATGAAATTATATAGTTGATGTTTTAAAACTAAGGTAGAATAAAAAAACATAAAAACTCTAATAATAATTTCCCGACACGCATCTATGCATTGCCGACTACTGGTTGTTATCTTTCTTTTTTTATACGCTAGGCTGGGTGTTGCAATGAATGGCGCGTGGAATTGTGAAAAAGTCAAAGGGCAAGAATGGACCTGTTCTGTTGAGGGTGAAACCGTAGAAAGCGCGCCAGTACCTGTCGAGAGATTAAATGGCGATGAGCGCCCGGTCCAAAGACTGGCACTGCCTGTGCCGATTAAAACTCCTGCTAAGCCCCCGCCTGTCTATGTCCAACCGCCTGGCTTTGTGGCTAAACGTCCCGGCTGGACGTGTACCTCCAATGACCAGAATGAAACATGGAATTGTAGTCTGGTAGGTGCTGATCCTAATGGCGAAACCCACGTTGTGAGTGACCCGGATGCCAATTTCGGCTTTTTTGCCGCGGCATTTGATTATAAGCAGGAACTGGTTTTTGAAACGCTGCAATCGCAGTTGAAATATGATCCCTGGCAAAGTTGCCTCTCTCCTGCGACAGGCCGGCAACAATATGTGTCAGGAAAAGATCTGCGTAATACGGCACCTATGGATGTTACTGCCGATTATTCCGAAGTGTTTGACAAAGAAATTACCAGCTTTTTTGGTAATGTTGAGATGATTCGTGCAGATCAAAAAGTATTGTCAGATATTGCCAGTTATGACACGGTTTCCGAAACAATGGATGCTCAAGGTCATGTCTATTATAGCGAAGATGAACTTTCTCTTTATAGTGATACTGCATTATTAAATTTAGGCACAGATGAAGCACGTTTAAGAAAGGCTCTCTTTATTTCACCCTCTGCGCCTATTCGGGGTAGTGCGGATATTGTTTACAGAGACAGTAAGGTGTTATCCCGTTACAAAACGGTAGCGTTTACCAGTTGTGAACCCGGTAATCAGGATTGGGTGGTGCATGCGGGTCGATTGAAAATGAATAAGCACACAGGCAAGGCTGCGGCAACAGATGCCTGGCTTGAATTTAAAGGTCTTCCTGTATTGTATACCCCTTATATTTCATTTCCTTTGGATGACCGACGGATTACCGGTCTATTAACGCCCACCTTTGGTAATGATGAGGATAATGGCTTTGATGTTACCGTGCCTTATTACTGGAGTATTGCACCCAATTATGATCTCACCGTCTGGGCACGGTATATGTCTAGGCGAGGCGGTATGTTGAGTGGGGATTTTCGGTATTTGACCAAAATGAACCAGGGTTCGCTGGGCGTGGAAGTTTTGCCGTACGATTTAAAAAAACAAGAGTCCAGATATTCGGGGTATTTTAAAGACCGTGCGCAATATACGCCGCATTTAAGCAGTAATATTGATTTGAGTTATGTATCGGATTCTGATTATTTCGAGGACTTGAATAATTTGCTGGGTATCTCCACAGAGCGTTTTCTTAAAAGTCGAGCTGATCTGAATTACCAGCGAGAGGGGATTGCCTTTCGAACGCACTTAGAAACCTTTCAGGTCATAGATAACGACATCACAGACGCGCAAAAACCCTATCAAACATTACCCCAGGTCAGCTTGAACTTAAATCATTCTTTTGAAGAATGGCCGGTGGATTTGGCGATGGACAGTGAATATGTGCATTTTTATCAGAGTGGCAGGGTGACCGGTCATCGGTTTAATGTGAAACCCTCTCTGGCTATGCCGATACAAACGGCGGCGGGTTTTATTACCCCCAAAATTTCAGTGCAACATACCCAATACCTGTTACAAGACCAGGAGCTGGGTAAAGCAGATGACATAAGCCGGACGCTACCGATTTTTTCGGTGGATGGCGGTGTGGTGTTTGAGAAGAACCTGAGCCTGATGAATGCAGAGTTTTTGCATACCCTTGAACCCAGACTGTTCTATCTTTATATTCCCGAAGACAATCAGGATGATATTCCGTTGTTTGATACGGCATTGCAGGATTTTAATTTTAATAGCATGTTTAGGGAAAACCGCTTTAGCGGTACCGATAGAGTTCAGGATGCGAATCAGATCACCCTGGCGATGACGTCAAGACTGATTGATGCGGAAACAGGACAAGAAAGGCTGAACTTGAGTGTGGGTCAGATTCTTTATTTTAAAGATAGAGAGGTCACATTAAGTGGTGGAAACCCTGAGACAAATAACTTCTCTAATGTGGTGGCAGAACTCAGTGGACAATTAACCGATCATTGGTCGTTTTCTTCGGGCATACAATGGAATCCTGAAGTTAATGATATTAGCCGAGGGCAGGTAGATGTTCGTTATAGAAACCGGGCCGAACAGATCATTAATCTGGGGTATCGCTATCGACGCGATGATCCAGAGAGAGCTGCAAGCATTATTCAATCGGACGTTTCAATACGCTGGCCCATTTCTGATAATTGGTTTGGCGTCGGGCGTTGGCTCTATTCTTTAAAGGATAACTTCAGTACCGAGAGTTTTCTGGGCTTGGAAAAAGAAAGTTGTTGTTGGCGGTTTCGAGTGGTCTGGCGGCGGTTTGGTAAGGACAATAATTCTTCAGATAATGATAATATAGACCAAGGTGTTTTTGTACAACTGGAATTAAAAGGACTGGCCAGTTTTGGCGAAAAAGTGGATGAATTCCTTGAGGAGAACCTGAGAGGTTACTCGAGGCCCGAATAAATTGAGAGTTGAATACATGAAGGGTAGAGATAAAAAACGGGGTTTTTTGCTGGGACTCATGCTCAGCATGTTAATCAGCAGTTTTACAGTGAATGCAGAACTTCTGGATCGTATCGTTGCTGTGGTAGAAGATGATGTGATTCTGGATCGGGAGTTAACAGACGAAGTTTATACGGTGGTGAGGAGTCTTAAAGCGAGTAATGTGATGCTTCCACCGGACTTTATTCTAAGAAAACAAGTGCTTGAACGGCTTATTATTGATAAATTACAAAGACAATTTGCGCAAAGATCCGGGATCCGGGTCAGTGATGCGATGATAAGTGGCTCAATCACTGATATTGCCAGAAGAAATAACTTAACGGTTGCGGAGTTTAGAGAGGAACTGCAACAGCAGGGCATGCGTTTTCAGGACTTTGAAGAGACTATACGCAATGAAATTATTATTAATCAATTGAGAGCCAGAGAGGTAAGTTCCCGGATTAAAGTAACCGATAGGGAAGTAAGTCATTATCTGGAAACACAGGGTGAAATAGGTAAAGATAAAGTTCAATACCGTCTGGGGCATATTTTAATCCCCATTCAAGAGGCGGCGTCTTCATCGGTGATACAACAAGCGAAAGGCAAGGCAGAAGAGGTGCGGGCTAACTTGCAAGCCGGTGCCGATTTTAAACAGACCGCTATTGCTGTTTCTGGCGGAGCCAATGCACTGAACGGGGGGGACTTGGGCTGGAGAACAATTGTTCAGATTCCTACCCTGTTTGTGGATACCCTCAGTCAAATGAATGAAGGGGATGTGGCGGAACTGATCAGAAGTCCCAGTGGGTTTCATATTATCAAGATGCTGGGATTAAAAGGTATGGATAAATATATGGTGATTAATACTCGGGGACGGCATATTCTTATCAAGACCAATGAATTAATTAATGATGCGGAAGCAAAAAAACGCTTGTTAGCTCTAAAAGAAAGAATTCTGGATGGGGATGATTTTGCCGCTTTGGCACGGTCAAATTCAGATGATAAGGGCTCGGCTATACATGGCGGTGATTTGGGCTGGGTGGGTCCTGGCGACCTGGTGGCTGCTTTTGAAGCGACCATGAGTAAGCTGGCAATCAATGAGTTGAGTGACCCTGTTCAAACCCAGTTTGGTTGGCATCTTATTCAGGTGCTGGAAAGAAAAGAAAAAGATAATAGTGTTGAGTTTAAAAAGAACAAGGTTAAAGAAGTCATTCGGAATCGTAAAATAGAAGAAGAAACGGAACTGTGGTTGCGGCGATTACGGGATGAAGCCTTTGTAAACATTAATTTAGATCGGTTATAGTTATTTATGAACTACAAAACAGTAAAGAAGTCGTGCTAAAGGATAGTTTAAAAACTCTATTGATAGAGCAGGATCTGGAACCGCATCAAGCGTTTATTCTGAGTTTGTCTGAGCAACTGGGTGTCAGTGTGTTAGAAGTTTCGGCTGCGCTTTTACAGCATAATAAAGTTAACATCGCTTTGAATATTCACAGTGACGAAGAGTGCCAGACAGAACAAATAAAACCTGAAATAGCCGTAGTAAACAATAAATATAAACGGGTGCGCTATCGTTTGGAAGTAGGGCGTAAGCATCAGGTATTGCTTGAAGAAATCAAGAATGTCCTGATTGAGGTGTCGGGAGTCGAAAAAAAACAGATTGGAAGAGTGGATGTACGACATCATTATACCTTGGTGGATCTTCCTTATGGTATGCCAGCCGATGTTTTTCAGTTATTGTCTGAAACCGAAATACAGCAACAGAAATTAAATATTAAGCGGATTAAAACCCATAGACGATATAATAATCAGCAAAGAAAGCCCCGTAAACGTTATTCCAGTGCTGAATAGTACAGCGGATGAGCGTGTGCGTGGTCTTACCTGTTTTTTGGTTTTACACAAGCATTAGTCCATCAGTGTGATGGCTCAATGCTTGAGCTTGCTATTTTTTAAAAAATGAATATTGAATATATAAATAAACCTGAGCAATTAGCTGAGTTGTGCAATAGAATTCAGGCCGAGCCATGGATTGCTCTTGATACCGAGTTTTTAAGAGAAAAAACCTATTATCCCGTTTTTTGTTTATTACAGATTGCCTCACCTGACTGGGTGGTTTGTGTTGATCCGCTTGCAATTCCCGATTTATCGGAGCTTTTTGAGACCATTAATGACCCGAAAATAGTTAAAGTCTTACATGCCTGTCGTCAGGATCTTGAGATTTTTTACCAAATAACCGGTCAGGTGACTTTTCCGGTGTTTGATACTCAGTTGGCAGCTCCCTTGTTAGGTTTCCAGGAAAACCCCGGGTATGCCATGCTGGTTTCAAGTTTTTTGAATGTTAACTTATCTAAAGTGCATACTCGAGCTGATTGGAGTGTTCGCCCCTTGAGTCAGGCACAAATTCAATATGCTGCGGATGACGTGATCTATCTTTGTAAAATATACAAAATCATGTGTCAACAGCTCGAAGACCTGGGACGTTTAAGTTGGCTGGAAAAAGATTTTGAGCAGTTAAAAAATACTGAGCTGTATCAACTTTCACCAGTGAATGCATGGTTAAAAGTAAAAGGAAAAAACCGGCTAACAGGAAAACAGCTCTCCATCATACAAGTATTATCTGAATGGAGAGAACGAACAGCGCAGGCAGAAAATAGGCCAAAAAATTGGCTGATCAGAGATGATTTGTTACTTGAACTTGCCAAATTGCAACCAGAAACAGTTGCGGAACTGAGCAACATTCGCAATATGAATGATCGCACAGTAAGGCGTTATGGCAATATTATATGTCGATTGATCAGTGAAGCAAAAGACAAGCGGCCTATTACCTTAAGTGATAAAGCTAATCCGACTAAAAAAACGCAGACACAAGAAGCTGTTTTAGATGTATTGACGGCGATTGTGAGAATTAGAGCCGACGAAAACTCAATCAACCCAACCCTGTTGGCCAGTAGAAAAAATCTGGAGAAATTGTTGTTTGAAGATGATGATAATTGCTTATTGCGAGGCTGGCGGTATAGCATGGTAGGTCAAGAGCTGGAAGGCGTGTTGAACGGCAAGTACAAGATAAGCCTGGACCACGGAAAACTGGTTTTATCCGACCATTTTGAAGCGAATGCGCTTGAATAAATGGGTCAAGGTCGAGACCTGACCTTGCGGGACTGAAATAAGCAACTTGACATTTTCAGCAAATATTTGCTGAATAATGTCTCCCTTCAGCTTTTTTAATTGATATTCAAACGATTGCATTTGATTGTAATCTAGTGTTAATTCTATTTTGACATACTCGATATATTCAGTAAGGATGCTGTTTTCAATCACCTTTCTAGCGGTGTTGCTATAAGCCCGTGTTAAACCCCCTGCGCCTAATTTGATACCGCCAAAATAACGAACCACAACGACTAGCAGATTGATCAGGTCTTTGCCCTCTAGGTGTTGGTATACGGGTTTGCCTGCGGTACCACTGGGTTCTCCTGCATCATGGAATTTGATCAATAGACCTTGAGGTGATTGAATGCGATAGGCAAAGACGATATGATTGGCATGGGGGTGCTGGTGTTGCAGTTGTGCAATATGTTGTAAGGCAGCATGCGCGCTTTGACAAGGGATGGCCAACCCCAGAAAACGTGATTTTTTGATTGTATCTTCAATGATGACGGTATTTTCGACACAATACACAGCTGTTCTCCTTTTTGCTGGATTCACTTTAAAGCACTATGATAACAATTCAACCGCATTATTCAGAAAAAATTCATCATCATATTGATAAGAAAGAATTACTGAACGAGTTAGAGTGTTTTTTGCCTCGTGCCTTACTGTTAACCGAGAAAGAACAATTAAAACCTTTTGAATGTGATGCTTTGTCGGCCTATCATTGTCTACCCTGGATTGTTGTGTTACCGGAAACCGTGATGCAGGTGCAAAAAGTGTTGCAGCTTTGTTATCGTAAAGGTGTTCCTGTCGTGGCAAGAGGCGCGGGGACAGGGTTGGCTGGAGGAGCGATACCATTAGATAATGGTGTGCTGATCAGTTTAGCCAAGTTCGATCAGATTCAGAAAATTGATGTTAATAATAGACTGGCGACTGTTCAGTCCGGTGTGCGTAATTTAGCGATCTCACAAGCGGTAGCATGCTATGGGCTCTATTATGCACCAGACCCGTCTTCACAAATAGCCTGTACTATTGGTGGCAATGTTGCTGAAAATTCGGGCGGTGTACATTGTTTAAAGTATGGTTTAACCACGCACAATATAGCCTGTCTTAAGTTGCTTACCATGCAAGGTGAGTTAGTGACGATAGGTTCACAGGCTCTGGATAGTGCTGGCTATGATCTATTGGCATTGCTTACAGGGTCTGAAGGCATGTTAGGTATCATTATTGAAGTGACGGTTAAATTACGAGTACTTCCTGAGACCGCCAAAGTTATGCTGGTCGCTTTTGATGATATAGAAAAAGCAGGTAATGCGGTGGCAGAAATTATTGCCAGAGGGCTGATTCCTGCCGGTTTGGAAATGATGGATAAAACCACTATTCAAGCGGCAGAAGCATTTGTCCATGCGGGGTATCCTATGACTGCCGAAGCTATTTTATTATGTGAATTTGATGGCAGTTGTGCACAAGTCGAAGAGGATTTGATATTGGCAGGCTCTGTTTTCGATCAACAAGGTGCAACTGAAGTCATTGTCGCTCAATCGGAACAGCAACGACAAAAAATGTGGGCAGGGCGGAAAGCGGCATTTCCTGCTGTTGGGCGTATTTCTCCCGATTATTATTGTATGGATGGCACCATTCCCAAGCGCTACCTGGCCAAGGTTTTAAAACAAATTGAGCAATTATCCACGCAGTATGGTTTGCTCGTGGCTAATGTTTTTCATGCGGGAGATGGTAATTTGCATCCTTTGATTCTTTATAATGCGGACAACGAGGGAGAGCTAGAAAAAGCCGAGTTATTGGGCGGGGATATTCTTAAGCTTAGTGTCGAGGTGGGCGGAAGCATTACGGGGGAACATGGTGTGGGGGTAGAGAAGATAAATTATATGTGTTTCCAGTTTAACCCAGATGAACTCCAGCAGTTTCATGCGGTAAAGTTTGCTTTTGATGAAAAATCTTTGTTAAACCCTGGGAAGGCAGTGCCTACGCTTAATCGCTGTGCCGAATTTGGTGCAATGCATGTGCACCAAGGCGGGGTCAAGTTTCCTGAATTAGCGCGATTTTAAAAGAATAAAAGCGTGAGGCTATAGGCTCCCACATAAGTCATCATAAAATAAAAAAACGAGATGACCACGCTGGCGAAAAAGTTGATGCCGATTACTTTTTTAAGGATGAAGGTGATCAGGACGAAGTCCCATAAAATGAGGGCGCCCATAAAGTAATAGCTGAGCAGGCTTTCACTGACAGTAAGCCAGACCACCACAGGTACACCAAAAAAAGCGACGACATTTTCACAAAATAAGATGGCGGTAATTATTTGCACATAAAGATGCGTGGTTCTATTCAGGAATAAAACAATTCCAACAAATATAAAGGTCAATGCGGTTTCGAGAATAACCTCAACAAAAGCTTCCGAGGGGTCTATCATATTGGCTTGGAGAAAAAGCTCAACAAGAAAATAAAACCAGAAATTCTGTTTAAGGAAATGGATGGATTTTGGTAAATCCAATGGATTTACTTTTAAAACACAAAGGGGTAAGTATGTATTAAAGTTACTCATGGTATGGAATCGGTAATACTTTGCTTATCGGTGTTTTTTAAGGGGTCGGGAGAGGCCTGACCGGCGGGGTATTGGCTAAATTGATCGTTTAGTGCTTGGACCATATCTTTGGTTTGTTCTATGAGGGTATTGATTTTAGAACGTGTTTTTTTGTTTTTTCCAACGGGTTCGTTAATAGGGAGAACAATCCGCCAGAAAGTTAAGCTTTTCTCAAATAAACCGGATAGGTTTTCTGATAAATTAAGTTCTTTTTGGCGCTCTTGCAATTTGGTAATGATGAATTTAGCATGAATTTTAGCTATCATGATATGGACCGGTACCAGACAGGCTACCAAAAAAACAATAAATGCCGGTCCAATAATAGGATCAAATAAGAGTTGAATTACACCGATGGTGATTTCGGCAAAAAGTAACAAGGCGGCGATGAATCCTAAAATGATGAAAGTTGATATATTGATTCGGTCTTTCCATACTAGAAGCCTTTGTTCTACTTCTGAAATATAAACATCATTGATGTCACGAATACTTTTCTCAAGGGAATGAAGGACGCGATAGGTCCGGTCATTTTCAATATTGGCCAGGCGTTGTTCAATTTCGGAAATCGGGCTTTGCGAAGAATCCGATAATACAATAAATTGTCCTGTATGGATGCCTAGTTCAGCTAGCCTTCTTTGCCAGGAAGCAATGATTTCATGCGTTTTATTAGCATCAAGACTAATCTCTGAATGATCTATGACATAGATAAATTTATTAGTGTCTTGATGCCGGATAATTTCATCAATAGAGTTTTTGATGAGTTCAGGCGTAGCATCGAATAAATCGGTAAATACCAATACCAAGTCAGACATCTCCAGTATATGCTGGGTGAGTACAGGTATTACCGGGCTGGTGAGTGAGGGGTTAATCACCGGTGTGTCAATAAACAGTTTGCCTTTAAGTCGTTCGCTATGGACTGTTTTTAATTCCAGATAGGCATTTATTTTATCGCCTTCTCCTTTGACGGTTTGTTCGATTTTATGACTGGCCTGGTAAAAAGGAAGTCTATGGTCAGCATCTAAAGCAGTGCCTGGCAGGGTTGCATTGGTTGTTTGTGGCGAATATTGATGAACGGTAAACTTGTGATGAGAAGAATGAATGCTGGTGTTTAAAAAGCGGTTGATGAATTCTGACTTTGCCGTTGAAAATCCACCAATAAGACTGACAATAGGCCACCAGGAGCTTTTTCGGGAGGTTGAATCATCATCGTCAATCAGACCTAGTTCGAACTCAAGTTGGTCAAGTTGGTGAAAAGTTTTGCTTGCTTTTTTTAGTATAGGATTTGAAGCAGAGAAATAGTTTTCAAGATGAATCAAATGCTTGCTTATTTGTTTTTTGGACATTTATGGAAACCATTGTTCTTATTATTAGGGGTGTTCATAAATCATGAGTATACACTGAGGTAAGGGTAATCTCCCAATATTAAGTGGAAGATTTAATATTTAACCTCGGCAGAAGTACTTCAAACAATAAGCAGTGCTTTGTTTTTTGTCAAGATATATCGGGTGAAAGAAAGTCACGGCTTGTCTGGGTCGCCAAAAACTCAGTTTTTTATGGTAACAGCAACGTCATATTACGGGATTCTGACCGGAATTGTAAACACAAAGTCAGTGTTTTTTGCGCTCACAAGGCAAGCGATACATTCCTCGGTGAAAGTTGACTGTTTACCGTCAATGTGTGGTTTTTCTTCTTTCCCGCG
>JAPYOW010000007.1:27485-30844 GCA_029937975.1 Methylococcaceae bacterium | reverse complement strand
GCTGACCAGGGACAGGCCAGTAATTAATGTTTTCATGAAGGGTTTTTATTCATTGCTGTATGACCTGGTTTGCTTGAAAACTGACAGTAATGAACGAGTATATCGAGATGAAGGAACTTAATTCATGGCGTTTTTTCAAAGGTTTAAACTTTATTTGAAGGAAAAGTGATGAGTCGATATCAACAGACAGGTAAAAAAAAATCAGCAATCGGGCTAATTATTACACTGCTGGTGTTGTCAGCATTAGTCATCATGTTTTATCGAACGCTTGAGCCAGAGGCGGAGAGTGAGACGCAAGTTATTGCCATTCCGTTAACCAGCGACGTATTGTCAACAGAGAAGAATACTGCTTTACAGGAGGATGATAGGCCGCAACGAGTTGCTATCGATCCACCCTTGCAAGACAGTCGGGTTGCGCTGAATGAATTCCAGCCACTGACTTTGGATTTAGACAGTAGTGATGAAATATTTAGGGCGGGACTCAGCGCATTATCCGCTAATTTAGCGGACTGGTTGAAGGGTAAGCATGGGGTAAGAAAATTGATTGTGCTTATTAATGACTTATCACAAAACCAGATATTGTATAAAAATAGAAAGTTTTTGAAAATGCCACAGGCAATGCAGGTGCAAGAGTTGGATGCGGGGTTGTATATAGCGGAAGAAAGCTACCAGAGGTATGATCTTTTGGCAAATACCATTGCGTCCATTGATGTGCAGCAAGCAGCAAGGCTATATCTCACATTTAAGCCGTTATTTGACCAGGTATATGATGAGTTTTCTTATCCCAAAGGCTATCGCTTGGAGGATATTTTTATTAAAGCCGCTGCGGTCATTATCCAGGCGCCTGTTCTGGAAAAAAGAATAAAAGTAGTCAGGGACTCGGTGGTTTATAAATTTGCGGATGAACAATTGCAAGCAATGAATGCTGTTGAGAAACAAATGATAAGAATGGGGCCTGATAATACCAGAAAAGTGCAGGAAAAATTAAGGCAGTTGGTGCAAGCGATATTATTAATTAATGAATAAAGAATCTAGGTTTATATAACACTTGGCTTTTGAATACGGTGTATTTGTAATTTAGTATTTGACGGCTTATTTATAAGAGAGCTATTATCAATATGCTTGAAATGACATTTTTCAGAAAAAAGTATTGAGTATAAAATACGTGTGGTGTACTAAATTTATTGATGGGAAGTCGGTTCAAGTGGCTGTTTATTGTGTTTTTATTGAGGTTCCAAATATGCTGGGTAATTACGATTAATGTATCTTGATATTCGAAATGAATATTTTTTATGTTTCGTACGCGGGTTAATTGCAGGTCTTTTCTCTACTTTAAAAAAACCAATAATAAATAAAGTGACAAGTCAACAGGTCTTAGCGATGCGTTACTTAAATTACCTTGGGAAAGTGACAGGCACAAGGTTGTTAGCTTATCTGTCTTTATTTATTACCTGGGGTTGTACTTTTAATTATTCAAGAAGGGTTGTGACATGAAAGAAAAATTTGTTTTGGCATCACTGAATCAACGATGCAGTTTATTTACTCAATACAGTAAGAAAATTCAATTTCTATTGTCTGTTTTGTTACTCAGTGCAATATTGCCTTCAACCGTATCAGCACATCGGGGGGCATATAATGAAGTTGATACCTGTCGTATTTCGGTGGGCGATGAAGTTATTCATTTTACTGCGTATACACCCGAAACAGGTGGAACAGGGTTGTGTCATATTATCCCTACTGTGGGGTCAGCAGATTTAGTTTTTGATTATGAAGGTCAAAAACTTCGTCAAACCACCGTGGAATTTGAAGTTACCAAAGAGCCAGAAGGAACCCGGGTTTTTTATCAGGCACCTGAAAAAATAAAAAAGGGTACGGTTGATGCCAAGGTTGATTTTACTCCTTATGGAGCAGGCAACTATCTGGCGCATATAACGATTGAGCATGAAGGTCGGAAACTGGATTCTCATTTGCCATTTTCAGTAGGCATGGAATCGGCAGAAGGGGGAATGTCTTTTATGGTCATGGCTTTATTAGTTATTCTGGCTGCGGTTGTTCTAGGGATGATGTTTATGTCGAGAGCTAAAAAGGAACAAGCCGCCGAGTCGGATTGATAAATTGTTAGATTGGCTAACTACGCAGTTTCTTGAATAGTTACTGCGTATACGCCATAAAACGCAATCACCTTACATTGACAAAAAAAAATTGAACTGCTACTTTGGGCTTTTGGCACTTGTTTGCTTAGAGTGCTGGTTTTTTTAGTTATTCATGTGTCGATGTGAGAAAAAGTGAAAAAAAACTTTGATTTAAATGACAGGTCACTGCATTTATTAAAAACCCTGGTTGAACGTTATATTCATGATGGTCAGCCGGTAGGTTCTCGTGTCCTGTCTAAAAATGCTGGCATTAAACTCAGCCCAGCGACCATCCGCAATGTCATGTCAGACCTGGAAGACCTGGGGCTGGTTCATTCGCCGCATACTTCTTCAGGGAGAGTGCCTACCGTGAGTGGGTACCGTTTTTTTGTTGATTCCCTGCTCACTGTAAAGCCACTACAATCCAGTGAAATTTGTCAGTTGGATGATAAATTCAAGGGCGTTGAAAATGCCACAGATATTGTCAGTCGGGCATCCACTATTTTATCCGAAGTGACTCAGATGGCGGGCGTGGTCACCTTGCCGAGACGAGAGTTGGTCTGCTTCCGGCACATAGAGTTTTTATCTTTGTCGCATAATCGCCTATTAGTAATCTTTGTGACTAACGAAGATGAAGTCCATAACAAAGTCATTCATACCTTAAAAAAATTCAATGCAGCAGAGCTTGTGCAAGCGGCTAATTATTTGAATTCGGTCTATTCTGGGCGTAGTTTGTCAGCGGTACGTGAAGCCGTATTGAATGATTTACAACAAGACCGGTATCAGCTTAATCAAGGGATGATTGATGCCGTTAATATTGCACAAATGGCCTTTGAAGAACCGCAAAAAGAGGACTATGTGCTTTCAGGTGAAACTAACCTGATGAGCTTTAGTGAACTGTCCGGGAAAGGACATTTAAAACAATTGTTTGATGCATTTAGTCAGAAACAGGGGGTTATCCACATATTGGATCAATGTTTGCTGGCAGAAGGTGTGCAGATTTTTATTGGGGAAGAGTCGGGGTATCAGGCTTTTGATCAATGCAGTCTGGTGACCTCTTCTTATGCTATCAATGATGAAACGGTGGGGGTTCTCGGAGTCATAGGCCCCACACGAATGGCCTATGAAAAAGTTATTCCCTTTGTTGATGTTACCGCAAAATTATTAGGTTCAGCCTTGAATCCTAAGTGAAAGACCCCATCATAAATAGCATTGTAAAATAGCATT
>JAPYOW010000007.1:0-27385 GCA_029937975.1 Methylococcaceae bacterium | reverse complement strand
AGCCTTGAATCCTAAGTGAAAGACCCCATCATAAATAGCATTGTAAAATAGCATTTTTGGAGTTGTAAATGAGTGATGGGAAAGACATACCTGAAGAAAAATCAGAGAGTGAGTTGATTGAAGAAGTTCTTGAGCAAGTGGTTGACAATGAGAAATCAGAGTTGCCAGAAGCTGCTGAGGTCGATGCTGAGTTGGTGTCTGACAATGATGATGCCGAGCAGGAAGCAGACAGCGTATCGATAGAAGAGCTGCAAAAACAATTAAAGCAAGCGGAAAAAAAGGCGGAAGAAAACTGGGACAAGGCTGTGCGAACACAGGCTGAAATGCAGAATCTGAAAAGAAGGATGCAAAAAGATCTGGAAAATGCACATAAATATGGTCTGGAGCGATTTGCCAAAGAGTTGCTTGTTGTAATTGATAGCCTTGAGTTAGGGATTCAAGCGTCGACCAGTGATAATCCAGAAGTGGTGGTTTTAAGAGAGGGCAGTGCCTTGACGATCAAGCAGTTTGAGTCGGTGTTTGCCAAGTTCAATATAGAAGCCGTGGATCCTGTCGGACAGCCTTTTAATCCTGAATTACATCAGGCGATGACGATGCAACCGAGTGCTGATGTCGAGCCTAATACGGTGTTGAATGTTTTTCAAAAAGGATATGTGTTGAATGGTCGTTTGATTCGTCCAGCAATGGTTGTGGTTTCTCAAGCGGTGAAGTCGGTTGAGAAGCCTGCAGAGAATAAAGCGGACAAACCTGCAGCAGGTGATTCAATAAACTTGGATGAACAGGCTTGAAATTAGCTAAAACAGCCTTATATAGATAGCAAGCAAAATTAAACATTAAAGTCTGGAGAATCAAATGGCTAAAATAATTGGGATTGATTTAGGAACCACAAATTCGTGTGTGGCTGTCTTAGAAAATGGAGCGGGAAGAGTAATTGAAAACAGTGAAGGTGCACGTACAACGCCTTCTATTGTTGCTTTTACAGGGAATGATGAAGTATTGGTTGGGCAGTCTGCAAAACGCCAAGCAGTGACCAACCCTGAAAATACCTTGTTTGCCATTAAACGATTAATCGGTCGTCGATTTAAAGATGATGTGGTACAAAAAGACATCAAAATGGTGCCTTATAACATCGTAGAGGCGGACAACGGTGATGCATGGGTTGAATGTCATGGTAATAAAATGGCAGCACCTGAAATTTCCTCTCGTATATTAATGAAGTTGAAAAAAGATGCGGAAGCCTTTTTGGGTGAAACCGTGACGGAAGCCGTTATTACGGTACCCGCGTATTTCAACGACTCACAGCGACAAGCGACAAAAGATGCCGGGCGTATTGCGGGTTTGGATGTTAAACGGATTATTAACGAGCCAACAGCTGCAGCATTAGCTTATGGTATGGATAAGCCTAAAGGCGACTCCATTATTGCCGTGTATGATTTGGGGGGTGGTACTTTTGACGTTTCCATTATTGAAATTGCCGAAATTGAAGGCGAACATCAATTTGAAGTATTAGCAACCAACGGTGATACATTTCTAGGTGGCGAAGATTTTGATTTAAGAATTATTGATTTTCTGGCAGATGAGTTCAAAAAAGACAATGGGGTCGATTTGCATAATGACCCATTAGCATTACAACGTCTTAAAGAGGCGGCAGAGAAAGCTAAAATTGAATTGTCATCTACAGAACAGACGGACATTAATTTACCGTATGTGACAGCGGATGCCTCGGGTCCCAAGCATTTAAATGTTAAATTAACACGCGCTAAGCTGGAAGCATTAGTGGATGATTTAATCGAAAGAACTAAAGCGCCTTGTAAGCAAGCACTGAAAGATGCAGGTCTATCCGCATCAGAAATTGACGAAGTGATTATCGTTGGTGGTCAGACCCGGATGCCAAAAGTTCAGGAAGTGGTAAACAACTTCTTCGGTAAAGAGCCGCGAAAAGACGTTAACCCGGATGAAGCTGTTGCTTTAGGTGCAGCAATTCAAGCTGCTGTTTTAGGGGGCGAAGTTAAAGATGTTTTATTATTAGATGTCACACCACTGTCTTTGGGTATTGAAACAATGGGCGGTGTCATGACTAAGCTGATTGAGAAAAATACTACGATTCCTACCAATGCGGCCCAAGTGTTTTCAACGGCTGAAGATAATCAGACAGCAGTAACGGTCCATGTTTTACAGGGCGAACGTGAAGTGGCCAGTGGTAATAAATCATTAGGCCGATTCGATTTGTCTGATCTGCCGCCGGCACCACGAGGTGTTCCGCAGGTTGAAGTGTCATTTGATATTGATGCCAATGGTATTTTGAACGTTTCTGCTAAAGATAAGGCGACAGGTAAGGAACAGTCTATCGTAGTTACTGCATCCAGTGGTTTATCAGATGATGAAGTGGATCGCATGATTAAAGATGCGGAAGTCCATGCAGAAGATGATAAAAAAGTGACTGAGCTGGTTTCGGCAAGAAATTCTGCAGAAAGCATGATTAATGCCACTGAAAAAGCCATGGTCGAATTGGGTGAGCAAGTTAATGCCGAAGAAAAAACAGCAGTTGAGGCGGCGGTAGCTGAGCTACAAGAAGTGCTTAAAACTGAAGATAAAGACGCTATTGAAGCAAAAACAGCGGCTTTAACTGAATTATCAGGTAAATTAGCCGAACGTGTTTATGCGCAAAAAGCAGAAGCAGACGGTGAACCTGCTAAAGCAGAAGCCGAGACTAGCAACGATGCCGCTGCGGATGATGTGGTGGATGCTGAGTTTGAAGAAGTTAAAGACGACGATAAGAAATAAGTAAGCGGGTCACATTGGTTTAACCGTTTAATAGCCGCCTGTGTTTAATGTCATTATTGTGGATTCGAATTTATTCGTATCCGAAACAGGCGGTTGGGTATAGTGTTCGAGTAAGACCAACATACAAAAGTTAAGTTAATGATATCTAAATACTTGATTCGTTCCTGACAAGAGCTGTTTTGGCTCTTGTTTTTTTCTGATTTAGGATATAAAAAAAACCGCCGGTTTTTGCTGGCGGTTATTTACGTTATGGCAAAAGAAGATTTTTATAAAATACTGGGTGTTACAAAAAATGCCAGTGATGCGGAATTAAAAAAAAGCTATAAACGCTTGGCTATGAAATTTCACCCCGACCGGAATACAGGTGATTCTGGGCCGGCTGAGCAAAAATTTAAAGAAGCCAAGCAAGCTTACGAGATTCTATCTGACCCTAAAAAACGAGCCGCTTATGATCAATTTGGTCATGCCGGGGTCGAGCAGGGCATGGGTGGCGGGCCGGGAGGCTTTGGAGGCGGCGCTGATTTTGGTGATATTTTTGGCGACGTTTTTGGCGATATTTTTGGCGGTGCTGCTGGGGGTGGTCGTAAACGAAGTAATGTGCAAGCAGGTGCCGACTTACGCTATAACATAGAGTTAACGTTGGAAGAAGCTGTTGCGGGTACTGAAGCCTCTGTTAGAGTCCCGCTTAAAGTGGTGTGTGGTGAGTGTAAAGGATCGGGTGCAAAAAAAGGCTCAAGTCCTGTGACCTGTTCAACTTGTCAGGGCCATGGACAAGTCAGAATGCAACAAGGTTTCTTTTCGGTTCAACAAGCTTGTCCGACTTGTCGAGGCACAGGATCGCAAATAAAAGATCCTTGTCGTCCTTGTCGAGGGCAGGGTCGTGTACAAGATAACAAAACCTTGTCCGTTAAAGTGCCACGGGGTGTGGATAATGGTGACCGTATTCGTTTGGCTGGCGAAGGAGAGGCGGGTGTTAATGGGGGACCTGCGGGAGATTTATATGTGCAGATTCAGGTTAAGGAACATAATATTTTTACCCGGGATGGCGCTAACTTATTTTGTGACGTGCCTATTAATTTCCCTACAGCTTGTTTAGGGGGCGTAATAGAAGTTCCTACCTTAAATGGTCGGGTGAAGTTAAAAATTCCGGCTGAAAGCCAGACAGGTAAATTATTTCGGTTAAGAGGGAAAGGAGTGAAGCCAGTACGTGGCGGAGCTGTAGGTGATTTACTCTGCAAAGTTCAAATTGAAACCCCGGTTCGTTTAACCAAAGAGCAGAAAGTGTTACTTGAAAAACTCAAGGATTCATTGCTCGGCGGTGGGAAACAACATAGCCCGCAGGAACATGGCTGGACTGACGGTGTAAAAAGTTTTTTTGATAAATTGACTGGATAACAAAGATGCGAATTGCAGTGGTGGGTGTTTCTGGTCGAATGGGCGCATGTTTACTTAAAGCGGCTGTTTTAGCAGAAAAATCAGAATTAAGCGTTGCCGTTTCCAGGTCGGAAAGTGCGGCATTAGGTAAAGATGCCGGCGATTTAGCCGGGCTAGGTGCAATCGATATTAAGGTCATTGATGATTTATCTGCGGTGACCGACCAGTTTGATGTATTGATTGATTTTACTCGACCAGAAGCATCTTTGGCATATATTGACATTTGCCGGCAAGCAGGCAAAAAGATTGTTATTGGAACTACCGGGTACAGTGAAGAGCAAAAAGCGGTAATTAATCAGGCGGCTAAAGATGTTGCCATAGTATTAGCTCCGAATATGAGTGTGGGGGTTAACCTTTCACTTAAATTACTGGAAATGACTGCAAAAGTCATGGGTGACTATACCGATATTGAAATCATTGAAGCGCATCATCGACATAAAGTGGATGCTCCGTCAGGCACAGCACTGCGCATGGGGGAAGTGATTGCTGATACCTTAGGCTACGATTTAAACGAGTGTGCGATTTATGGCCGGGAAGGAGATACCGGTGCAAGGGATAGGAAGACCATTGGTTTTTCTACCATTCGTGCGGGAGATATTGTGGGCGAACATACTGTGATGTTTGCTGATGAAGGTGAGCGGGTGGAAATCACGCATAAAGCCAGTAGTCGCATGACCTTTGCTAATGGTGCGATCAGAGCCGCAGAATGGTTAAAAGATAAAGAGAATGGTCTATATGACATGCAGGATGTTTTGGGCATCAAATAGACATTAAAGCGAAGTTATCTTTTTCGGATGATGCCTGTTTATAGAGTATAAGATTCTTTGATGGAGTATGGACGCGATCAAATTGGCTGATTTCCCCCATAGGGTTTAGACACAGGCATTGCGGTTTTAGAGGCAATAGTCAAAACCATTTCATTGTGTGCTTGATTTTGCAGTGCATTGGAAGCATAGCAGGGTATGTTTATCGCTGCTTTGGCTTGTTTCGCCTTCACCGGCCCGTTTATCCCCTGCAAAATAATTCTGCCACGGCAGGCGTGTGAGCCGTGGTTTGTTAAGTGTGCGGTTTTTATATAGAGCGGCAGTATCTGCGCTGAAAACCAAAGCGAGATCATGAGGTTTTCAGAATGCCTCAGGTTTTTTTCGTTTTAGGCCATGAACAACGTGGGGCAAGCAAAAAATTAATTTTCAGGTGGCAGGTGCAATGCTCTGCTATCGAGAGCAAGAGCGGCTTCATGTAAGGCCTCTGATATAGAAGGGTGTGCGTGAATGGTTCTGGCGAGGTCTTCGGCACTGGCGGAAAATTCCATGGCTAATACGGCTTCAGCGATTAATTCAGAGGCATACTCACCAAGGATATGCACGCCCAGGATGACATCGCTTTCAGCATGGGTGATGATTTTCACCATACCTTCCGTTTTTCCCGCAGTTTGAGCACGAGCAGAGGCAGTAAAAGGGAAAATACCTACTTTATAATCCTCGCCCACGGCTATTAAAGCTTGTTCCGATTGGCCTACCCAGGCAATTTCAGGGGAGGTATAGATAACACTGGGAATAATATCGTAATTAATAGGGGTGCTTTTTTCGGCGATGTGTTCAGCAACAAAAATACCTTCTTCCAGTCCTTTATGTGCCAGCATCGGACCTAGTGTTGTTAAGTCTCCGATGGCATATACCCCAGGAAGGGTGGTGCAGCACTTCTCATCGACATGCACAAAACCGTTTTCATCAAGGATCAGTAGGGCTTCTTCAGAAGCGAGATTGTCCGTATTGGGTTGACGGCCAGACGCTACAATCAGCCGGTCCAGTTTAATCGCATGAGTTCCTTCATTATCCTGATATTCCACTATAACTTTTCGGTTAACCGTTTTAGCCGAGATAACGCGAGAGCCCAGTCTTATGTCTAAGCCTTGGTTGCTAAAAATCTGGTAGGCTTGTTCTGCAATCTGTTCATCAGTTGCCGTTAAAAACGATCCCTGAGCTTCCAGTAGAATAACGTCAGAACCCAGACGATTCCATATGCCGGCTAATTC
Organism: Methylococcaceae bacterium; assembly: GCA_029937975.1. Lineage (GTDB taxonomy): Bacteria > Pseudomonadota > Gammaproteobacteria > Methylococcales > Methylomonadaceae > QPIN01. The sequence goes on along the minus strand of JAPYOW010000007.1, from coordinate 21,132 downwards.
AAGACCAATAATACCTGCGCCAATAATGCCTAGTTTCTTGGGTAGTTTTGTTAAATTCAAAGCCAGTGACGAATCAATGATGAATTTTTGGTCAATGATGGCGCAGGGGGGAGCAGTAGGGCGAGAGCCCGTTGCCAGAATGATATGTTCGGCGGTTAATACTGACTGCTCTTGATTATTTAGGGTAATAATTTCCACCTGCCCCGGGGATAATAATTTGCCTTGGGCATGGATGCAATCAATGTTGTTATGCGTGAAAAGCATAGCAATTTGTTCGCTGAGTGAGTGGGTAATGGAGTCTTTGTGGTCGATCATTTGTTTAAGGTCGATGTTCAAATGATCAAAGGAAATACCATGCGTCGAAATGTCATGGGTCAATAAGTGATATATTTTGGATGATTCTAATAATGCCATGGAGGCAATACAGCCGGCATTGACAAATGTTCCGCCAAGGCTGGGGTGGTTTTTTTTATTACTCCAGTTGTCAATACAGGCTGTTTTCAAACCTAATTGGGCGCACCGAATAGCGGCAACATAACCGGCCGGCCCTGCGCCGATGATAATAACATCATAATCTGTGGATGTGCTCATGCGCTGCTATATGTTCAGTAAAAGGTGAGCGGGAGCTTCCAGACATTCCTTGATGGTCATCAAGAACTGAACGGCTTCTTTGCCATCCACCAGACGATGATCATAAGATAAGGCAAGGTACATGATCGGGCGAATAATAATTTCACCGTTTTCGACCACGGCACGTTCTTTAATCGCATGCATACCCAGGATGGCGCATTGCGGCGGGTTAAGAATGGGGGTGGATAACATAGAACCAAAAATGCCGCCATTGGTAATAGTAAAGGTGCCACCGGTTAAATCTTCATAACTTAAATGGCCATCTCTGGCTTTATTGCCATATTCAAAAATACTTTGTTCAATACCCGCAAAATCCAGTTGATCTGCATCTCTTAAGACAGGGACGATCAGTCCGCGTGGCGTCGATACTGCGATGCCCATATCATAGTAACCATGATAGATAATGTCATTGTCATCAATGGAGGCATTTATGGCAGGATATTTCTTTAGTGCTTCAATGGAGGCTTTGATGAAAAAAGACATAAACCCCAGTTTGACATTATGTTTTTCCAGAAAACGATCTTTGTATTGGTTTCTTAAATCAATGACACTTTGCATGTTGACTTCATTGAAAGTCGTTAGCATAGCCGCATTTTGCTGAGCCTGTAACAAGCGTTCAGCTACTTTTGCCCGCAAACGTGTCATAGGAACGCGTTGTTCGGGGCGAAAGTGAGCACTGACCTTGGCGTTACCGGGTGGGGGTTTGATGGCGTCAGCAGTCACTGTTGGCTGGACTGTTTGTTGTGGGGCGACGACGGGCTCGGGTTTTTGACTTTTTTCAATATAGTCGAGTACATCCGCTTTGGTTAAACGGCCTTTTTTCCCTGAACCCAGTATGTCCTGGGGATTTATATTGGTTTCCTGTATTAATCGTCTGACAGCGGGACTGTGAGGTGTGGTTTCAGAGCTTACCTCGTTAGAGAGGGTGTTTTCTGTGTCGCTAGCTTCTTTGATTTCAATTTTTGCGATTATCTTGCCGCTAGTGACGATTGCCCCTTCTTGCTGGAATATTTCGCTCAATATACCGGATGCCGGCGCAGGCACTTCCAATACGATTTTGTCTGTTTCCAGGTCAACCAGGTTTTCATCTTTAATGACAAAGTCACCGGCTTGTTTGTGCCAGGTTGACAGTGTCGCATCAGCAACGGACTCAGGTAGACTGGGAACCAGAATTTCAATACTCATGTTTAATTTCCTTCGGTTGTATCGTAAAGTGCTGCGTGAATGACCGCTTTTTGCTGTTCGATATGGGCGCTATGGCTACCCACTGCGGGTGCTGCAGATGCAGGTCTTCCTGCATAGAAGACGGTAATGTTTTGAACTAAATTATCGTGAAAATGATGTTTGGATTGATACCAGGCACCTTGATTTTTGGGTTCTTCCTGACACCAGATGAATTCAATGGCATGAGGGTATTTTTTCATTTCAGCGGTAAATGCATCATTAGGGAAAGGATACAATTGCTCAATGCGAATAATGACAATATGCTTCAGTTTGTCTGCTCTACGTGTCTCCAAAAGATCATAGTAGACTTTGCCAGAGCACATAACGATGCGCGTTACTTGCTGGGGGTTTATGTCGTCTTGCTCAGGAATGATGCATTGAAATTCACCATCTGTTAAGTCTTCAAGTGTTGACACTGCCAGTTTATGCCGTAGCAAACTTTTGGGACTCATGACGATGAGTGGCTTACGGTAGGGGCGAAGTTGCTGGCGTCTAAGTAAGTGGAATATTTGCGCAGGGGTGGTGGGGATGCAGACCTGAATGTTGTGGTCTGCGCAAAGTTGTAAGTAGCGCTCGAGTCGGGCTGATGAATGCTCAGGGCCTTGGCCTTCAAAACCATGTGGCAGTAACATGACCAGGCCACATAAGCGTCCCCATTTGGTTTCGGCAGAACTGATAAACTGGTCGATGACAACTTGTGCGCCATTGGCAAAGTCACCAAATTGAGCTTCCCATATCACCAGTTTTTCGGGTTCGGTTGAGCTGTAGCCAAATTCAAAACCCAGTACACCGGCTTCGGATAATAAAGAATCAAAAACTTGAGCAAGTCCCTGATGGGCAGTGATATGTTGGATGGGGAAATACGTTGCGCCATTAAGCTGATTGTGCAAGCCGATATGGCGATGAGAAAAGGTACCTCGACTCACATCTTGGCCAATGAGTCGGATGCCTTTGCATTCAGTAATCAGCGTGGCATAAGCCAGATTTTCGGCATACCCCCAGTCTATGGGTAATGCACCGGCTGACATTTTTGTCCTATTTTCCATGACTTTGGCGACCCGGGGATGTAATTCGAACTCCGAGGGGAGTTGATGCAGTTTGTCGGTGCACCACCGCAGTCTTTCTAAAGAAACCCGGGTGTCAGCTGCTGCTGTCCAGTCCTGATTTTCATATTTGCTCCACTGCCCCGTGTAATGGTAAGTGGAGTCACTTAAAACAGGTCGGGATACCGGTTCCCCCCGGTCTAATAATTGCTGATAATCAGCAATCATTTTTTGGGTGTTTTGTTCTGATAATGTGGCTGCCGTTATCAGTTGTTGTGCATATATTTCACGGACAGAGGGCAGTTTGCGAATGATGTTATACATCATTGGCTGTGTAGTTGCCGGTTCATCCGCTTCATTATGTCCTAATCGCCGGTAGCAGATAAGATCAATCACCACGTCTTTATGAAATTTCATGCGATAATCCAGGGCCATCTGAGTTACGAATAACACGGCTTCAGGATCATTACCGTTCACATGAAAAACAGGGGCGTGAATCATGATGGCAACGTCAGTGCAGTAGAGTGTAGAGCGGGCATCGAATGGATTGCTGGTGGTGAACCCGATTTGGTTGTTAATGACGATATGCACTGTTCCACCGGTGGAAAATGCCCGGGTTTCAGACATGTTCAAGGTTTCCATGACTATGCCCTGGCCTGCAAAAGCGGCATCGCCATGAATTAAAATGGGGATGATAGTATCAATGCTACCTTTGCCTCGCCGATCCTGGCGGGCTTTCACCGAACCTTCAACCACCGGGTTGATGATTTCAAGGTGAGAAGGGTTAAAGCCCAGAGTTAAATGTACAGGTCCCCCCGGCGTGGCAATATTGGAGGAAAACCCCATGTGATATTTGACATCCCCTGTCAGAGCGCCGGGTGAGGATGTGTGGGTACCTTCAAATTCACCAAATAGTTGAGCCGGGCTTTTACCTAATATATTGATTAATACATTTAAGCGTCCGCGGTGTGCCATGCCGATAACAATTTCTTTAACCTGTCTTTCCCCGGAGAGTTGAATTATTTCATCCAATATAGGAATTAAACATTCACTGCCCTCTAAAGAAAAACGTTTTTGACCGACATATTTACGATGCAAGTGTTTTTCAATACCTTCCGCGGCTGTTAAAGACTTTAATAAGTAGGTTTTTTTCTCGTCAGAATGGGTGCTGGAATCCAGCCTTTTTCCTTCCAGTTTGTTTTTAATCCAGCGTACAGTGTCAGCATCCATAATATGCATGTATTCACTACCAATGCTGCCGCAATAAATTTCTTTAAGGATGGCAATGATTTTTCTTAAAGGAAGTTTGTCGACACCATAGAGCGAGTCTGTATCAAAAATGGTATCCATATCCGGTTCAGCTAAACCATAATAAGCCGGTTCAAGATCAGTGGGCATTTCCATTTTATTACCCAAGGGGTTGTTGTCTGCTATCTGATGACCACGAACTCTATAATGATTGATAAGCTGGGCAACGGCAGACTGTTTTTTGACGCTTTCTTCGGTAAAACCCTGTAATTTTGCCAGTCTTCCTTGCGTCGTTGTGGCTAACTTTTCAAAGCGGTCAATGATCGGGCCATGAGCTGTTTCGTGACTAGCCCCATCTTGTATTGAAATGAATTTTTTTCGCCAGCTTTCAGGGACGGTATCCGGGTTGTCCAGGAATTGCTCGTACAAGGTTTCAATGAAAGTGGCATTATTTCCATACAGTGCAGAAGATTCTTGAAACAGTTTTAACAGGTTGCTCATTTGCTTTCCAGTATTTAACGCGCTGTAGTATTTAAGGTTTTTTGCAATGGGATTTGCTGATTCACGTTAAATACTAGGGTAAACTGTTATATTAGCAAATACAAAGTATATGGTGGAGTAAATTCATTGATGCGCTGTTGATTAATGTTTTTTTATGCCGAAAGGGGTTGTAGTTTAAAGCTTTTAACTTGAAACCAGATGAGGAAGTTTATGAATGCGAGCAATAAAATTGTCCTTAAAATAAATTATCAAAAGGTAGATGAGAAGTCAGCGGTAATTTCTGCACCGAGACGAGTAAACGAATGGCGTGTGAAACGAATACTAACGGCCTTTGCATTGTTGCTGTTTATTGTCTTACTGGTTTTTTATTTTTTAAATAGGCTGCCGGACGTTGCTGAAAAACAGGCTGTTGTCTCTAAAGGGGCAATATTGCTTAATCCCGAGGCTAGTATAAAAGCAACTGAAGCAATACTGGAAATTAGCGCGAATGATGCTGCAGAAATAGTTCAGATTAAGCCGGCTATCCCCGCTGAAGTTGTTGCCGTCGATATTAAAGCGAGTATTGCGAGTAATGAAAAAAAAGAAATTACAGCTGAAATCAAACAAGTTACTCAGGTATTAATTGGTCCAGGTGTTGCTCGGGCATTATTAACGCGGGGAATATACAACAAGGAGCCTCTTGATCATATTAGCAGTTATCTGACGGTGAATAAGGAAAAGGCAACCGGCGTATATTACTTTACTGAGCTTAGGGGTAAGAAAGGGCAGGTTATCTCTCATCATTGGTTGTGGAACAATAAACTTATTTTTCAAAAGAAATTTAAAATATTTGGCAATAGGTGGCGAATCGCGACAAGTAAAGTTATACCTTATGCAAAAGCGGGCTTATGGATTGTGAGACTGGTGAATGAAGAAGGTGATCTATTGAATGAAATAAATTTTGAGGTTATTAAAGAAGAATAAGCGATATAGACTATAATTTATTATTTGGTGATATAGTTGTTCGTTTAAATAGGAGATATTGGGTATGTCAGAATATAACACTCTTTCTGAAGATGAGTTACAAGCGGTTATTGCACAGGCAGAAAAAGCATTAAAGGATAAACAGTTAGAAAAACGCAAACAAGTACTGGCTCAAATTAAAGAGTTGGCTGCTTCAATTGGCGTCACGGTAAAAATCAATGACCAGGATCAGCCGGCGTCTGTGAGAAAAGGCAAAAAGATAGCCCCTAAATATCGTAATCCGGGCGATGCTGCCCAAACCTGGACAGGTCGAGGTGTGGCTCCTAAATGGATGCAAGCATTAATTAATGAGGGTCGGGATAAATCCGAGTTTTTACTGTAATGAATAGGGTTTGAATAATGCCGATTTCACTGGCTGTACTGGAAGGGATTGTGCGCGATGCAGGTACCATTGCCCTAGGTTATTTTAATAATTTAGATAATATAAGTATTAATCGAAAAAGTTCGCGCGACCTGGTGACCGATGCGGATATTGCCGTTGAAGCGTTTTTAAAAGTAGCGTTGGCTAAAGCATATCCCCAGTATGGTTTCTGGGGTGAAGAGAGTGGTCAGTCTGATGATCAGAGCAATCGATGGATTGTTGACCCTATTGATGGTACGCACTCATTTTCTAAGGGACAATATTTCTGGTCGATCAGTGTGGCACTGGAGATCGAGCAGGAGTTGGTGGCAGGATCTGTTTATGCCCCCGCATTAGATGATTTATATATCGCAGGGAAAGGCAAAGGCGCTCGTAAAAACGGTAAGATTATTTCGGTTTCAGCAGAAACTTGTTTAGCGGATTCAATGATTGCCACGGGTTTTGCCTGTTTGCGCTCATATCTGGTCGAAAATAACCTGAGTCGATTTGCCCGAATTGCTGAAGAAACCACGGGGCAGCGTCGGTTTGGCTCGGCGGCCATGGACTTGTGTCTGGTCGCTGATGGGCAAGTAGATGCTTTTTGGGAACAGGAACTAAATCTATATGATGTTGCCGCAGGTGCTTTAATAGCCAAGGAAGCTGGCGGCACGGTAACTGACTTTAAAGGTTGTGAGGGTGTGTTTCCCCGGCAGATATTAGCGACTAATGGCAAGATTCTTGATCAGATTCTGCCATTAATGTAATGGGTGATTGCATGGATTGTGCTGGCCAATCGGTGATAAGCACTTATTTTAATGAGTGATTCATGTAGCAGCTATTAATTATTTTCTGATAATCTTAATTTAATGCATAAGTGTTTGCTAATGTACGATAGAATAACAAGGTTCGGCTTTACAGCCATCTTATAATTTTAAAATTTGTGTGGAGCAATACATGTCCTGGAATGAGCCCGGTGGCGATAAAAAAGACCCTTGGAGTGGTCGCAAAGATGAGAATGGACCTCCTGATCTAGACGAAGTAATTCGTTCCTTTCAAGAAAAATTAGGTGGTATTTTTGGTGGTGGTAGCACTGGAGATTCCGGTGGTGGATCACTGAAGAGTTTGGGTATCCTTGCCATTGGTGCAGGGGTTTTGTGGTCACTCAGTGGTTTCTATATTGTAGACGAAGGAACCCGGGGTGTTGAAACACGTTTTGGTGCGTATATTGCCACAACTCAACCCGGTTTGAACTGGCGCTTCCCAACCCCTATTGATAAAGTGCAGATTGTAGATGTACAGAATGTTCAGGTCGTTGAGGTGGGTTATCGTTCCGGTGGTCGTCAAGGTGTAGGGTCAGTCCCTAGAGAAGCATTGATGTTGACCAAGGATGAAAACATTGTTGATGTGCGTCTGGCGGTACAATATCAGGTGAAAGATGCGAAAGACTATGCATTTAATGTATTAAACCCGACTGCCACACTAAAACAAGTCACAGAAGGTGTTGAACGTGGCGTAATCGGTCGGAGTACGATGGATTTTGTGTTGACAGAAGGGCGTAGTGAAATTGTTGCCTCACTGCATACAGAAATTCAAAAAGTAATGGATTCCTATCAGTCAGGTATTCTTATTACTACGGTTAACCTTCAAGATGCCCAGCCACCTGAACAGGTTCAAGGCGCATTTGAAGATGCTATTAAAGCGCGAGAAGATGAGCAACGTTTGATTAATGAAGCGGAAGCTTATTCAAACGAAGTAGTGCCGGTAGCACGTGGTGCAGCCTCCAGAAAAATACAGGAAGCTGAAGCTTATAAAGAAAGAGTGGTTGCTCAGTCAATTGGTGAAACCAAACGGTTTACACAATTACTGAAAGAGTATAAAAAAGCCCCTAAAGTGACCAGACAAAGAATATATCTCGAGTCTATGGAGCAAGTGTTAAGTAATACATCTACTGTGATGGTTGATGTTAAGGGTGGCAATAATTTACTTTATCTACCTTTGGATAAGTTAGGTAATCAATCATCCACCATGGAATCAAACAGTATGACGCAAAATTTGTCTCCAACCAAGGTGACAAAGAATACTAACAGTAATAGCAATATACGGGCATCTAATCGTGGCCGTGATGGGAGAGGACGCTAAGATGGGACAAAATAAAATATTAGTCGCAGCAGGTTTAATGTTTTTCTTGCTCTCGTCCATGGTTTTTACCGTAACTGAAACGGAACGTGCGATTAAGTTTCGATTAGGGGAAGTCATCGAATCTGACTTTGAGCCAGGCTTGCATTTTAAAATGCCGTTTATCAATAATGTCAAGAAATTTGATGCGCGCATATTAACACTGGATTCAAAACCTGAGCGTTTTTTAACATCAGAAAAGAAAAACGTGATTGTTGATTCATTTGTTAAATGGAAAATTGCAGATGTTAAAACTTTCTATACCGCTGTAGCAGGTGACGTCAGACAAGCGAATGTGCGTTTAGACCAAATCATCAAAGATGCTTTTCGTAGTGAATTTAGTAAGCGTAATATTAAGCAACTGGTTTCCAGTGATCGTAATGCGATTCGAGAATCGCTGATTGCATCAGCGGGGCCTATTGCCGTTAAATTAGGCGTGGAAATTATTGACGTACAAGTAAAGCGTATTGATTTACCCAGTGATGTGAGTTCTTCAGTTTATAGAAGAATGGAAGCTGAACGGGAAAGAGTGGCCAGAGAGTTCAGGTCTCAAGGCGCAGAAGCTGCGGAGCGAATTCGAGCTAATGCAGATAAGCAACGTGAGATAATTCTGGCGAATGCCTTCCGGGATGCTGAAATATTAAGAGGTAATGGTGATGCGATAGCGGCAGATACTTATGCTAAAGCGTATGGCAAAGATATAGAGTTTTTTACTTTTACTCGAAGCATGAACGCTTATAAAGCAACATTTAGAAATAAAGGGGATATGTTAGTGGTAGAACCGGATTCTGATTTCTTTAAATATTTTAAGAAGCAGAAATAAAGTACTACGAGAAGCGCTATGTAGTCATAGTGGCTGAACTATAAAATTAGAAAGATAGCAGAACGCTCCGTTTTTAATGGGGCGTTTTGTGCGAGTGGACAGTCAAAAATATGCATAAAAAAAATGCCTGGTTATTACCTCAGGGTATAGAAGAAATGTTGCCTGAAGAGGCTAAACAGTTAGAAGCACTACGTCGACAATTACTGGATGTATTTGTTTGTTGGGGATATGAATTAGTTATCCCGCCTTTTGTTGATTTTCTGGATTCCTTGTTAGTGGGTTCAGGTCATGACCTTGATCTGCAAACCTTTAAATTAACGGATCAGGTTTCGGGTGAAATGTTAGGTATTCGTGCTGATATGACACCACAAGTGGCCCGGATAGACTCACATAATCTTAAGCATGACCGGCCTACGCGACTGTGTTATGTCGGGACAACCTTGAGAACCTTAGGGGACTCGTTGCAAAATACCCGTAGCCCTATGCAGATTGGTGCCGAAATATATGGGCACTCGGGCATTGAAAGTGATTGTGAAGTGATCAGATTAATGCTGGAAATGTTGGCGATTACTGGGTTACAGGATGTACATCTGGATCTGGGACATGTCGGTATTTATCGTGCATTGTCTGAACAAGCGGGGTTATCGCAGCAGCAAGAAACTGAACTATTTGAAGTGTTGCAACGTAAGGCCAGAACCGAGTTAGATGATTTGTTGGATAGTTTTGATATCGATCAAAAATTTAAAACGATATTTATTACTTTATCGACTTTAAATGGCGGACAAGATATCTTAGTCAAAGCCAAGCAAGTGCTGCAAGGTATGAATGCGAAGGTGACGACAGCATTAGATGAATTACAGACGATTGCCGATTTATTAACAGTGCAATTCCCCGCTCTGCCTATTAGTTTTGATTTGTCGGAATTGCGCGGATATAACTATCATACCGGTATTGTTTTTGCCGCTTTTATACCCGCCGTAGGTAGAGAAATAGCACGGGGAGGGCGTTATGACAATATTGGTGAGTTTTTTGGTCGAGCGCGTCCAGCCACTGGATTCAGTGCTGATTTAAGATTGCTATCATCTTTAGCTCAACCGGCAATGGAAACGACGCAACGGGTTTATGCGCCTCATAATAATGATGCGGATCTCATTGAGGCCGTGAGGGATTTGAGAGCAAAAGGCATTACTGTCATTCAACAATTACCTGGACATCAACAGGAAATTGAGGAACTGGAATGCACAGGTATTTTAGAAAAAGAAAATCAACAATGGATCGTAAAGTCCATCGCTTAAAATAGAGATAATCATGGGTAAAAATGTTGTAGTCATCGGTACGCAGTGGGGTGACGAAGGTAAAGGGAAGTTAGTTGATTTGTTAACTGATCAGGCCGATGTGGTGGTTCGCTTTCAAGGCGGACATAATGCGGGGCATACACTGGTGATAAACGGTGTAACCACGATTCTGCATTTGATTCCTTCTGGGGTATTAAGAGAAGGTGTTCAATGCATGATAGGCAATGGCGTAGTGCTGTCGTTAGAGGCTTTGCTTGAAGAAATTGAAACTCTGGAAGCTGCGGGGATTCCGGTAAGAAATCGTTTGAGAATTAGTGAAGCCTGCGCCTTGATACTACCGATACATATTGCGATTGACCAGGCTAGAGAAATAGCCAGAGGGAAAAAAGCCATCGGTACGACAGGACGAGGAATAGGCCCGGCTTATGAAGATAAAGTGGCCAGACGAGGGTTGCGCGCCGGTGACTTGTTGAATACGGCAGAGTTTTCCAGTCGTTTGAAAGAATTAGTGGATTATCATAATTTTATGTTAGCTAATTACTATCACGCTGAAACGCTGGATTATCAGCAAATGTTAGAAACTACGCTGGCTTTGGCCGAACAGGTCAAGCCGATGCTGACCGACGTGGGCGAAGAGTTGCAAGAGTATCAGCGAGCAGACAAAAATATTTTGTTTGAAGGGGCTCAGGGTGCCTTACTGGATATTGATCATGGTACTTATCCCTATGTAACTTCATCAAGTACCACAGCCGGGGGAGCGGCGACAGGTTCAGGCGTCGGTCCTTTAGATCTTGATTATGTACTGGGTATCACCAAAGCCTATTCAACCCGCGTGGGGAATGGTCCATTTCCTACTGAATTGGAGGATGCGTATGGTGAACACCTTGGTGTCAAGGGACACGAATTTGGTGCAACCACCGGGCGGAAACGTAGAACCGGCTGGTTTGATGCCGTTTCCATGCGTAAATCTGCGCAGCTGAATAGTCTAACGGGAATCTGTTTGACAAAACTGGATGTGTTGGATGGTCTGGATAAAATCGGCATTTGTACGGCGTATAAAATTAACGGTGATTTGACTGAAATAGCACCTTTGGGAGCGGATAAATATCAGGCCTGTGAACCCGTTATTGAATACCTGCCGGGTTGGACTGGCACTACCGCAGGAATCACTGATATGGATCGGTTACCGGCCAATGCAAAAGCCTATATCAAGCGGATTGAGCAATTAATCGGGGTCAAAGTGGTTATTTTATCGACAGGTCCTGACCGGGATGAAACGGTGATTATTGACAATCCTTTTTTTATGTAGAAGGCATATCTCGGCGTGGAATACCGGAAAACCGGGTAGGAAGCGCCACCATGATATGCGGTTAACTCTCAAACCAGGCACAGAGTTGCTCTGGCCTTGGTGAGAGGGTATCTGACAGCAGTTAAACAAAGGGTGGATGGCGCCAGCTGATCCACCCGGTTGCTGATCATTGGCCATATCTTTTATGGCTGGCTAAATCAAAAGCGCAAAAGGTTCAACAGTGACCTTTTCCCCGACAGCAACACCGTTACATTCAACTGCCAACACCATATAACAGTTGGCCGCACTCAGGGCGCTCATGATGTTGGAGTCTTGTTTGCCAGCAGATGCTACAAAAAATTCCCCCGATTTATCTTGCGTCAGGATGCCGCGTTGGTATTCTTGTCGACCTTGCGATTTGTTTAATGCTGTGCGACAAGTAGCCTGTATTTGCAGGGTCTTTTTAGCGGATTGCTCGCCGGATAACTGGCGTAATGCAGGGGAAACTATTTTCTGGAAAGTGGTAATGACAGATACCGGGTTACCGGGAAGCCCCCAAAAATAACAGTGGTTGATTTTGCCAAAGGCCAGCGGCTTACCCGGTTTGATTGCAATTTTCCAGAAGCTGACCTCTCCGCATTTATCCAGAATTTCTTTTATGTAATCCGCATCCCCGACAGAAGCGCCTCCCGTAGAAATCAGTACATCATGGGTTTTTGAGGCAGCCACTAAACTCTCCTCCAGGGCGGATTTATCATCGCCTATGACACCCAAATCAGTAATATTGATCGTATTATCATCCAGTAAGGCATTTAAGGCGTAGCGATTGCTATCATAGATCTGTCCTGGTTGCAGCATTTGTCCGATTGGGGACAATTCATCACCGGTAGATAAAAATGCAATATTGAGTTTGCGATATACCTGCACATCATAAATGCCTGCCGATGCCAGCAAGCCAATATCAATCGCAGTCAGTTTCTTATTGGCGCTTAGCAGCAGGGCATCTTTGCGGGTATCGCAGCCTATGTCACGTATGTGCTTATGAGGCTGGGTGCTTTCAGGAAATATAATGAGCGTGTTATCGGCTTGGATATGTTCCTGCATGATAACGCTATCGGCGCCTTCCGGGATGACGGCACCCGTAAATATTCTGATGCATTCACCGGGTTTAAGTGTTTCGCTATAGGGTGCCCCTGCCCAGGAGGTACCGGCTAAGGATAGAGAAAATGGTTGATTAGGCCGAATATCAGTACTGGAAAATGCGTAGCCATCCATGGCAGAGTTTTGATCGGGAGGAATGTTGATGGAGGCATAAACACTGGCCGATAAAACGCGCCCTAGCGCACTTTTAAGTACCACGCGCTCACAGGTATTAATGGGGACGACGGTTCCGGCTATTTGCTGTAAAGCATGTTCAATAGAGATCAGTCCCCCGGTTTCAATACTACAGGCGTCAATCATGCGGCAAGCCCCAGAAATTCATGGAGGATAAAAGATGCAATGGCATGTGGATTGTTGATATCCAGCAGCATCGGGACAGGGCAGTTATGTGCGCTGAGGGTTGGGTGGCGCGAGTCGTCAGTGGCTAAAGCAATGATCATCGGGTCATTGGGGAATAATAAGGGTTTGTTTAATGAGGGTCGGTACAGTTCTATTTTAGGAAAATGTTCCGCTTTAAATCCTTCTACTAAAATCAGATCCAGCTCCGACTGATCAAAGGCTTTTAGCTGGGTGTCTAACCGGGGTTCAGTGATGGTATCAAATTCAGTGATAATGGCGCGTCGATGACTTGAGACTAACATTACAGGTGATGCCCCTGATTTCCGCAGGCGATAGCTGTCTTTTTCTGGTTTATCAATTTCAAAGTTGTGGTGACTGTGTTTAATCAAGCCCAGTCGGATGTTTGCATTGCGTAATAGAGGTATCAATTTTGTGAGCAAGGTGGTTTTACCGGTGCCGCTGTGGGCAGCAAACCCTAAAATGGGGATCTGGGCATTTTTCATGAATTGATCAATCGAAATAGTCGTAATGGTTAAAAGAGTAGGCGATCAAGCCGGATAATAACCATTGATCACTTAGTCTATGACTGTACTATATTAACATCATCGGTCGTTTTTATTTATACGTCTAAAGGTTTAAACAATTCGCTCAGATCTGCCGAAGTCAATTGGCTTGTAGCCTGTTGCTTACTGTCGTTATAGATACTGCTGGCTAAATCGCGTTTTCTTTCCTGCATGGCCAGTATTTTTTCTTCGACGGTATTTTCAGTCAATAATCGGTAAACGAATACCGGTTTGTCCTGACCGATGCGATGGGCTCTGTCTGCGGCCTGAGTTTCGACGGCAGGATTCCACCAGGGGTCATAAATAATCACGGTATCGGCTTCGGTCAGGTTTAAACCGATGCCTCCGGCTTTTAAACTGATCAGAAACACATTCGCTTCACCGCTTTTAAAACGTTGTATGGCCTCTTCCCGTTTTTTAGTTTGTCCTGTCAATTTGCTATAGTCGATATTTTGGCTCTTCAGTTCGGTTTCTATTAAGGCAATCATTCGGGTAAATTGGGAAAAAACTAAAATACGACGACCTTCATCCAATAGTTCTGGCAACATCTCCATCAGCAAATCCAGTTTTGCTGATTCTGTCAGGGTTTGAGCGGTTTTTAAGGATAATATTCTTGGGTCGCAGCAGGTCTGACGTAATTTTAACAAGGCATCCAGAATGGTGATCTGGCTACGAGCCAGACCTTTATCTGCAATGGCATCCCGGACTTTTTTCTCCATGGTGATGCGAATGCTTTCATACAGTGTGGCTTGGTTTTCGTATAACGGTACAGAACGGATCATTTCAGTTTTAAGGGGTAACTCGGTGGCCACTTCCTGCTTGGTTCTACGCAACATGAACGGTTGCAGTCGTTTCGATAATCGTGCTCTTTGCTGAGGGTCCTGATGAGTTTCTATAGGGGTGCGATAGGTTTTCTTAAAGGTTTTGCTATCCCCTAGAAAACCGGGCATCAAAAAATCAAATTGCGCCCATAATTCACCCAGATGATTTTCCATGGGGGTTCCTGTCAGGCACAAGCGATGGCTGGATGTGATTTCTCTAACCACCCGGGCGACTTGAGAGCGTGGATTTTTTATGAGTTGTGCCTCATCCAGAATTAAATAATGGTAAGTTTCTGCCAGCAGTACCGCTTTATCCCGGGGCAATAAAGGATAGGTGGTCAACACACAGTCATAGTCTTTGATTTTGTTAAAATGCTGTTTACGTTCAGTGCCTTGCAATATCAATATATTTAAATCAGGGGTAAAGCGTTCTGCTTCTCTGAGCCAGTTAGTCATTAAGCTGGTTGGTGCAATGATCAAACTGGGATGCTTCATTCGCCCTGCCTGTTTTTCTACTAATAAATGTGTCAGCGTCTGTATGGTTTTTCCAAGCCCCATATCATCGGCCAGAATACCGGCAAAATTATATTCACGTAGAAACTGTAACCAGTTCAAGCCTTGTTGCTGATAGTCTCTTAACGTGGCATTCAGCCCATCTGGTATCGGAATATTGACAATGCCTGTAAAGTCTTTTAATTTTTTACCGGTTTCAAGCAGTGCCTTGCCACCGTTTAAACTAAAAACGCCATAGCTATGCGTTTCCAGGTCGACTAAAGAAGCGGCATCAAAACGGGACAGTGTGAGTGCGCCATGGTCATTAACCGAATGGATATCAAATAATTCGTAGACAATTCTCAGGAAGGGTTTAAGTTGGGCTGAGGATATATTGATGTAATGATGCGGTTTTAACTCAATATTAAGGTTTTCCGGGAGATCATCCTGCTCATAGTTTTCCAGGACAGGCAGGATCAACGGTAATAGCGGGATGGCTTGCCCATTGACCTTGACCTTAAAGTTCATTTCAAACCAGTCGTTCTGGGTGTCTTCAATATCGGCATGCCAGTCTTCGGCTTGTTGAAAGCTCAGTTTGAAGTTTTGTTTGGTTTCCACAATCCAGCCTTGCTCCTTTAACACGGGCAATGTGTACTGGATGAATTCAGCCCAGCGATTGGTACTGTCTATAATGGATTCACTCGCGGGGCTAAACAGAATCAGTTCTTTGATGTTTTCAAGCTGGGTTGTTACAAAGCCTTTTTGCGTGAGTTGTTTAATCGCCTCGGATTCTGCTTCAATTTGCTTTTGAATACGATAAATACCCTGATCTGTTTTTATTACTGAAAAGGGTTCAGGGCTATGGGCTGAAGTGGTTATATCGTTATAAACAAAGTTCAGTTTAATAAAATGACTGTATTGTGATGAATTTAATTGAGCACCGAATAAGGTGATTTTAGGGGTCGGGTGAACGCCTGAAACTTCAATAATTTCGATGGCTTTGGGTGCAGGTAAAGGAATATTTGGGTATTCCAGGGTTAAGCGCTGGCTAAATTCATCTACAAACTGTTGGGGTACCTCAGGAATACGAAGAATTTTCTTTAACTGCTCATGAGAACTGGCGAATGCCGTTAGATGACCTAAGGTGTTGCGTTGTTCATCGAGGTACAAAGGAGGGTCGCTTAGAATCAATTGGGCTTTAGGTTCAATTTCCCAGTGCAGCTTGTAGCTCTGCTTTGGTTTTTGTTGCCAGGAAAAGCGAAGAGGACGCTCATGGTCCATTTGTAAAGGCGGTACTTTGGCGGTTTTCCAGAATAAACGCCCCGTCAGTATTAATTTGGATAAGGCGATAAAGCCTGCGCTACCGTGAAGTTGTGGTTCACCTTGGTAGTTTAGCTCTAAACTGTAGAGAATACGCGCAATCTCCTGATCAATGGGGCGGATATAGTCGGCATAACTATAGCTGTAACGCAGATTATTCAAGCTGGTTTTTCGCCCTTTGTTAAGGCCTCCTTTTTTATTGCGTTTGGTAATAAGGAAATCTAGAGTAAACAGTTGTGGTGTTTTACTGGGTTTTAAAAGATAGGCAATAAATTCCTGCTGGTTTTGTTGTTCGGGGGAGTCGGCAAAGTTGTTTAACCAATCCAGACAGGAGGGCGTATTGTTGCCGGATTGCCCTAACTGGGGTGCCAGAGTCAGGTATTCAAGGCAGGCCGCTGCAATATGTTTACAATTGAAAGCGATAGGGCAGCTACAATCACCATCAATGGTGACTGATTTATAATCATGATCCCAGTCAATTCTTATTTGTTGTTCATAGCGATTTTTTCTATTCCCGAGAGCTATTGAATTTAAAATAATATAAGAAGGCTGTTCTTTTTGAATACTTAAATGTAAGACTTTTTGTTCTTCAAAATAGTCTTTTCCTCTAAGAAAATAGCTATCGCCGCAAGCAAAGCGAATATCTGATGCCAGAATTATTTTTTTGTTGGTCATGGTTTATTGCTGGCACATTAGGCGATAGGCAGTCATGCATCCAGAGTCTGGGTCAGAAGATGCATAATCAGCAGGGAGGGTTTGGCTATCAGGAGCAGTGATGCTGATAGGCTGAGGCAGGAGGACGGGATTAATATTCATGTCGGGGGGTATGTCTGGACGTTAGAGTGTTGTCGTGAGGGTGGGGGCTGGTTCTTGCTACAACTTTATAGGCCATGGTGGCGATCATTGTTATCTTCATCTGCAGTCTGGGATTAAGCCTGAGCCGTAATCGCTAACAGCAACGGGAGGTCGCCGCAGCCATAGTCTTTCTCAATGATTTCAGGGGGTAAGAGTTTGAGCAATGTACGGTCATAATCCACTGGGCAGCAGAGTTCGGGCTGTACCAATTCGGCACCTGCTGAATAACGTTCTAATACCGCTGTTTCTATAGTCATTTTGGGTCCTGCTTGAATTAAAGTGCACCGCCACAACTGCTACCTTGTCCGGCTGTACACCCATAGCAATGTTGTAAGGTTTTTATGGTTTGTCCCGCAAGCGTCTGGCCGGTGCTGGAGGGCTTAAGCAGGTCGGATAAATGGGTTTTTTGTGTGGCGTTACCCAAAGGAAGTTGCAACATTTGATTAAAATCACAATCATATACAAAGCCTTGCCAGTCAATACTCAAGGTGTTTTTACACATCAGTTGCTGCAGATTTTGTGGCTGGAAACTATCCTGCAATAATTGCATATATTGATCAAATTCCCCTTTACTGATTAACACACTGCCAAATCGCTGGATAGGCAGGTTAGTCATTGCGAACAAATGGTTGAATACAATATTAAACTGGGCCTTTAAATGCTCCTTATAGGACAGCTCAAGGGCTTTTTGTTCAGGAGGTAGGGTTGCACCTTGCGGATTAAATACCAGGTTTAAGATCAAGCCAGAGTCCGGCTGGCCATAACCCAGACTATTTAATTTTTGCAGCGCCGCAATACTGGCATTAAAGGTGCCCTTGCCGCGTTGCTTGTCGACATTATCTTCCTGATAACAGGGCAGTGAAGCCACGATTTCCACGCCATTGCTGGCCAGAAATTCGGGTAGCTCCAAATAGTCAGGCTCCAGTAAAATAGTCAGGTTACAACGGTCAATGACCTTGACGCCTTTTTTTATGGCGGCTTCTACCAGGTATTTAAAGAAAGGATTCATTTCCGGTGCGCCACCGGTTAAGTCCAGCGTCTTGATGTGATGAAAATCGATAAACGCCAAAATCTGATCAATGGTGCTTTTCTCCATCAATTCGGTTCTATTGGGGCCGGCATTAACATGACAGTGGGTGCAGCTTAAATTACACAAATAACCCAAGTTGACTTGTAAAACTTCTAATTGATTGCGGGTAATAGGAGGAAAGCTGGAGTTTTCCAGATAAGGTAAGGTATCGTGCATGATCGTTTTTGGCTATTGTGCGCTAAAATAAATATTACCATAATAGGCGGTGGCATTGCCTCCGGCATTATCGGTATCTGTCATTATCGCTATGCCATCAATATAACGGATATCAATGCCGTGCAGAGCTTTAAAGTCTTCTATTATATTGCGTTTTTCTTGATACCATGTGGTACTTTTATCCTGCCTTGAACGTATCGCCAGCATCATGGCATGGTGACCGGCAAAGGCATTTGGCCAGCGACTGTCTTTAGGGCTGTTACTGGCCCAGACATAATTAATGGCTCTGGTTTTCCAGAATGTCCAGCCGCCATCAAGAATAACGTATATGCGTGCACTATAGTCATCGCCAGATTGACTTTGTTCATTTATTTTTCCTAATGTATTTTCAATACGCCATTGCCAGTTTAAAAAAGGTGTTTGTAATAAATCTATTTTCTGTTGTTTAAGCAATCCCGATGCACTGGCATGACTGACTGCTCTTAAGGCGGGCTGTTTGTCCAGCGAGATGATCTGGTAATCTGTGGTGCCGGCAAACGATTGCACAGTCCATTGATTCAGGTTTCCTGAAGCAAAATTGTCAATGAGGATCCGCTGATGAGAGTCTGCCAATGCGTTGGAGAAGAGTAAGGCCAAAGTAAAGGGGAATTGGAGATAAGATGTTTTCATAGGCTTCATATCCATTAAGTGCTTGGATTTGCATGGGCTGACAAAAGTTAATGGGCAAGCTAAAGGCTGGATTTTTATGCGTTTTTAAAAAAATAAAAGATAGTGCTAGATATTTTTAAAAGGAATGATTAGAATACCTCGCTCTACTAGTTCATCAGTAAATGCCTCGGTGGCGAAATTGGTAGACGCACGGGACTTAAAATCCCGCGGAGTTAAATCCGTGCCGGTTCGATTCCGGCCCGAGGCACCATCTTAACGTCTTGATAGTTAAGATAAGTTAGAAATAATCCATTATTCTTCGCTTTATCATCAAAGTCTCATTAAATAGCAACTACGAATAGAAAATATAGTCTGTTTCGTCGTGCTTGTTTAAATCGTTATGGCGGGCTATCCCTCCTACATATCGAATGACTAATTTCCTGTAGAAATTAGCAAGCATTATACATCCATACCATCCCCAACAAGTATGCTCTGCAAGCAAGCTGAAAAGTAATTTGACGTGATTTCGCAAAACATAGTTACCATGGTGGACTTAAAATCAAAAAATAAAGCTGTGATATCCGGATAAGCATGCAAAGTCAGAAACTCTCCTCGGGTAGCAACAACCGGGAATTGACTGGCGTTTTTACGCCTTACAAGGCCAGGCTCTGGCAAGAACGCAAAAGACATGAGATGTGTAGGCTTTTTAGAAAATATAATTTTTTGGGATGACGACGATTCCTTTGTTTGACACCGTGAAGCGGGTAGTATCTTTGGCCATGTCAAAACCTATCGATTCACCTGCCGGAATATCAACCCCTTTGTCTATAATACAGTTTTGCAGTTTTGCAGTTTTGCTCCGGCGCCAATCCTGACGTTATCAAAGATAATCGCTTTCCGCAGTATTGCACCATCTCCAATAAAAACGCTGGCAAATAAAATCGAGTCATGCACTTTGCCACCTTCAATCACAACACCTCCTGCTGCCAGTGAATTGATAAATACCCCCTTTTCTCCGCTAGCGCCAGGGATTGCTCGTAACGGTGGGTTTTGTGATTGATAAGTCCGTATTGGCCAGTTGTGCTGGTATAGATTGAGCGGAGGGATGGGTTTTAATAAATCCATATTGGCCTGGTAATAATTATCAATCGTCCCTATATCCCGCCAATAATTACCCGATCTTATCCGTCCTTTAGTTGACTCAAACCGATAGGCAAATACATTGTAGTCATTAATTAATTTTGGAATGATGTCATTGCCAAAGTCATGGCTGGAGCATGCATTTCTGGCATCGGATTCTAATATTTCAATTAATAAATCAATTGAAAAGGAATAAATCCCCATCGATGCGATGATCTGACCTGAGTCATTGGGAAGGGTTATCGGTTTTGCAGGTTTTTCCTGAAACTCATGAACCCTGCTGTCCTTATTAACGGACAGTACACCAAAGTCACTGGCTTTTTCTGCACTGACCACCATGGTTGCGACGGTCATATCCGCATGCTTAGCCTGATGGAATTTCAGCATGTCTGCATAATCCATACGATAGACATGGTCTCCCGATAAAATGAGTACTCGTTTCGCGCCACTGCGTTTTAATAGATACAGATTCTGAAAAACGGCATCCGCGGTGCCTTCGTACCAATGATTTCCTTTGCGCCTTTGGGGTGGAACCGAGCTAATATATTCGCCAAGTTCAGGGTTAAAAATAGACCAGGCATCGCGTAAATGTTTGTGCAGTGAAAAAGACTTATATTGCGTTAACACCAGAATTTGTCTCAACCCTGAATGGAGACAGTTGGTCAGGGTAAAATCAATGATTCTATACTTACCACCAAAAGGCACAGAGGGTTTAGCCCGTTCAGCGGTAAGAGGCTCTAATCGGGTGCCTGCTCCTCCCGCAAGAATAATGGTTAAATTGTCATTTCTCATCACATGCCTTTCTGGGTCTTAGAAGTAAAGAGCGTTTTGAACCACAGTCTGTTTTGACACACGGTTGTCTGAAGAAAGTTTTTTGATAGGACGGGGATTGCTCGCGCAATACCAAGAGATGTTTGAGCGTGTTGCTAATAGGCTCGGTTTTGTGCAAAAAAAGGC
>JAPYOW010000053.1 GCA_029937975.1 Methylococcaceae bacterium | reverse complement strand
TTGTTTAAATAAGGTCTATTATTGTTAAAGAAGATTCATAACCCCGTTTTCTGCTTTTATGATGTAGTTCTACATGTTTTCGTTGTAATTGATTAAATTTGACTTGAAATAAGTATGTTTCCCGATTAACTAGCTTGTTTTAATACTAAAGTTGGCCGGCTTTAAGGCGTAACCGTGTCCATCAGGTAATAAGCAAGCCAGTGCTGAACATGCCTGACCGCTAGGCTGGTATTTTGTGCTCGTTGTGAGGTGTTGTGTTAGTGTGTTTTCATGCAGGAAACAGAACTGGCTTTGTTGGGGGGTAATTCAACGCACTGTTTGAACCGGCAAGTTCAGTAGCTACTATCAATTTAGATTGCTAGTATAGTTCATGCAGTCATACAAGTTATTTAAGGCTAAAAAATTATTTAGCCTTGCTTGTTAGCGTATATTTAGCACATAATGTTGATTGTTATTGCATAACGATATAAGAAAAGCATATAATATCGGGTTGTAATTTATTTGCGCTTTTTTGTATTGTGCAACTCAAATAGGTATATTTAATGTCCAACAACCTGACCGACTCTCTTTCTTTTAATGATTTAGCTTTGTCTGAGCCTGTATTAAAGGCTATTGAGAACGCTGGCTATGAAACGCCTTCGCCCATTCAGGCGGAAATCATTCCTTTTATGCTGGAAGGGCGGGATGTCTTGGGGCAGGCTCAGACCGGGACAGGAAAGACGGCTGCTTTTGCGCTTCCTATCTTATCGCGAATAGATCTTAAGAAAAAAGACCCTCAAGTTCTGGTATTGGCACCGACACGGGAATTGGCAATACAGGTGGCCGAGGCTTTTCAAGGTTATGCTTCTGAATGCAAAGGCTTCCATGTGTTACCTATTTATGGGGGGCAAGAATACGGTATTCAGTTGAAGCAACTGAGAAGAGGAGCTCATGTGATTGTGGGTACCCCAGGACGGGTCATGGACCATATGCGCAAAGGCACCTTAAAGTTAAATCAACTGAACACGTTGGTACTGGATGAGGCTGATGAAATGCTACGCATGGGTTTTATTGACGATGTGGAATGGGTGCTTGAACAATTACCGCAGAAAAAGCAGATTGCCCTGTTTTCCGCTACCATGCCTTCCGTTATTCGAAAAATAGCGCAAAAATACCTGCACAATCCGGAACAAGTTACTATTAAAGTTAAAACGGCTACAGCAGATAATATTCGCCAGCGTTATTGGCTGGTGAGTGGTGTGCACAAACTCGATGCCTTAACCCGTATTCTGGAAGCAGAAGACTTTGATGGGATGATTATTTTTGTTCGGACCAAAACGGCGACTATTGAATTGGCAGAAAAGCTGGAAGCCCGCGGGCACTCTACTTCTGCTATTAATGGCGATATGTCTCAGCAGTTACGGGAGCGGGCGATTAATCATTTAAAGCAAGGTAAGCTGGATATTTTGATTGCCACAGATGTTGCAGCTAGAGGGTTGGATGTTGATCGTATTACCCATGTGGTCAACTATGATATTCCTTATGATACCGAATCTTATATTCATCGTATTGGGCGAACAGGACGTGCCGGGCGTAGTGGTGATGCTATTTTATTCGTTTCTCCCAGAGAAAGACGTTTGTTGAGTAATATTGAGCGGGCGACCAAGAAAAAAGTGGAGCAAATGCAATTGCCTTCGACTGAATATATCAATAATGCGCGTATTTCCCGTTTTAAGCAGCGTATTACCGATACTTTAGCTGCAGATGAATTGAGCTTTTTTACGCAATTGGTAGAACAGTATCAGTCTGAGCATGATGTGCCTGCTGTTGACATTGCTGCTGCATTAGCCAAAATGTCGCAAGGCAGCACGCCGTTATTACTGAAAGAAATCCCTAAACGAGCGCGCAAAGAAAGAAGTGAAAGAGGTGAAAGAAGTGAGCGCTTTGATAGAAGTGAGCGTTCCTCGTCGGGGCGTGGAGAGAGGGATCGTAAACCCAAGCGCAGTAGAGACAGACAGTCCGATATTAAAATGGAGACCTATCGTATTGAGGTCGGTAATAGCCATGGCGTTAAGCCGGGTAATATCGTAGGTGCCATTGCCAATGAAACAGGTATTGATGGCGATCATATTGCCCGCATCAAAATTGAAGAAAATTACAGTACCGTAGAGTTACCTGCCGGTATGCCAAAAGAGTTGTTTCAGGAATTGAAAAAAGTACGCGTTGCCGGACAGCAATTGAATATATCGGCAATGGATAAGGATTTAATTAAAAAAGCCAAAGGCAAAAAGCGGGTCGGCTCTTCTTCTCGACGAAGTAAACGACAACCGGCCGAATAGCATTATGCTATAAACGGGTGTATTAACAGCTAAAATTCGGCTTATGCTGATCAAGAACCAGGCGATGAACTATCATGGATCGAAGTCTGGTTTTTTATTGCGTGCAGGTGTAGCTTGTTGGTTAGGTGAAAATGCGGGGGTTTACACCTCCGTCTGTCATCGTTAAAGTCCGGGTATGGCCGGTTTACCCTTATAACTCAGATCCAGCATGTGGCATACGGGCATTTTATGTCAGGCACTTCGCTATTCAGCTTGCTTTCATAGCAGCTAAAAAACCCTTTATTGTCCTGCTTGGCTTTTTTCAGAGGTGCTGAAAGTGGCTATGATAAAAAGTGTATGCTGTTAGTTTTGCGGATAAAGATGATTAAAAATAGTTGGCAGACAGGGCCGGCAATTTTCGCTATTGAGTATCTATCCTGATAAGACTTATTCGTCCAGTTTATGCCACAGGCACTCGCCACTGGATTCCTTAATCATAGCTAACTGTTTTTGATGGGCTTCTAGCTCCTGTTCTGTGCAGTGCATGACCTTTAGTTTTGGCCGGTCAGCAGCTAAACGTATTATTCCCTGTTGCTGCGTACTGACCGACGCATTAAAATCCATGAGGGAAAATTGACCGCCAGTCATTAATAGATAAACTTCTGCTAAAATCTCGGCATCCAGTAAGGCGCCATGCAGCTCTCTATGGCTATTGTCTATGCCATAACGTTTACATAAGGCATCTAAGCTGGCTCTGGCCCCCGGATGTTTTTTTCTGGCAAAAGGCAGGGTATCAAAAATGCTACTGTGTTCTTCAACCGTGGTTTTTTTCCCTTTCAGCAGGGACAGTTCATAGTTTAAAAAGCCGACATCAAAAGGTGCGTTGTGAATGACCAGCTCAGCGCCTTTGGTAAAAGCCAAATAATCATCGACTATATCCTCAAATCTGGGTTTGTCTTGTAGGAATTCATTAGAAATTCCATGCACTTTAATCGCCCCGTCATCAATAATGCGGTCAGGATTTATATAGACATGAAACGTGTTGCGGGTTAATCGTCTATTAATCATTTCAACACAACCTATTTCAATAATCCGATGGCCGTCAGCAGGGCTCAAGCCTGTGGTCTCGGTGTCTAAGATCACTTGTCTATGTTCTTTTGTGTTCATTTTTTTACTTGATAAATGATGAATTTGGTATTTTCAGCCCTGCGGGATAGATTGCCAAACACTTTTTTTAAATCCTGATGATAGGCCAGGTGGCGATTGCCGATCACCCATAATTCCCCTCGGGGTTTGAGTACTCGGTGGGATTGCCTGAACATGGATAAGGCAATGTGATTTCCTACTGTATTTTGTTGATGAAAAGGCGGGTTGCAGACTATCAGGTCCATGGACTCAGCAGGAAATTCAGTTAAACCATCTCCCAGATGAAATTCGGCGGTTCTTTCAGCAAAGGCTTGCTGGAAGTTTTCCTTAGCGGAAGCGATGGCCATGTAGGATTCATCAACAAAATTTAAATGTGCCTCAGGATGCTGTTGGCCCAGCATTAAGCCGATGACCCCATTGCCGCAGCCCAAATCAACAATATGTTCAGCGCTATTGTTTACAGGTAAATGCTTGAGTAAAAAACGACTGCCTATATCCAGACTTTCTCTGGAGAAAACATTGGCATGATTACAGATAGTGTAGGGAGTGTTTTCTAGCTGGTAATAGGAAGGATAGGGCGATGTATGCTGTGGCCGGCTAGGGTGTAAAGTGGTAAAAATTAACCGCGCTTTTTTTCGGCTCAATGAGGGGGTGGTAGGCCCTAGATATTTCTCCATTAATTTCCAGATAGTAGCCGGCATGGTTTTTACCATGCCAGCGATAATGATTTGTGTGTCTGGTTTCAGTAGAGTCTGGAGTCTGACCAGTTGATCTTCAAACAAGGCGAGGGTTTTAGGCGCTTTAATTAAAACCAGGTCAACAGGTTGTTGGGGCCAGTCCAGTGAGTTTTTAAACTGAATAGCCTGTTCAGGTAAATGGTTGTTTATAAGATTGCGCTGCGTGGCTTGCTGGGATATCCAGGAGTCAGTTACAACAATAGGCTTTAGTGTATTTAAGGCAATACTCAAAGCACCAAAGCTATCATTAATAATAAGGGTTGTTGCATCTGATGTCAGTTCCGGATTTTCTGCCAGATGCTGTAATAAATATTCGTCAGCCGCATCCCAGGCTCTTAGTTTGTCATTTCTGCGTTGAGGAAATCGGTGCAGTGTAAATGAGCCTTGAGGCACGCTCAGTATGCTTTCCATAAAACCCTTGTTTAGTGTATTGCTGTGTTTAACGCTCTATTATAACGTGCTTGACGCGGCGTCGAATGTATTCGTAAAGTGTCGTATACAGTGGTAGACACATTATGGCTAAAATGTCCGTAAACAGTGGCAGGTTCAGGGCAGGTGGTAAATATACCTGAGCGATTACTATTTCAGGTAAAATAACAACTTTTCCTCAAACACTTCTAGATCATGCTCATTCAATGGTATCCCGGCCATATGCACAAGGCCAGTAAAGAGATAAAACAACTTTTACCACAAATTGATTTGATTATTGAAGTCTTGGATGCGCGTATTCCCTTCAGTAGTCAGAATCCTATGCTGTCTTCGTTGCGAGGCGATAAGCCGTGCATCAGGGTGTTGAGTAAAATGGATCTGGCTGACCCGGTGATGACGCAGCACTGGCAAGATTATCTGGAACGGGAAGAAGGTGTAAAAACCTTGGCGGTAACCACGCAACAGCCAGAGAAAATCAAACAAATTGCCGCCTTATGTCACAAGATGATCCCGGACAAAGGCAGCAATGACAAGCTGATTAAAGCCATGATTATAGGTATTCCTAATGTAGGTAAATCAACGCTTATCAATATTTTGGCCGACCGTATTATTGCTAAAACAGGTAACGAGCCTGCGGTCACTAAGCGTCAGCAACGTATAAGACTTGGCGATAATATTGTTTTGTTAGACACCCCGGGTGTGTTGTGGGGGAATGTAGAGAACAAGAACAGTGGATACAGGCTGGCTGCAACCGGTGCGATCAAAGATACAGCGATGGAGTATGCTGATGTCGCTTTTTTTGTTGCCGAATATTTACTCGAGTGTTATCCGCAACAGCTAAAGCAGCGTTACCAACTGGATGACATACCGGCTAACGAGTCGGATTTAATGACCTTGATCGGCAGAAGGCGAGGTTGTTTACGAGCCGGAAAACAAATCGATATGGAGAAAACTGCTAAAATTCTGATTGCTGAGTTCAGAGCGGGTGTGATTGGTAATATTACCCTGGAAACACCTGTAATGATGGAGAATGAACTGATGGCCCTGGCACTTATCAAAGAACGCAAGGTCGCTAAAAAGCAGGCAAGAAAACAAAAGTGGAAGGATACACGGGTATAGACAATACGCAGTATATAAGGTGTTTAAACGGTTCAGTGCAGGCATGTGTTAAGCATGGCTATCGCCGATTTCGGCGCATTGCTATCAGCCGCAAAGGCACTGTGTTTGCTTCCGGTCAATCCGGGCTGGCAAAAACCTTAAATTAATTATGTCATGAGGCTTAAGTAAAGAGCCTGAGTGATTTTTAAGCTGTTATAATAACGCGCTAAATTTTATTTAACCGGATGAGAGAGTTACATGATTCAAGGTAGTATCGTTGCTTTAGTAACACCTATGGAAAACGATGGTTCAGTGGACAAAGAATGTCTAAGGAAATTAGTGGAATACCATATTGAGCAGGGTTCAGATGCTATTGTTGCCATGGGAACCACAGGGGAGTCGGCAACACTTGATGAAGATGAACATTGTGATGTTATAAAGTGTGTTGTGCAATATGTTGCTGGCAGGATCCCGGTGATTGCTGGAACCGGTGCCAATTCAACCACTGAAGCGATTTTGTTAACGCGTCGGGCTAAAGAGGTGGGGGCAGATGCCTGTCTATTGGTAACACCGTATTATAATAAACCGACACAGGAAGGCCTGTTCCAACATTATAAGGCGATTTCTGCAGCTGTTGATATACCACAGATTTTATATAATGTACCGGGGCGTACTGCTTGTGATATGTTGCCGGAAACTATTGGCCGTCTTGCGGCTATTGATAATATTGTGGGTGTTAAAGAAGCGACCGGTGAACTGGATAGACTGCCATTAATCCGTGATTTATGCGGTGATGACTTTGCAATTTATTCAGGTGATGATGCAAGCAGTTGTGAGTTTTGTTTGTCAGGAGGTAATGGTTCTATTACCGTGACCGGCAATGTGGCGCCTAAATTAGTCCATGAAATGATTAAAGCAGCTATTGCAGGTCATAGACAACAGGCGGAAATGCTGGATGCAAAATTATTGGCCTTACATGAGCACTTGTTTATTCAGTCCAATCCTATCCCGGTTAAATGGGCGGTTGCTGAAATGGGCTT
Source organism: Methylococcaceae bacterium (assembly GCA_029937975.1). Taxonomy (GTDB): domain Bacteria; phylum Pseudomonadota; class Gammaproteobacteria; order Methylococcales; family Methylomonadaceae; genus QPIN01. The sequence continues at coordinate 7,909 of JAPYOW010000053.1, read as the reverse complement.
AATGGGTAAAGGTATTCGCTTACCTTTAACCTGGTTAACAGAAGATTGTTACCCAACTGTACGTCGTGCATTACAACAAGCTGAAGTAATTTAAGTCTATGAAATATAAACCATTTAAATGTTTTACGATGGTGGTGTTGTTGCTTGGTATAGTTTCCTGCAGCCAAGTTAAAAGTTTTTTTCCAGATAAGAAAAAAGATTATCAATTAACATCAGAAATCCCCGCACTCCATGTCCCGCCTGATCTTTCTAACCATGCAATACAAACGCGACCTGAAGTCCGGATGCAGCGTGGAGCGGAGGCTTATCAGCAGCATGTTGCTGAGGCGAAGCCAACAGTATCAAAACCGGCAACGAATGCAATAGCCAAAAAAACCGGTATTTATGTTGAGTTAATTGAATTTTCCGGAGGGGCTACACGGATACGCATTGCAGATAGCATGGGAAAAATCTGGCGGACTGTGGGTAAATCATTAAGTCGTCATTCCATTGAAATTATCCATAGAAATGAGTTGGGTAGAGTGTATTCTGTACTTTATGATGCCAATTTTGAAAAAATCAGCGATGGCTCATTATGGGATGAAGCGATGTTCATTTTCGGTGCTGACCCAGCTCAGGAAGAGGAGTTTAGAATCAAACTGGTCGAATATGGGGGTTTGATCGAAATATTTGTACTCAACAGCTATGATATTCCATTATCAAGTGGGAATGGTTTGAAATTATTAAAAATGCTCTATAACACTATAAAGCTAGATTTAGCTGAATAATTAAACGCATTCCTATGCTGAGCATGGGAATCAGGCTTGCAACATTTACTCATCTACCTAAAAAATCCATGTTAAAAATTTCCGGATCATCTGCTCTTTCTGATTATCGACTCCAGCAATTCATCACCGATCTGCAAGCCATAGATCCGGCCATTGATAAGGTATCTGCTCGTTTTGTGCATTTTGTGGATGCGGATAATGCATTGACCGAACAAGAAATTGAGCAACTTACCCGTTTGACTACTTATGGGTACAGTGCACCTGATTCTATGTATACAGGGCAGCTATTTCTGGTTGTGCCTCGTCCTGGCACTATTTCTCCATGGTCAAGTAAAGCCAGCGAAATTGTCGAGCGATGTGGTTTAAGCACGGTTAAACGGATTGAAAGAGGTGTGGAATACATCATTTCCAGCGGTGCTGAGATGAGCGCCGAGCTTAAAGCCCGCATAAAACCATTAATTCATGACCGCATGACACAAACAGTGGTGGAGGATGCCGACGATCTGGATTTATTTGTGCATCATGATCCTCAGCCACTACAGACCATTGCTATTTGCGAACAAGGTCGTGATGCGTTGATTGTGGCCAATAAAGCCTTAGGCCTTGCGCTATCTGATGATGAGGTTGTGTATTTAACAGAAAGTTTTCAAGCGCTGGGGAGAAACCCGACGGATGTTGAATTAATGATGTTTGCGCAGGCAAATTCAGAGCATTGCCGGCATAAAATATTTAATGCGGACTGGACTATTGATGGGGAAGTCCAAGCCCGGTCATTATTCAATATGATTCGCAATACCGCAGAGAAAAATCCACAAGGTATTTTATCTGCTTATAGTGATAACGCTTCGGTTGCCGAAGGTTCTTTAGCAGATGTATTTATTCGCGATCCGCAAACGGGTGAATATGCTTATGTTAAGGAAGATGCGCATTTATTGATGAAAGTGGAAACCCATAATCATCCGACGGCTATTTCTCCTTACCCCGGTGCAGCGACGGGTTCTGGTGGTGAAATTCGTGATGAAGGGGCTACAGGTAGAGGTTCAGCGACTAAAGCAGGTCTCACCGGTTTTACCGTTTCCCATCTTAAAATACCCGGCTTTGAACAGCCTTGGGAGCACGATTTTGGCAAACCCGAGCGTATTTCTTCTGCACTGGATATTATGTTAGAAGGACCTGTCGGTGGCGCAGCATTTAATAACGAATTCGGACGACCCAATATTGCTGGTTATTTTCGCAGTTTTGAACAGCAAACGGCGAAAGCAAATGAATACAGGGGCTATCATAAACCCATTATGATCGCAGGCGGTATGGGCAATATTCGTCCGATGCTGGTCGACAAACACAAGATTCCCGCGGGCTCGCTGATTATTATCCTGGGTGGACCTGCCATGTTAATTGGTTTAGGCGGTAGTGCCGCTTCTTCACAGACCTCAGGTGAGGGGGCTGCTGAACTGGATTTTGCCTCGGTGCAACGTGAAAATCCGGAAATGGAACGACGTTGTCAGGAAGTGATCAATCATTGTAATGCAATGGGGGATAATACACCTGTTATCTCCATTCATGATATTGGCGCAGGGGGCTTGTCTAATGCCGTGCCTGAAATTATTCATGATTGTGAGCAAGGTGGACGCTTTAATTTAAGAGCGGTTAATAATGCCGATAAAGGCATGTCACCCATGCAGATCTGGTGTAATGAAGCCCAGGAACGCTATGTGGTTGCCATAGCACCGTCGGCACTGGATTTATTTAAATCATTTTGTGAACGTGAACATTGTTTGTATGCCGTCATTGGTGAAGCTACCGATGAAGAGCATTTAACACTCAGTGATGAATGGTTAGGGGGTAATCCGGTTGATATTCCCATGTCTGTGTTATTTGGAAAGTCACCCAAAATACATAAAGATGTTCAGCATCAAAGACCAGATTTATCTGCTCTGGAATTAACAGATGTTGATTTGTCTGAAGCCGTTCATCGGGTATTATCCTTTCCTGCAGTGGCGGATAAAAGCTTTCTGATTCATATTGGTGACCGTTCGGTGACAGGTCTGGTTGCGCGAGATCAAATGGTTGGCCCATGGCAAGTTCCAGTAGCCGATGTTGCTGTCACAGCTTCGGGTTTTCATAGCCGCACCGGTGAAGCCATGGCGATGGGTGAAAGAACACCTTTAGCACTTATTAATGCACCCGCTTCCGGACGGATGGCCATTGCAGAATCGCTAACCAATCTGGCTGCCGCCCGTATTGAATCACTGAAGAAAGTGAAAATTTCAGCTAACTGGATGGCGGCTTGTGGAAGTGAGGGTGAAGATGCCGCTTTATATGATACGGTTAAAACAGTGGGTATGGAGGTGTGTCCAGCATTAGGTATTGCCATTCCTGTTGGCAAAGACTCCCTATCAATGAAAACGGTTTGGAAAGATCAGGGCCAAGATAAAGTCATGACCTCTCCTTTGTCATTGATTATTACCGCCTTTGCCCCGGTAACAGATATTAGACAAACCTTGACGCCTGAATTAAAAGCCGGAGACAGTGCTTTAATTTTGTTAGATTTAGGAGCAGGGAAAAATCGTCTAGGGGGTTCTGTGTTAGCGCAAACCTATAATCAATTAGGTGATGAAGCGCCTGACCTGGATGATTTGGATCACTTTAAAGCATTTTTTGATGCTATTCAGAGCTTAAATGCTGAAGATAAATTATTGGCCTATCATGACCGTTCGGATGGGGGGTTATTGGCGACCCTGGCGGAAATGCTTTTTGCGGGTCGGCAAGGTGTGGATTTATCTTTGGATAGCTTGTTTGCAGATGATAAAGCAGGGCATCAACAGGCTATTTTAGCCGCTTTATTTAATGAAGAGCTGGGGGCGGTGATTCAAGTAAAACAAACGGATGTGGCGGCTGTGTTAGAGCGACTGAAGACTGCAGGACTGGCCCAGAATACGCATGTTATCGGGCAGGTGACGGCAAAGCAACAATTAAACATACGTGTTCAAGGTGAGCTTATTTACTCGGCTGAGCGTGCCAGTTTACAAAAAATATGGTCAGAAGTCAGTTATCGAATGCAGGCCTTACGGGACAACCCTGATTGTGCACAACAGCAATTTGAGCGTCTTAGTGATGATCAGGATCCTGGTTTATCCGCGACCCTGAGCTTTGATCCCTCAGAGAATATAAGTTTAGCATTTGATCAGGCTCTGCGACCCAAGGTGGCTATATTAAGAGAGCAGGGCGTTAATGGCCATGTTGAAATGGCCGCGGCATTTGACCGCGCCGGCTTTACTGCTATCGATGTACATATGAGTGATATTATTCATGCCAGGGTGACATTGGATGATTTCGTGGGCTTGGTGGCCTGTGGTGGTTTTTCCTATGGCGATGTATTGGGTGCCGGAGGCGGTTGGGCTAAGTCCATTTTGTTTAATGCCAAGGCCCGCGCGCAATTTTCAGCATTTTTCCAGCGTGAAGATACTTTTGCCTTGGGAGTCTGTAATGGTTGTCAAATGATGTCTGGCTTGAAAGAGATTATTCCTGGTGCGGAGCATTGGCCTGCCTTTAAACGCAATATTTCAGAACAATTTGAAGCGCGGGTTGCGATGGTCAGTATTCAGCCATCACCTTCTATTTTTATGGCCGGTATGGCAGGCTCTGTCTTACCTGTAGTAATAGCGCATGGTGAGGGGCGAGCTGAGTTTGAACATGAGTTAGATGCCGAGAAGGCGCAAGTCGCTTTAAGTTATGTGGATAATTATGGTGAAACGACAACAGATTTTCCAGCCAACCCCAATGGCTCTCCTTTGGGTATTACGGGGCTGACTAACACGGATGGTCGCTTTACTATTATGATGCCGCATCCTGAACGTTGTTTTCGAACCATTCAAAACTCGTGGTCTCCTGATGACTGGAAAGAGGATGGAGCATGGTTGCGAATGTTTAGAAATGCCAGAGTCTGGGTAGGGTAATCATATGATATACAGAACAATAGAAGCCTATGTAGGCAATACACCGCTAGTCAGGTTGCAAAGATTGGTTGGTAACAGCAGTAATACTATTCTGGTAAAGCTGGAAGGAAATAACCCGGCAGGCTCAGTTAAAGACCGACCTGCTTTAAGTATGATTCAACAGGCTGAATTACGGGGTGAAATTAAGCCGGGGGATAGTCTGATTGAAGCAACCAGTGGTAATACAGGCATTGCCTTAGCCATGGTGTCAGCCATCAAAGGGTATAAAATGACCCTGATTATGCCGGATAATATGAGTGCTGAACGCATTGCATCGATGAAAGCCTATGGCGCGGAAATTATTTTGACACCTGCTGCAGAAAGTATGGAGGGGGCTATTGATTTATCCCGAAAAATGCAGGCAGAGGGTAAGGGCCATATTCTGGATCAATTTTCCAATCCAGATAATCCACGGGCACACTATGAAGGCACTGGGCCTGAAATATGGCGCGATACCGAGGGGACAATCACCCATTTTGTTAGTGCCATGGGGACTACAGGCACTATCATGGGTACCTCAAAATACTTGAAAGAACAAAATGCCACGATTCAGATCGTCGGGGTTCAGCCGGAAGGGGCATCTAAAATCCCGGGTATAAGGCGCTGGCCAGCAGAATATATGCCGAAGATATTCAGTGATGAAAATATTGATCGAATTATTGATGTGGATCAGCTTGCGGCTGAGAATACCACGCGTGAGCTAGCTGCTAAAGAAGGGCTGTTTGCAGGCGTTTCCTCTGGCGGGGCTGTTGCTGCTGCGTTACGATTATCCCAGGAAGTGGAAAATGCAGTGATCGTGGTGATTATCTGTGATCGAGGTGACCGCTATCTTTCTACCGGTGTTTTCCCCGATTAAAAGAATAAAGCAGCTGCTGTGGGGATTAGTTGCTTTTCTCTGCTTTACCCAGGCGGTTGTTGCTCTAGATACTGTTTCAATAGAGCTTGATCAGCTAGAGAGCAAACAATGGCAGTTTAATGGCATCAAACTCAGCTTGTCCGAGCTACAGCAAGAAACACAGCAGTTAGTTTTATCCATTGAGCAATTGCACTTAGCTGAACCCCTGGCCGATTTATCATTTTTTGATATTCACTGCCTGGAGTTTAGCTGGCAAAATGGCTACATAAATTGTCAGGCAGGCAAAGCAAGCCTGAAATCAGCGCGTTTCCAGTCCCCCTCTTTTGATTTCTCATTTCTGATATCAGATCAACACAGTCAGTTTCATATCCAGAAGCTCCAACTTGCGCAGGGATTATTATCGTTAACCGCGACAAGGCAGGGAGCTAATTGGACAGTAAAAATTAACGCTCAAGGTTTAGACCTTAAAGCACTCTATGCTTTGTTTTCACCGCATGATGACTATAAGCTTGAAATTCAGCAAGGCATACTGGATGTAGACGCACAAATATCAGGTGCTGAAAAGACCCTGCATACCCTGCTCGTGACTAGTCGCTTGAGCCATATAACGCTGCAAGCCAAGGCAGGTCAAATTGCCACCGACTCATTAGCTGTTGATATGGAAATACAGGCGAAACGAAGTGGTGGACAGTGGACCTGGCTGAATAACATCCAAATTAAGCAGGGTGAAGTCTATCTTGAACCGGTTTACCTGAGCATTGAGAAGTCCAGCGTGAGTCTGGAAGCTGCAGGCGTATTGGATGAAAAGGAGGGAGTTCAAGTTCACCATGTCAAATACCAGCATACAGATGTAGTTGAGTTAACGGCGCAAGGAAAAACCAGTCAATATCCTGATTTTACGGTGGACAAAGCACATATTTTAATAAATATTAGTGAGTTACAGTCCTTTTTTAGTCAATATATGGCTCCTTTTTCTGCTCCTACCGCGGTTGATGAATTTCAATTTAAAGGTCAGCTTAATGCCGAAACCCGGATTGTGCAGAATGCAATTCAACAGGCAAAACTAACTCTGTCAGGTGTGGCTATCGATGATGTGAAAAATCGTTTTTCTATAGCCGATGCCCACGCTGTGATTAATTGGTCAGTCGGTTCTACATCCACAACACCCTCAGCGCTGAGTTGGCAGCAAATGAAAATCAAGGGAATACCATTTGATAAGGGGCGTTTGGATTTTTTGCTGAAGAATAAGACGATCAGTTTATTAGCTTCGAATTCTATAGCCGTATTAGGAGGGGTATTCGATATTAAGCAGTTTGATTGGGAGTATCAAAACGGCGAAGAGCCTACTGTGTATTTTGAAGGTGGCATAAAGCAGCTGTCTCTAGAAAAGTTATCGAAAGTACTGGGATGGACGCCGCTAACGGGTGAAATAAGCGGGTATTTTCCAGGTGTTATTTATACAAACAACACCTTAGCTGTCAAAGGAGAAATACAAATCGAGCTATTTGATGGCACTATCAAAATACATAAATTAGCTTCCTCGGGCATGTTAGAAGACTTCTCCCGGCTGTATATGGACATGGAAATTGACAATCTGGATCTCAATGCCATTACCCGGAAATTTAAAGTGGGGGGAATGGAAGGACGTGTTTCAGGGTTCGTCAATAATTTATATCTTGAGAATTGGCAGCCGATAAGTTTTTATGCCTGGTTAGGTACTCCTGACGGTGATGAATCCAGGCATCGTATTAGCCAAAGGGCAGTGAAGAATCTAGTCAGTATTGGTGGAGGAGGGGCTGCAGATTTTATTTCGAAAGGGTTTTTACGCTTTTTTGATAGCTTTGGCTATGATAAATTTGGTTTCGGTTGTTATTTGCATCAGGGGGTTTGTCAGTTAATGGGGGTAGAAGCGGCTGAACAAGGATATTACATTATAAAAGGTGGTGGAATACCGAGAATTGATGTGATCGGTTATAACTCACGCCTGGATTGGAATGTATTTATCACACGCTTGTCCCGGATTTCCTTATCAGATGATGTTGTATTTCAATAACATAAATGATAACCCTATTGTTGTTTGTTTAAAATAGAATAGGTTGGTAAAGGGCTGTATAAGTCCATTAAAAGCATTTTTGGCCAAAATATTGGCAGCGATGTAGATCGAAATATTGACATATGGACTTATAATGATTAAAGTTTCCTTTGCAAAAAAATAATAATAGATAATTAATAATTAAAATCGGAGTACGTAACATGGCAACACCATTAATCCAAATGGCGATCGACGCATT
>JAPYOW010000133.1 GCA_029937975.1 Methylococcaceae bacterium | reverse complement strand
TCAGTGTTTAAGAAATTAACTTTTACTGACTATCATCATTCAGATGATTCTATTAGAATAGTAACTATCAATGCTTACTGACCATACAGTGCATTATTGAAATAATTAAACTCACAGGAATGTTCACTAAATAAATAATGCAACCGCGTCATTTTTTCACTTACCTTCAGAACTGAAAGTAGAGAAGCTGACCAATCAGAAACACAGTTGTTGATATTTTTTATATTCTTACAGTGATACAAGGAATAACAAATGAAAATAGCGATAGCGGGGACAGGATACGTAGGCCTCTCCAATGCAATGCTGCTGGCACAGCGACATGAAGTCGTTGCTTTAGACATTTTAAAAGACAAAGTAGATCTATTAAATGCAAAAAAGTCGCCTATTGATGATCTGGAAATAGAAGACTTTTTAAAAAACAAAACGCTCAATTTTAAGGCGACTCTTGATAAAGAAGAAGCTTATAAAAATGCAGATTTCGTCATTATTGCCACACCAACTGACTACGATACAAAAAACAACTATTTCAATACACAAACCATTGAAGCGGTAATAAAAGATATTATAGCCATTAATCCAGATGCTGTGATGGTTATAAAATCAACTGTCCCTGTAGGTTATACTACAAAAATCAAACAACAATTTGCAACAGATAATATTCTTTTTTCACCTGAATTTTTAAGAGAAGGTAAAGCCTTATATGACAATCTCCACCCCTCTCGTATTATTGTAGGAGAACGCTCACAACGAGCGGAACAATTTGCTGAATTATTAGTTGAGGGTGCATTAAAAAAAGACATCTCTGTTTTATTCACAGGTTCAACAGAAGCGGAAGCAATTAAACTATTTTCTAATACCTATCTTGCTATGAGGGTTGCCTATTTTAATGAGCTAGACAGTTATGCCGAAACACACAACCTCGATTCTAAACAAATTATCACTGGTGTTAGCTTAGACCCTCGAATTGGTAGCCACTACCACAACCCTTCCTTTGGGTACGGTGGTTATTGCTTACCAAAAGATACCAAGCAACTACTGGCCAATTATCAAGATGTTCCAAATTGTTTGATCAAAGCTATCGTCGAGGCCAACAGTACACGTAAAGATTTTATTGCGGATTCAATTATTAAGCGTAACCCTAAAGTTGTAGGCATCTATCGTCTTATAATGAAAAGTGGCTCAGACAACTTTCGTACCTCGTCTATTCAAGGAATCATGAAAAGAATTAAAGCCAAAGGCATAGAAACGATTATCTATGAGCCTGTGCTTAAAAATGATGATTATTTCTTTCACTCCAGAGTTATTAAAGACCTTAGTGAGTTCAAAAAAATATCGGATATCATTGTTGCAAACCGTCAATCAGACGAAATTAGTGATGTCTCATCCAAAGTATACACCCGCGACTTATTTGGCCAGGATTAAATGAAAATACTTGTTACAGGCTCTGCTGGATTTATTGGTTTTCACACCACACAGTCTCTATTAAAACAGGGACATCATGTCGTAGGCATTGACAACCTTAATGACTATTACGCGGTTAGTCTTAAACACGCACGTTTAAAGCATTTACTTCAGTTTTGTGAAAAAAACGAATGCGTAAAAAACTATCTGTTTATTGAGTTAAATATCGCGAATAAAGCTGCTATGACCAGACTATTCGAAGATCATCAATTCGATCGCGTTATTCATCTTGCTGCGCAAGCGGGCGTCCGTTATTCCATTGAAAACCCAGATGCCTATATAGAATCTAACCTTGTTGGTTTTGCGAATATTCTGGAGTGCTGTCGTCAACAACACACAGCACATCTACTTTATGCCTCCTCAAGTTCTGTTTATGGTATGAATAGCAACACCCCTTTCACTACAGACGATCAAGTAGACTTTCCTATTTCGCTCTATGCAGCAACGAAAAAATCCAACGAATTACTAGCGCATAGCTATAGTCATCTTTATAAAATCCCTTCTACTGGACTTAGGTTTTTTACTGTTTATGGCCCATGGGGAAGGCCTGATATGGCTTATTTCTCATTTACTAAAAAGATTTTAAATAACCAGCCGATTGATATCTTTAACCATGGAAAAATGCAGCGTGATTTTACCTATATAGCTGATATCGTGGAAGGAATCGTCAGAGTAATGGATCACATTCCTTTGCCTCAAAAAAGCAATATAACCACATCAGATGCACCCTATAAAATTTACAATATTGGCAATAATCAACCTGTTACCCTTGAGCGCTTTATTAATGCCATAGAACAAGCCATAGGAAAGAAGGCGGTCAGAAACAACCTTCCTATGCAAGCAGGGGATGTGCCGATAACTTATGCGGATATCACAGAACTAATGAAAGATATTGATTTCAAACCCGATACCCTCATTGAAGACGGCATTCAGAAATTTGTTGACTGGTACATGAAAAACTACAAAAGTTAAACTTTTCACATTATCTGATTTATCAGTTGATGAGCTTAAAGCGAATACTGAAAAAACATTATGCTGATTGTTACACCGATTAGTTATTTGCCAGATG
>JAPYOW010000006.1:55297-58713 GCA_029937975.1 Methylococcaceae bacterium | reverse complement strand
AACCGTCGACCATCGCATTAAAAGTGCGGTGCTCTACCAACTGAGCTAACGACCCTGCAAAGATTTCCTATTATAATAGAATTCTGATTATTTGCAAGTTTTTATTTACTATTAAACTTAATTCTTATTGTTATTACACCGTAATTCTCACCGGCAATGAACAAATCAAAACAATCCAGAAGCCGGTTAACACCATTAACCCATACTCTTCTGGCTTGAGTCCGATGCCTTCACAAGCACAACACCCAAAAACCCTTCTGCTTTATGCAAAAACATGCAGCTTGGCCTGAGCTCACAAACTCAAGCATGAGATAATATCAGGATTCTACTGTGAAGCAAATAAATTTGTCATTTACTTAACAAATACATATTGCAGCACGACTGCCAACACAGCAGAAAATAATTCTATATCACCTGGGCCAATAAATAAACAACGACTCGGCGTGCTGACCCTGGACTGGTTTAGTATCAATTATTTTTCAGCTTTATTTTCATCTCTAACAGGCGTAACCCACTGCTACGAACTTTTGTATATACGGAGCAGCTTCATTTAAGCCAAACCTCTTTGCTAATCCAATTTTTTATATTTTTAGCTTTCAACAAAACGAAACACTGACAAAGCACTTCGATACATTCTCATGAATAATCTGCGCTGCATTTTCAACATTTCTGCAATAAATTGTGGTTTAGCTCAATTTTAAATTCATACAAAACCAAGTTTAGGACATATTGATAGTTAGTCCCAATGGAAGCCCCTTTTTTAATCCACTCTGGATGAGGTCAACACGACTGATAAAAAGTAGGGTCTTTCACCTTCGCCTCTGAAAATCCTGCAACCCTCAACCGGCAAGCATCACACACACCACAGGCATAACCCAATGAGTCAGCACTATAACAGGACACAGTTTGCTGATAATCCACACCCAGTGCGATGCCCCTCGCTATAATTTCAGCCTTGGTTAAATCAATCAAGGGTGCATGTATGGTTATGCTTTGTCCTTCTACCCCGGCTTTTGTTGCTAAATTAGCCAGCACTTGAAAAGCCTCAATAAATTGGGGCCTGCAGTCTGGATAACCTGAATAATCAACCGCATTCACCCCTATAAATATATCATGCACGTTTAACACCTCAGCCCAGCCTAGCGCAAAAGATAAAAACACCGTATTCCTAGCGGGAACATATGTGACAGGAATACCCTCTTGCGGACTGTCTGGCACAGCGATATGCTCATCTGTTAATGCTGAGCCACCAATAGCCCCAAAGCCTAAGTCAATTATCTTATGCTCCTCAACCTGATAGAATGCAGCAATTTTCTTTGCTGCATTGAGCTCAGCATTATGTTTCTGACCGTAATTAAAGCTTAAGGCATAACATAAAAAACCTTGTTTTCTTAGTTCAGCCAATACAGTAATTGAATCGAGTCCTCCTGATAACAGGATAATTGCTTTTTTTTGCATATTATACTTTTACAGCTTTTTTACAGTGCGATTTGACAGACAGGCTTGTCGATGACTTCACTTACCTTCGACATCCCCCCACAAGTATTTGTGTAGTTGTATTTGAAATCGTACGGGTAACTGATCATTAATTATTTTCTCAGCTAATGCAGTAGGATCCATTTCGTCCATCACCGGTGAAAACAAAACCTCACACCGCTCTGGCAATGAATATTCTGTCATTATTGACTTCGACCATTCGTAATCCCTGTGATTAGCAATCACAAATTTCACTTGATCTTTTTTTGTTAAATACTCAATATTTTGATACTTATTCTTGGTTATTTCATTAGAACTCGGGGTTTTCAGGTCCATCACTTTTACCACCCTATGATCAACACCTGAAATATCAATTGCACCACTGGTTTCTAACGATACCTGGTAATCCTTGTCTGCCAACAAGGTCATTAAGTCATGACAGGCAGCCTGAGCCAAAGGCTCACCCCCGGTAACGGTAACAAACGGCGTATTATATTGCTCCAGCTGTTGCATAATACTGGACAACGTCATCTTTTCACCGCCGCTAAAGGCATAGGCAGTATCACAATAAGAACAGCGTAAAGGACAACCGGTCAACCGAATAAATACAGTGGGTAATCCCACTGTATTTGATTCACCTTGCAGAGAAAAGAAAATCTCTGTGATTTTTAAAGACAGCTCCATTGCAGTTATTCAAGCTCCATTGCCATTAATTTTTTACCCGCAAGATGTGCGGCCGTTGTGCCAGGATGATTTACCGTCACTTGTGTCAAATAATCTCTGGCTTTAGCTATATTGCGCTGATCCAACGCGATATACCCCAACTTCAGTAAAGCATCGGGCACCTTGGGACTGCCACTATAATGAGTAACAACTTTAGTAAAAGCCACTTTAGCCGACTCAATTTCCTGATTGACCTTATAAGCCTCACCTAGCCAATATTGCGCATTATCAGCATACTCACCTGCAGGATATTTGACTAATAATGTGTTGAAAGCAATGATTGCTCGCCTATTATGTCCACCTCTGAGTATTTCATAGGCCACTTGATAGGCATCTTTTTGACTCACTAAGCTCTCGGAACTGTTATTGCTAGCAACCGGACTATCCATAGTGGGCACTGAATATCCAGTAACGGCGTTGGCACCCGTGGGCTCGCCCTTAATGTCAGTCTGGGTTGTTGCAACATGTTGCTCAGTGCCTGCCATCTGACGCTTGTGTCCTGACACATCAACACCGGCTAATTCCTGTATCCTTAAATCCAGATCCGAGTAGATATGTCCTTGTCGCTTTTTCAAATCACTGATCGCAAACGATTGTTCTTCTACAACACCTCTCAGTTGTTGTAATTCACTTTGTAACTGCTCCAGACGCCCCAACACTTCATACATTGCACTGTTAGAAGATGCCGGTGAGGTAAGTGCCACACCGGCAGGATAGGAAGAGTTATCTATGACAGGTGGCAGCATCTGGGGTTCAGCAAAAACGCTAGACCAGCAACAGCACATCATCATGGCTACTTTTCTCATATACCGAGCCTAATAAACAATAGCTACCCGGCGATTCAAAGACCAGGCCGACTCATTCATCCCCTTTGATGCTGGCTTTTCTTCACCATAACTCACGACTTCAATCTGGCTATCAGAAACTCCCTGCATCTTCATCATTCTTAACACGGCTTTGGCACGCAGCTCACCCAGTGCAATATTATATTCCGGGGAACCTCTCTCATCAGCATGCCCTTCCAGGACAATGCGTGCGGCAGGATTGCTGACTAAATACTGCGCATGCGCGGCAATCACCTGCGTAAATTCTGGTTGAACCTGACTACTGTCATACATAAAATAAATAATTTGTTTCGACGATGTGTTTCCAGGTTCGCTAAAATGGGGTGCTGCACCAAACTGTTTTCCCGAAACTCCAGAACCTTGCGAATAGCC
>JAPYOW010000006.1:0-55197 GCA_029937975.1 Methylococcaceae bacterium | reverse complement strand
TCTAAAAGACTCGCGTCTTTTTCTGCTGTAGAACTACACCCCGATAACAAGGCTATACTCATTAAAATAGCGACGACGCCTCTGTTTATTCTCATTTTTTATTTCTCCAGTGGAACATTATGTATGTCAAATTATTACGTTAATTTTCTATTCACTCTCATTTTTCAAGGTGTCAGAAGCTTTCTGTTTCAAGCTTCTGACACCGAACCCTGCAGAGCATAACAGGGGATTAACACAGCTTCAACATTCAAGTTGAAGTCAACCCTGGTGCGAAGTACATTAAGTCAATACTCATAGGTTTAAGTTAGGGTGACCAAGCCGGTTCACGCACATCACCACTATTAAAAGCCATATTCTGTTGCATTTTGCCATCCACAGAAACTGCTGTCAAAACACCTCGTCCGGCACTGTTTTTAGAGGCAAACAAAACCATGTCACCATTAGGCGAAAAACTGGGGGATTCATCATATCGGCCTGCCGTCAACACATTCACCATACGCGTTTCCATATTCATCACCGCTATTCTATAATCCCCGTGATTGGCATGTACCATAGTCAGACTTTTACCATCAGAGGAAAAATGTCCCCGGGCATTGTAATCACCTTCAAAGGTCAAACGTTCGGATCGCCCACCTCGGCTAGGAATCATATACAACTGCGGCTTTCCCCCTCTATCTGAGGTATAGACAATAGACTCGCCATCAACCGACCAACTCGCTTCGGTATCAATCCCGTAGCTTTTGGTCACTTTCCTCAATAATCCATCCGCTAAATTCAGCACATATATATCCGGACTACCATCTTTTGATAAAGTGAGAGCCAACTGCTTGCCATCGGGTGAAAAAGCAGGCGCCCCATTAATCCCCTTATAAGCTGATACTTTTGATCTTTTGCCGGTAGCCAGCGTTTGTACAAAAATGGCAGAACGTTTGCTCTCAAATGAAACATAGGCAATTCTTTTACCATCTGGCGACCAATTGGGCGACATTAATGGCTCGAAAGAAGAAGCAATGGTTTTCGGGTTAAAACCATCGGCATCTGCCACTAACAATTCATACCTTTTCTTCTTGCCTGCGATCGAAGTACTGGTAATGTAGGCAAGACGCGTGCTAAAAACCCCTTTTTTACCCGTCAACTTTTCATACACCAGGTCACTGATATAATGTGCTGATCGCCTTAATTCCTGGGCCGTCACTTGTAATCGATAGCCAAGAATCTGTTCACCCTTATAAACATCTAATAACTGAAACTGCACCTGGTAACGCCCTGCGACCTCATGCACTTGACCTATGAGCAAATAATCCTGACCGAGTGCCTGCCAATTTCTATATTTAACCTGGGAAGTATCGGTAGGCCACGTCAAAAAATCCGCCGCAGCCAAGGTCTTAAAAAAACCACTACGCCCTAAATCGGCCTGAATCACACTGGTTAGATTAATCGGAGCCTGCAAAGTCTTGCCTTGCCAACCGAAAGGCACGATAGCAATAGGAACCGCTGCTTCAACACCTTTGGTAATCTCTATAACTAGTTCTGCCCGAGATACAGGTATATATAAAACCAGCAAAATGATGAATAAAATTTTTCTCAATGATTCACGCATAAATATTAATTTTTATAAAGAACTTCACAATATACCAAGGCACGACTTGTCAGCACAGCATTAAATTCAGTGAATGGATGAATCAGCCCTAATTGTGTTAGCCAGGATGGGGGTACATCATCGGGCCCCAGAACACTATTCAACAAAAGCCATGATAACGCTGCTTGCTACTGTTTCCAGAGATTCCCCCGTCTGCTACAAAAACCCCAATAATTATCCAGACGGACACCGCTCAAATCTTTTAGACACTCATTTTTCAGGTTTAAATCTGAAAGTGAACTCCCTAAAATATTTTGCAAACAAGGCTCTGCTAGCGGGGACAGGAAGAGGCGAAGCTTTACGCACGGCATTTTCAGCCGATCGATCAAAAACACTATCCCCACTACTGGCAATCACCACAGCATCCATCACATCCCCACTGGCTAGCAATTTAACACGCACCGTACAACTCATACCTTTCACAGATGAAACAGGTTTGATCCAGCGGTCAATCACTTTTTGCTGAATCGCCGCTGTTGCCGAAATAGTCGCTTGCTTATTTTGCTCGGCTCTGGCTCTTTCATCGGCCTGTTGTTTAGCCAGCAAAGCTTGTTTTTGTGCTGCCTCAGCTTGTTGTCTGGCCACTATTTCTTGCTGTTTCTTTTGCTCGGCCAGTTGCTGTTGTTTGCGTTTTTTTGCCCGTTCATCTTGCTGCTTTTTAATTTCAGCTTTCCGCGCCGCTTCCATTGCCCTCTGCTTTTGCAATTTTTTCTGCTGTTGTTTTTCTCGCCGAGCCAATTCTTTATTTTTCTGCGCTAGCGCTTTGGCTTTTTTCTCTTCCTGTTGCCTTTTTTTCTTGGCATTACGCAAACGTTGCTGTTCTTTTTTTAGTTTTTTATCCAGCTCTTTCTGCTTTTTTTGCCGCTTCAAGCGCTGCTGTTCTTTTTTTTGCTTTAAGCGATGAGCCTCTTGCTGTATTTTTACATCATCTAATATAGAGGCCTGAATAATCTCCGGCACTGATTGCACTTTAACAATCTCGGGTTCACCACTAAAACTCATGCCGAAAAAAGCTAATATCGTCAAGTGCAACGTTAATGCCAAAACAAAAGAAAGACTAAATTTTTGATAGGTATTCATACTTTAGTCAAATGATTGCGTCATTAGCCCTACACGAGGTACACCTGCATTTTTTAAAGCCGCCATCACGGTGACAACTTTGCCATATTCGACCTTTTGATCACCCCTGATATAAACCTGGGTTTCCGGTTTATTTCTCAATACAGCGGCAACTCGGTACAACAACACCTCTGCACTCACTGCTTCCTCTTCATCGTCGCCAATATCAATATAAAACGCCCCCATTTTATCAACAGAGATAATAACGGGAGGCTGATTTTTTTGCTCTACGGCTGCCGTATCTGCCTGAGGTAAATCAACATCCACACCGGTTTGTACCAAAGGTGCCGTAATCATGAAGATAATCAACAGAACCAGCGTCACATCAATATAAGGGACTACATTGATCTCTGCCATGGGTCTTCTTCGTTTTAGGCCACGACTCATGCACTATGTACCTGTCTTTGTAATAACACCACAAACTCATCGACAAACAATTCATAGCGCCCGGCCAATCTATCCAGCCTGGAAGTAAAACGGTTATAGGCCACCACTGCTGGAATCGCAGCAAACAAACCTATCGCTGTGGCAATCAAGGCTTCGGCAATACCTGGCGCGACATGAGCCAAGGTCGCCTGTTTGACATCACCCAAAGCCCGAAACGAGTTCATAATCCCCCAAACTGTCCCAAACAAACCCACATAAGGACTGGTTGAACCCACTGTAGCCAGAAAAGAAAGTGTTTCATCCAGTTTATCAATTTCCTTGGTAAGCTCAATCCGCATGACTCTTTGTGCACTTTCAATCTGAATAACGGAGTCTACGCCCGCTGTTTGACTCATCCGGGAAAACTCTTTATATCCCGCCAGAAATATTTTTTCGATGCCTTCTGCTTCAAAACCATGATGGCTTAATTTCTTATACAATGTTGCCAGATCCATACCCGACCAAAACACTTGCTGAAATTCATCCATAATCGTAAACGCCTGATTCAATTCTTTACGTTTCGAAAAAATGAATGTCCAGGATAGTACAGAAGCGACGAATAAAATGAACATCACAAATTGCACCACAAAGCTGGCATTTGTGACAAGATAGAAAATTGATAGGTCGTTAGTCATTGTTTAACTTTTCTAATATGAAATCTGGAATTTTTTTAGGCGTCATGGTGTCAGCCTGTAAACAGGCAATCCGTACATGGCCTTTACAAAGTACCTGCCCTTGACTTGAAACAATCTGCTCAAAATCAAGACTAACTCTTTTCGACTTTATCACTTGTGCACTGACATCAATCAGGTCATTAAATTGTGCTGACTTCAAATAATCAATCTGGACTGATCTCACCACAAAAATAAGATTGTGTTCCATGCGTAGCTGATCTTGTTCGAATCCCAGTTCACGCAACATTTCTGTTCTGGCTCGTTCAAAAAACTTTAAATAATTAGCATAGAACACCACGCCACCGGCATCGGTATCTTCGTAATAAACCCTGATGGGCCAATGGAAAACAGTCATATTATCTATCTTTAGAGTGAATCATCGTAAGTTTGACATGAATACTAAAAGTCAGGCTGAATTTTACAAACAATGCTTGGCCGCTTCCTCATATTTTCTTTTCATGGATTGCGCAGTCTTTTTATTATTTAACAGCTTGTAGGACTCTTCGGCCGCTAAATCTTTAAACAGATAAGTGGCCATACATAAGCAGGACTCGGCAAGGCGTTCCCGAACCACATTTGTATTCACTTGTTTAATTGTTTCTCTGGCGACACATTGCTGGGCAAACTCATGCTCAAACAAATGTTTTTTCAAATCAATGGTCTTCGGATGAGGGTGGTCAAATCGACTGTTGTCTGTGTTCTCCTGTTCAGAACAGGAAATCAGCAACATAGATAATAGGGTAGCAGACAATATAATAGCCCGCGCTTGAAAACATCTAGATAAAATACTCATGAATATGAATGGCGAAACAATCATTTGTTAAGTCAGGAAACCATCAGTATAGCATGAGCCCCACCCCATACAGAGGATTATAGCATCGGGAGGGGGTTAGTAATGCCCCTGCTCCTGACAGAACATGGCATAGTACATGTAAATGAAATATCATGGCGCTTAAATCGTCTGATGCGTTCTTGAGCTATCCACTTATCCCTAACACATGACATCTTGTGGTTACTGATAAACCTCATCATGCACCGGTTCTTTAGGCGGCGCTTTAAGTCCAAAATGCAGATAAGCTTTGGCTGTGACCACCCGTCCTCTGGGTGTTCGCATAATAAATCCCTGTTGTAATAAATAAGGTTCCAGCACATCTTCAATAGTGCCGCGTTCTTCACTGATTGACGCTGCCATGGTATCCAGACCGACAGGACCCCCTTCAAAGTTATCTATCATGGTTAATAATAATTTACGATCTAAGGAATCAAATCCGTTATCATCAATTTTCAACATATCCAACGCCTGACTCGCAATTTCACTGGAGACCACACCATCCGCCCTGACTTCGGCAAAATCACGCACCCTTCTCAATAATCGGTTAGCAATGCGAGGCGTTCCTCGTGCTCTTCTGGCTATTTCATGGGCGCCGGTGGTTTCTATTTCAATCCCTAATACTTTAGCGGATCGCTTTACAATACTGGCTAACTCAGAAACCGAATAAAATTCCAGTCTTTGCACAATGCCAAAACGGTCTCTCAGTGGTGAGGTTAAAAGACCTGCCCGGGTGGTTGCGCCCACCAGGGTAAAAGGTGGCAAATCCAGTTTGATAGATCTTGCGGCTGGTCCCTCACCAATCATGATATCAATTTGATAATCTTCCATCGCCGGATATAGAATTTCTTCGACAACCGGACTTAAACGGTGAATTTCATCGATAAAAAGCACATCATGGGCTTCAAGATTGGTTAATAAAGCAGCCACATCACCGGCCTTATCCAAAACCGGGCCGGAAGTCTGACGTATATTGACCCCCATTTCGGTGGCAATAATATTGGACAGTGTGGTTTTACCTAGACCGGGAGGACCAAAAATCAGGACATGATCTAAAGCTTCATCCCTGGCTATTGCGGCTTTAATAAAGATCTCCATTTGCATACGCAATTCTTCTTGCCCTACATAATCCACCAGACGTTTAGGACGTATGGCACGATCCTGGCGTTCTTCATCCACGCCACTGTGTGCCGAAATCAACCGATCACTTTCAATCATTGTCTGGCAGCCCCTTGCAAGGCCAGTCGAATAATATCTTCACAGCTTTTATCCTGTTGCGGAATACTCTGCACCATTTTACTGGCATCTTGTGCTTTATAGCCTAAAGCACATAAAGCACTGACGGCTTCTTGTCCGGGGTTATTCCCGACGGAGCTCATGGCAACAGTCTGGCGGGCACCGGTTTCATCTGTGCTGGTCGGCAGTCGATCACGCATTTCAATGATCAGGCGTTCCGCTGTTTTTTTACCAATACCGGGTAACCGTACCAGCGCCTGTATATCATTATCCTGTATACAGCGCTGAAACTCTTCTGCACTTTGCCCTGACAGTATGGTCAAGGCTAACTTAGGCCCGACTCCATTGACTTTAATTAAGGCTCTGAACATCAATCGATCAGCTTCTGTGGCAAAAGCAAACAGAATATGAGCATCATCTCTAATGACTAAATGGGTAAATAGCTTGAGTTCTTGCCCGATAGCGGGAAGTTCGTAGAAAGTGGTCATGGGCGCTTCCACCTCATAGCCCACGCCTTGCACATCCACCAGCAGCTGTGGTGGCGTTTTTGAAATTAAGGTACCGCGAATAAAACCAATCATAAAAGACCCTGTTTTAATCGAATACAATTTAAAATGAGGTAAAGGGTAACAAGCAATGCTATAGCGCAGACTGCAATTTTTGCATCAATCGTGCGAACCGGAGTCCGTTCTACCATGATAACAACCTTTACTCACTTTTCATCATACCCGCTTTAATCGTTGTTCTGTTTGCTGATAATGACAATGACAAAGACTGATTCCCAGGGCATCACTGGCATCAATCTGTAATTCACCTTGAATACCGAGTAGGATTTTTACCATATGCTGAACTTGTAACTTATCTGCCCCACCCTTACCTACTAGCGCTTGTTTCACCTGTCTGGCAGCATATTCAGCTACCGGTAAACCCGCATTCATAGAGGCACAAATGGCCGCACCTCTCGCCTGTCCCAATTTTAAGGCAGAATCCGCATTCTTATGCATAAACACTTGTTCTATGGCCATTTGCGTCGGTTGATACAAAGCGATAACTTCTGTAACACCGTCAAATATTTGCTTTAAGCGTTCGGGAAATGAGTCTGCTTTTACTTTAATACTACCACTGGCAATATATCGATAACTGCCTCGCCCTGTTTCTTCAATAACACCGTAGCCGGTTATTCTTGAACCGGGGTCTATGCCTAAAATTCTATCCACAGGAAATGTCTTTATAATTCGGCCACTTGCTCCATCACGTCCTCAGAGATATCGGCATTAGAATAGACTTCCTGCACATCGTCCAGGTCTTCCAGCACATCAATCAAACGTAACATTTTTTCCGCACTTTTAACATCCAGTTCCGCCTTAGTCTCTGCTTGCATGGTCAGTTCTGAATGTTCAGCTTCAAATCCGGCGGCAATCATCACTTCTTTAACCGCCAAATAATCTTCAGGCGCCGTTAATACATCAACCGAACCATCATCATGAGTGGTAATATCATCTGCACCCGCATCCATCGCAGCTTCCATCACCGCATCTTCGTCGACTGAATCTGCATAGCTAATAATACCTATTTTATTAAACATATACGACACAGAACCATCGGTGCCTAAATTGCCACCGGATTTACTAAATGCATGCCTGACTTCAGCAACGGTTCTATTTTTGTTATCTGTTAAACAGTCCACCATAACCGCGGTTCCACCGGGGCCATAACCTTCATATCGTACTTCTTCATAGACAATCCCTTCCATGGTACCAGTGGCTTTTTTAATGGTATTTTCAATGGTGTCCCTTTTCATATTGGCACCCAAAGCTTTATCGATCACAGTACGTAAGCTGGGGTTATTCACTGGATCGCCACCACCCATTTTTGCGGCTACAGAAATCTCGCGAATTATCTTGGTAAAGATCTTGCCCCGTTTAGCATCTTGCGCACCTTTACGGTGTTTAATATTAGCCCATTTACTATGTCCAGCCATGTTATCTCTCTACCATCAATTTATTAAACCAAATGCGGCAATACAGCCATTAACGATGTATCTTTAACAAAAACATCCGCTTGTTCCATCACAATATCCCTTTGCATCACGCCACCAAAGCCAATCACTTTGGCTCCGGCTTGCCTGGCTTCCAAGTCCGTTTTACCATCACCAATCATCGCCATTGTGGCATTGCTATTATTTATCTGCTTACAAATAACCGCTTTACCTCCGGTTCTGGCCAGAGGCGATTGCTGATCAAAGTTTTGAAACGAACCATCCTTATTAAACAATACATCAACAGCATGTACCTGAGTTTCAGGAATACCTAGCTTCTTAGCCAATGGCAAAATAGCCTGACGAATACCCCCACTGATAATATGCACCTGCTTACCCTGTGCAAGTAAGGTGTTAAAAACCGTTTCAACACCCTCTACTATCTCAGAAATATATAAATCAGCTAACCAGGCCATTTGCGCCTGATCCGGTTTTATCAAGTCCAATCGCTTGCCATAAACCTCTTCAAGTGCTAGTTCGCCATTCATGGCGGCATTTGTTAATGCCACCATTTCATCAAACTTATCAACATGTCTCCCTAACTCATCAATACCTTCAATCTTACTTAAGGTACTGTCGCAGTCAAAACAGATTATGTCAAAACTCATAAATCAATCAAAACCGCGGCATTTACGAAAGACAGATCTTTAACTTTTTGTAATAAAGCATCTGATAAAGGACTCGAAACACTGATGACAGCCATGGCCTTATCATTGGAATCAGGCACACCTACTTGCATTCTCGATATATTAATATTTGACTCGCCTAAAACAGCACTAATCGCTGAAATAACACCAGGCTTATCATTATGTTCGGTAATTAATAAAGTACCTTCGGGAACCACTTCAATTTCAAACTGATTCATATTAACAATACGAGGGTGATGATCCCCTAATAAAGTACCGGCTACAGATACCGTTTTACCTTCACCACAATGGCCAACTAATTTAACCAAAGAGAGATAACCCTGAGTTTCTTCCGATCTGGACTCAACCAGACTAACCCCTTGTTTTTTTGCAATATTTCCAGCATTAACACTATTAACCGGTGTAGAAAACTGGTCTTCTAAAACCCCCACCAAGGCCTCAATTGTAATCGGTCTGACTTCAACTTCTGCCGCTGTACCAAATAATGAAACTTCCAGCTGCTCTATCGGTTTACCCGCCAGATTAACCAGTAACTTACCCATCACCTTAGCCAACATCATAAATTGACGTGATTTTTTCAATTCTTCTGCCGAAATTTTAGTGGACAGATTGAGGGCATTAATCGCTTCCCCTGTTTTAAGATAAGTGACCGCCTGAATAGCAATTTCCACACTGACAGCAACCTGAGCTTCACGTGTCGATGCCCCAAGATGCGGGGTAAAAGTGATGTTATCTAATTCAAATAAAGGAGAATTCTTAGGTGGCTCTGTCTCATACACGTCTAATGCCGCTTTAGCAATTTCACCCTGTTTCAATGCATCATATAAAGCAGCTTCGTCAACCAGACCACCACGGGCGCAGTTAATTAACATCGCTGTTTTCTTCATCATTTTTAATTGCTCGGCGCCAATAATGCCGCGCGTTTTTTCAATCATTGGACAATGCAAAGTCAAATAATCGGCTTCCTTCACCAAGGTCTCTAAATCAACAGACTGTGCACCACATTCTTCAAAAATATCAGGCGTAACAAAGGGGTCATAAGCAATGACTCGCATACCAAGACCAACAGCTCTTTTAGCAGCCAAACGACCAATCGTACCAAAGCCTAAAATGGCAAATGTTTTATGGTTAATTTCAGCACCCACCAATTGAGAGCGCTCCCATTTACCGGCTCGCACCGATTGACTGGCTTCAGGCAAATTACGACTCAAGGAAAACATATGTGCAATGGCTAACTCTGCTGTTGTCGTTGCATTAGCATCCGGGGTATTCATTACGATAATTCCTTGCTCTGTTGCCGCAGGAATATCCACATTATCAACACCAATCCCGGCACGCCCCACCACTTTTAAATTGGTCGCAGCTTGCAATACTTTTTTCGTTACTTTAGTATCACTTCTAATCAACAATGCATCATAATCACCGATAATTCCACAAAGCTCATCTTCACTCAGTCCTGTCTGAATGTGAACCTGGATACCAGATTGTTCATTTAAATAATTAATGCCATCTTCGGCTAATTTGTCAGAAACAAGAATTTTTTTCATGCTTTTTAGAGTTTAAATTTAAAGATAATTAAGTTAACCAGACATATTATCAGGTTTGATAACATTCTAATAACAATTTGAGCACCAAAACATATTATAGCGATTCCATGATGCTTGTTAATGCTTCAATAAAGGCTTTATTTTCTTCCGGTTGGCCAATGGTAACCCGTAGACAGTCCGTTAAAATACCGCCTTGTGGCGACATGTTTTTAATTAATATACCCTGTGCTTTTAACGCTTCAAAAACCCGTGCTGCCTGATTTTTCCCCGTTCTAAAGAGGATAAAATTGGCCGCACTCTGATAGGCCGTCAAATGGGGTAGTTGATTGAGTTGAGCCAGAACTATGGCTCTGTCCAGGCAAATCTGCTGGGTTTGCTGATCAAATAAAGCTTGGTTTTTAAGCGCAAATTCTGCGGTAACCTGAGTAAGGCTATTGATATTATAGGGAAGTCGAATTTTATTCAGTTGTTCAATCACCGCGGTATCCCCCACAATAAAACCCAGGCGCAGCCCTGCCAAACCTAATTTCGAAACAGTGCGCATGACTAATAAATTAGGCTTGTCCGTCAGTGTTTCGATAAAACTGGCATTGGCAAATGGCGCATAGGCTTCATCAACAATCACCAGCCCTGGCGCATGCTCAATAATGCTCATTATTGCTTCTGCAGAAAACAGATTCCCTGTGGGATTATTAGGATAAGCTAAGAAAATAAGTGCCGGTTTTGTTTGCTCAATAGTTTTAAGCATTGCCGGTAAATCTAATTCAAAACTATCTGCCAAAAGCGGCGTACTCTGATAATTCAGCCCCAGACTTAAAGCCACCTGTTGATACATGACAAAGCTGGGACTGGGTGCTAACACGCAAGACTGCTCAGGTACTGCCATCAATAAAAGCTGAATAATCTCATCCGAGCCATTACCGAGCAACACCCCGCTTTGCGCCGAAATTTTATTAGTTTGCCTCAGAGTTGCCAACAGTGCTTTTGCTTCCGGGTCTGGATAGCGATTAATCGGACATTCTTTTATCAACTGCAGCCAGTCTTCCTTAACCTGTTCAGGCCATGTATAAGGGTTTTCCATAGCATCTAGCTTGATAAGATTTTTTGCTTCCGCAACCTTATAGGCTGATAAGGCTAAAATTTCTTTGCGAAAAACGGTTTTGATTAGATTTTGGGTCATTTTTAAAGAAAGTGCTAACTGAAAAGGCGAACAACACGGTAGTGTTTATGAAAACAAAAAAACCCTGACTATGAATAAAAAAAGTACTCACAAAGGTCAAAAACCCGTCGCTTTCCACACCGACTTAAGTGCTATTGCTTTATTTTAAGAAAAACAACTGTTTTTTATTTAACTCTATACTCAGCAGAACGAGCATGAGCGACTAGACCTTCACCTCGTGCCAAAATAGACGCCGTTTTACCCAAGGTACTGGCCCCGGATTCTGAACAATTAATCAGACTCGACCGTTTTTGAAAATCATACACGCCCAGCGGGGACGAATAACGTGCCGTACTGGATGTAGGAAGAACATGATTAGGTCCTGCACAATAATCGCCTAAGGCCTCGGCAGTATAGCGCCCCATAAAAATAGCCCCGGCATGACGAATATGCTGGTTAAGCGCTTCTGGATCTTCAACAGAAAGCTCCAGATGTTCAGGCGCTATGATATTAGCCACTTCCGCAGCTTGAATCAGTGTCTCTACTTTTATAAAAGCACCTCGTGAGCTAAGAGAGGCCTGAATAATCGCCTTACGCTCCATCTCGGGTAGTAGACGATGGATACTTTGCTCTACTTGATCCAAATACTCGGCATTGTCGGAAATCAATATGGCCTGCGCATCCTCATCGTGTTCGGCTTGAGAAAAAAGATCCATCGCTATCCAGTCAGCCTGGGTTTTACCATCACAGATCACTAATATCTCCGAGGGACCGGCGATCATATCGATACCGACTTTGCCAAAGACCATTTTTTTTGCAGTCGCTACGTAGATATTGCCAGGGCCTACAATTTTATCCACAGCGGGTATGGTTTTTGTACCATAGGCAAGCGCAGCAACGGCTTGCGCACCCCCGACGGTAAAAACCTTATCCACACCTGCAATATAAGCAGCAGCTAGAACCAGCTGGTTAGTGACTCCCTCCGGGGTTGGCACAACCATGATGATTTCTTTAACACCCGCCACCTTAGCCGGAATGGCATTCATCAGCACAGAGGAAGGATATGCGGCTTTCCCCCCGGGTACATAAAGACCGACTTTGTCCAATGCGGTGATTTTTTGTCCCAAAACAGTGCCATCCTCTTCGGTATATTGCCAGGATTGCATTTTTTGTTCTTCTGCAAAAGCGCGTATCCGATTCGCCGCAGTTTGCAGGGCTTCAGCCTTTTCTGCCGAGAGTGTGTCCCACGCCTGTTTTAAAGTTTCAAGGGATAAACACAGTTCTGCTGCCTTTTTAAATTGCGTACGATCAAACTGATTGGTGTAATCCAGTAGCGCTTTATCCCCTTCTTTTTTGACTTTATCAATAATATTCAACACTTGCTGATGAACATCCAGGTCGTCTGTTTCGTTCCAGGCAAGCTGCTGGCTTAACTGCTCAGCAAAATCTTTATCAGAGGCATCAAGCCGGGTAATGTTTACAGTCGTCATGGGTGAATTATTGGCGTTTTTCCAGCGTGATCTCAAATTGGTCAATTAAAGATTGAATAATCTCATGCTTCATTTTCATTGAGGCTTTATTAACGACCAGACGAGAACTGATATGGGTAATTAATTCTTTGGGTTCAAGACCATTCGCCTTCAGTGTATTGCCAGTATCAACCACATCAACAATACAGTCAGCCAGACCGACGAGAGGAGCCAGCTCCATCGCACCATAGAGTTTTATAATTTCGGCCTGCACTCCGATACTGGCAAAATAGCGCTGGGCGGTTTTTACATATTTGGTGGCGACCTTGATTCTTCCTGTGATTTCAGGGGCATTGACAGGGGTGGCCGTCATCAATCTACATTTCGCAATCCCAAGGTCGAGCGGCTCATATAAATTTTCTGCGCCATGCTCCAGCAACACATCTTTGCCGGCAATACCCATGTCAGCAGCCCCATATTCAACAAAAGTCGGGACATCTGTGGCACGGATAATGACCAGCTGCACATCATCCTTGTTGGTACGAAGAATGAGCTTTCTACTGGTTTTTGGGTTGTCAATCGGGACGATACCCGCATCTTCTAATAATGGCAAAGCATCATCATAAATACGGCCTTTTGATACAGCAATTGTTAACATGTTAAAATCTTACCTCGGTATTCTTCTGATGGTTGCACCCATCTGGGCCAGTTTTTCTTCAATATGGTCGTAGCCTCGATCAATATGATAAATCCGATCGACCAGCGTATCACCTTCGGCCACCAGCCCGGCTAAAACCAGACTGGCCGATGCGCGAAGATCTGTTGCCATGACCGGTGCGCCTGTTAATTTCTTCTGACCGGTACAAATGGCCGTATTGGATTCCAATTGTATATTGGCCCCCATACGTTGCATTTCCTGAACGTGCATAAAACGATTTTCAAAGACTGTTTCGGTAATCACCCCTACACCATCGGCCACTGCATTCATTGCGGTAAATTGAGCCTGCATATCCGTCGGAAATGCAGGGTAAGGCGCGGTACGAATATTGACTGCTTTCGGTCGTCGACCGTGCATATCCAACTCAATCCAGTCTTCACCGATAGTGATTTCCGCACCCGCTTCGGTTAATTTGTCGAGAACAGCGTCCAGTGTAGCAGGACGCACATCCTTAACCTTGATTTTTCCTCGGGTAATAGCCGCTGCCACTAAATAAGTGCCTGTTTCAATACGATCAGGCAAGATTTTATAGTACAAGTCTTTTTTACCTAGTTTTTCAACGCCTTCAATCACCAGAACACCGGTATCAATGCCTGTTATCTTGGCACCCATCGCATTCAAGAAATGCGCCAAGTCTGATACTTCAGGTTCTTTGGCAGCATTTTCAATAATGGTCGTACCTTCAGCTAAAACAGCAGCCATTAACAAGTTTTCTGTACCAGTGACGGTAACCTTCTCCAAAACCAGCTTACACCCTTTTAAACGGCTGGCTTTGGCATGAATATAGCCCCCTTCTACTTTAATCTCAGCACCCATTTTTAATAATGCATCAAGATGGATATCGACAGGGCGTGTGCCAATGGCACAGCCGCCGGGCAAGGAGACACAGGCCTGACCATAACGCGCCAGTAACGGCCCTAGCACCAGGATAGAAGCCCGCATGGTTTTCACCAGTTCATAAGGCGCTTCAAATTTATTGATCTCACAACAGTCGACCTCGATGTTCATTTTTTCATCAATGGTCAGCCGAACCCCCATTTGCCCCAATAATTGCATGGTGGTGGTAATGTCATGCAAATGTGGGATATTACCAATAGTCACAGGTTCCTCACTGAGCAAAGCCGCTGCTAAAATTGGAAGCGCAGCATTTTTCGCACCAGCAATTCTAAGTTCGCCTGAAAGCTGTGTGCCGCCAGTAATAATGAGTTTATCCATAGAGATTTGTTAGTCTTATTAGGGGGTGAAAAATTGAGATAATATGGGTTGCAGTATCGATTTTTATGTTAGTACCTGAGATGAATCAAAACCATTAAGGTCAAAACCACTAAGCCTTGCAAGTATTAATAATTGCTCAGGAATATTAATAAAGGATAAATGCGTTCGATACAGTTTACTGTGTTTTATCCATTCAATCAAAAGTGCCAGGCCAGCGCTATCCGCACGATTAATTTTTGTTAAATCTATACATAGCTCATCGACGGACCTTAAAAACTCAAAGGAGTGAATGGTTTTCTTGTTAATAGTGAAGAAAGTCAAGTCACCTTCAGCCAAGTAATGGTTATTATCCTTTTTTGTCAGTTTAAATGTTGACATTATTATTCGGACTCATTTTCAGTGAAAAATTTACCGATCAGTTCTTCTAAAATAACCGCGGATGAAGTGATGTCCATCACATCATTTTCAGCTAAAAGCTCTTCTGAGCCTCCCGGGTCGAGACTGATATATTGCTCACCCAGCAACCCCGCAGTATAGATACTCGCTGAAGTGTCAGCGGGTAATTTGTAGCGTGCATCAATATTCATTTTAACGACAGAGACAAACTCATCCTTATCCAGCGTAATCTCACTCACCCGGCCTACACGGACACCTGCAATGGTAATGGGTGACTTGACTTTAAGCCCCCCCGAGTTGTCAAAATTCGCCCTGATAGTATAAACATTCTCATCACCAAAAGAACCCAGGTTACTTATTTGCATCGCCATAAAAAATAATGCGGTAATGCCACAGGCCACAAAAAGCCCAACCAGTGTTTCCTGTGTTTTTGAGTTTTGCATGTTAAATATCTCCAAACATGAGTGCGGTCAGAATAAAATCAAGACCAAGAATAGCAAAAGCGGAATTGACAACAGTGCGTGTGGTTGCACGACTTACGCCTTCAGAAGTAGGTACGGCATCATAGCCTTCAAACAGCGCAATCCACGAGACTATAAAACCAAAGACAATACTTTTAATAACACCGTTAATAATATCTTCTTGAAAATCCAGCGTAGATTGCATTTGTGACCAATAAGCGCCATCGTCGACGCCAAGCAAGCCGACGCCCACTATTTGCCCCCCGATAACACCAATAGAACTGAATAATGCAGCCAGTAAAGGCATGGAAATAAACCCAGCCAGAAAACGAGGCGCGATGATTCGTTTTATCGGATCTATTGCCATCATTTCCATTCCCGATAATTGTTCGGTGGCTTTCATCAAACCAATTTCAGCCGTCAGTGCCGAACCTGCGCGTCCGGCAAAGAGCAAAGCGGCAACCACAGGCCCCAGTTCTCTAACTAATGACGCGGCAACCATCACGCCCAAGGTTTCTTCTGCACCAAAGTCAGATAAAATATAAAAACCTTGTAAACCCAATACCATGCCGACAAAAAAACCGGAGATGCAGATAATTAAAAAGGACAAAACCCCTACCGAATAGAGCTGTTTGGTTAATAGCCTGGGACGTGGGATGACAGTCAGAATACCCGCAAGTATTTGCAACAGAAAAAAACAACTTCTACCCAATTTTGCAAAACTGGAGAGTACGCTATGTCCTAGCGTCTGAAAAAAATCAATCATTGAAAGAGATCATTATTATAGTCATCGGCTGGATAATGGAAGTGTACGGGACCATCTGCATTCCCTTTCAAGAATTGTTGCACCCATTCTGAGCCGGAATTGCTGATTTGTTCGGGCGTTCCATGTCCGGCAATCTTGCCTTCCGATAAGACATAAATATAGTCGGCAATACCCAGAGTTTCTTCTACATCGTGAGACACAATAATACTGGTCAGACCCAGAGTATCATTCAATTCTTTAATCAGTTTAACCAAAACCCCTAAAGAAATGGGGTCCTGCCCGGTAAAGGGTTCATCATACATGATCATGGTAGGGTCTAAGGCAATCGCTCTGGCCAAAGCCACTCTTCTCGCCATACCCCCCGACAACTCCCCTGGCATGAGATCTCTTGCCCCTCTTAATCCCACCGCATGCAATTTCATTAAAACCAGAGTGCGAATCATAGACTCGTTCAGCGCGGTATGTTCCCTTAAAGGCAATGCCACATTGTCGTATACATTGATATCGGTCAGTAATGCACCACTTTGAAAGAGCATCCCCATGCGTTTTCTAAGGTTATACAAATCAGCACGCTTGAGTTGATGAACATTTTGCCGACGCACAAAAATCTGTCCTTGCTCAGGATATAACTGACCGCCAATAAGCTTTAAAAGTGTGGTTTTTCCCGTTCCACTCGGGCCCATGATAGCCGTTACCTTACCTCGTCTTATACCTAAAGAAATATTATCAAATATTTTTCTGTGACCACGAGAAAAAGTCAGATTTTGTATCGAAATAATATCTTTATCGGAGCTTACGCTGTTTTCCATGCGCTATATTATCAAAGAATAACAAGTTAAACGACTATTCTCTCCGAGATGCCATGTTCAAGTCAAACTACATATCACCGACCAAGACACGCCCCGCCCCTGCAACCCCTCGCTAATAACAACACAAGCAATTGATTACAGCTGGATTTTATAAAAACCGCTACTGCATAATCGGTAAACACGGCTGCCATGAGGTTCATGGCATATACCCTCCGGAGCCATGGGGAGACCTATGTTTTTTAACTGCACTTTACCCCCTGTTTTGCAGGCTTGTTTCTCCGTGAAATTGATTTCACCGGGGGTCTTTCCGGAAAAAGCCAGTCGCGCCCGAACAAGTGCTTTTTAGCCCGGTTATCTATTACCCGCAGTGACCCCCCGGTTAAAAGGGTTTGGGGACAGTTGCACAAAAATGGCATAATAAAGTTTATCTAACTCTTAATTTAGCTTAATATTATGGTACTCAACTTTATTGCGATGGCAGTAAGTTTAATTGTTTTAGTCATTGCTGCAGACAAGTTTGTAGTAGGAGCCGTCACTATTGCCAAAAACCATGGCATCTCCCCTTTATTGATTGGTTTAACTGTCGTTGGGTTGGGAACATCAACGCCGGAAATACTGGTATCAGCGATTGCCTCATTTCAGGGAAACACAGGTTTGGCTGTCGGTAATGCACTAGGCTCTAATATTGCAAATGTGGGGTTAATTCTTGGCTGTACCGCACTGGTTACCCCTCTGATTTTCAAGTCTGAACTCCTTAAACGAGAATTACCCGTTTTAATGGCGATTAGTCTGATTTGCTATTTTCTGTCTTTTAATGGACTGGGCATTATTGATGGTTTACTAATGCTGACGATGCTGGTTTTATTTCTCGCCTGGATGATTCGTTTAGCCAGACAAGAGCAGGCAGCCACTACTATAGATGATCCTTTAGAAAGAGAGTTAATCGATGAAATTCCCGAAACTATCGCCACATCAAAAGCCTATTTTTTCTTTATTGCAGGTTTGATTGGCTTGTTAGTAAGTTCTCGCGTGATTGTATGGGCTGCGGTGAACATTGCCGAGTCATTTGGGGTCAGTGATTTGGTCATCGGCCTGACTATTGTTGCTTTTGGCACCAGCTTACCTGAACTGGCCGCCTCCATCGCCAGTGTACTGAAAAAAGAATATGATTTGGCGGTGGGTAATGTGATTGGTTCCAATTTGTACAATTTGTTAGCGGTCTACTCACTACCTGGATTAATCTCACCTGGAGCCATCGCAGAAAGTGTGCTTTATCGTGATTTCCCGGTCATGCTGGCGTTTACCGCGGCATTATTTATATTAGGCTATGGCCTCAGAAAGCCAGGACAGATAAATCGCCCCGAAGGTTTAGGGTTACTCCTGGCTTTTTGTTGTTACCAATTTGTCGTTTATCAAGGCGCTACCGTTTAATTATTTTATGACCGGAAAAAATCAAAATTTAAAAGCACTGGGACTGGCTGTTATCAGAACTGAATTACAGGCTATATCAGCCTTGCAAGCAAGGATCAATGATACCTTTGTACAGGCCTGTCATTTAATGCTTGCCTGCAAAGGACGTGTGGTCGTCACAGGAATGGGAAAATCAGGTCATATCGCTGGAAAAATTGCAGCCACCTTAGCCAGTACCGGCACCCCCGCTTTTTTTGTCCATCCGGGTGAAGCCAGTCACGGTGATTTAGGCATGATCACACCACACGATGTGGTTCTGGCATTGTCCAATTCAGGAGAAACCGCTGAAGTTTTGACCCTGCTGCCCATTATTAAACGCATTGCGGTGCCTTTTATTGCCATGACAGGGAACCCTGCCTCCACATTAGCAAAATTTGCCACTGTTCATCTTGATGTCGCTGTTGAACAAGAGGCCTGTCCTTTAGGACTGGCACCTACCGCCAGCACCACGGCAGCTTTGGTCATGGGCGATGCACTGGCAGTGTCAATGCTGGAAACCAAAGGCTTTACCCGTGATGACTTTGCCCTTTCACATCCCGGCGGGAGCTTAGGTAAGCGCTTATTACTCCTGGTGAATGATATTATGCATTCGGGGCCGGAAGTCCCTTCAATCATGGAAACGGCAACAGTCGCGCAGGCATTAATGGAAATGACAGAAAAGAAATTAGGAATGACCGCTGTTGTTGATGATAATCTGCATATCACCGGTATTTTTACAGATGGTGATTTACGACGCATGTTGAGCCATAACCGGGACATCCATACCACGAAAGTTGCAGAGGTTATGACAGAGACCTGTACCTTGATTGGTTCTCATGTTTTAGCGGCAGAAGCGATGAATGTAATGCAACAAAAAAAGATTAACGCATTGCTCATTGTTGATGCGGAGAATACCTTGATAGGTGCATTAAATATGCATGATTTAGTACGCGCAGGCATCGTTTAAAATACAGGTTAAGGATTAAATGCAAACAATTATTGAAAAAGCCAAGAAGTTAAAACTGTTGATTCTGGATGTTGATGGTGTATTAACAGACGGAAGATTATTTTTTGACTCTCAGGGTACGGAATACAAATGCTTTCATGCACGCGATGGTCATGGCATCAAATTGTTAAAACAATCCGGTGTTGCGATTGCTGTGATTTCTGGACGAAAATCAAATTCTGTAGCGATACGGATGAAAAATTTAGGTGTCGACTATGTTTATCAAGGACATGAAGATAAAGTCGCGGCGTTTAATGAAATCATTCAAGCTTTGTCGATCAAACCAGAACAAGCAGCCCACGTAGGAGATGACCTGATTGATTTACCCATCATGACCCGCGTCGGCTTATCCATTGCTGTGAATGATGCGAATTTTGCGGTTAAGGAATATGCCGACTGGTGCACTGAAACACCAGGAGGCTTAGGAGCAGTCAGAGAAGTATGTGACTTTATTATGCAAGCCCAGGGTACTTTTGAGGATGTTTTGCAGAGTTACCTGCAATGACCCCGACTCACTACAAAGTCTATGCAGTTGTATTTATTTTGCTGCTGGGAACATGGTTACTGGCCGATATTTATGAGGGAAAAGAGAGCCGGAAAATGACTATTGCCGCACATAGCCCTGATTATTTCAGCTCAGGCTATTACAAAAAAGAAATGGATGTTACCGGCAGCATAAAGAACGAATTGAGTGCGGATAAATTGATCCATTACGCAGATGATGGCACCACTCATCTCGAAAACCCTGTGATGACGCTATATAACCCTGATACGCCCCCCTGGGTAATTAAATCAGAAACCGGGATATTGGAGGCTGACAGAGATCACTTGCTGCTGTCTGGAAAAGTCTTTATCAGTAGAGCCGGAACAAAAACACTGAACCCCTTAAATATTAATACTTCTGAGCTAAAAGTTAAACTGTCGATCAGCTATGCCGAAACGGATCAATGGGCAGAAATAATAGACCCGTCTAACCGAACAGAAGGCGTGGGCCTACAAACTACATTTAGCGACCCTATTAAAGTGAAATTTTTATCCAACGTTAAAGGACGATATGCAGTTAATTAAAATAAGTGTTTTTACTTTTTTGCTGGTGTTTTTCACAGCTGCTAACGCCCTGAAAAGTGATGCAGAACAACCTGTTTATATTGATTCTAATACAGCAAGCTTTAACGATAAAACGCAAATCAGTATCTATACTGGCAATGTCATTACCCGGCAAGGTACTTTATATATAACCTCAGACAAGCTGGTGGTTTATCTTGAAAAAGGCGAAATCATGAAGATGGTTTTTACCGGTCAGCCGGCAAAATTCAAACAACTTCCCGGAAAAGGCAAAGAATACATTCACGGTGAAGGCTTAACGGGTGAATACTATCCAAAACAAGACAAATTAATATTAATAGAACAAGCCGTGGTTTCTCAAGGCAATAACCGCTCGGCAAGCCGGATTATAACGTATGACAGTAAAAACTCTTTAATTAAAGCAGGGGATAAGTCTTCAAGTAGCAAAAGAGTTCATTCTGTCTTTAAGTCAAAAACCCCAAAAAAATGAAAAAAAACCGAATGGCCCATGCCCCGAAAAGCGATAAAACAGTCATAGAAAAAACCCATACTGTTTTATCAAACACGGCTCAAGCAGTCTTGACAGAACAGGGTCAAAACACCAATGACTAGATTAAGTGCACGGAACCTGGTCAAAAGCTATAACCAACGCAATGTTGTGGATAATGTGAGCTTACATGTCAATACCCGAGAAGTTGTAGGTTTACTTGGGCCTAATGGTGCAGGTAAAACCACCAGCTTCTATATATTGGTTGGATTAATCAAAGCAGAAAGTGGCGAGATTTTTTTTGATGACATGGATATCACTCACTATCCTATGCATAACCGGGCCAGACTCGGCGTAGGATATTTAGCGCAAGAACCTTCCGTTTTTCGAAAATTGTCGGTAGCAGATAATTTACGTGCTGTTTTGCAAATCAGGTCTGATTTAACCAAGGGCCAAACTGAAGTCTTGATAGATGATTTACTGAATGAATTTAATATTACCCATTTACGAGACAACATTGCAATCGGGCTTTCAGGAGGCGAGCGGCGCAGAGTTGAAATTGCCAGAGCTTTAGCAACTGATCCGCAGTTTATTTTATTAGATGAACCCTTTGCAGGCGTCGATCCCATTTCGGTTATTGATTTGCAAAAAATCATTGCCCATCTCAAGCACCGTGGAATCGGGATTTTAATCACTGAGCATAAAGTAAGAGCAACACTGGAAATTTGTGATCGAGCATATATACTTAATGCAGGAAAAGTTATTGCCGAAGGAACAACGAAAGAAATTGTAGAGAACGAAGAAGTCAGAAAAGTCTATTTAGGCGATAACTTTAGTCTTTAACCTATTCCGAGTGTATTTTAGTATAATGAATCACAGTGTCTTTTGATTATAAACAGACAAGTATTGCGCTATTAAGGAACGAGCAGTAATAAGCAATTATTCTCTTTCTCCTGCGTGGCATATCTTGCATGGAAACCTTATGGTTAAATCAATGCAAGAGTTTTTGCCAAGAAAATTGGATTACAAGAAATTTAAATGTTATTTTCTTTATTTAGCCCCCCTCGCATACTGAAGAGGGTTTAACTTAATTTATGGCAGTGGTAGGCGAATAGAGTGAAAACCGAAATCCCGCTTTCTGGTAAGACTGGATTTCGCAACGGCTCTACACTGCTGATATGACTCTTTACAGAATCATATCTGTAGCCACCCTCCTTTGACTTGATATCCATAAACTTCTTTATTCTATGAAACAGTCACTTCAGTTACGTATTGGTCAAAGCCTCGCAATGACGCCGCAACTACAGCAGGCGATCAAATTATTGCAATTATCAACGCTGGATTTGCAACAAGAAATTCAACAAGCCCTTGAATCCAATATGATGCTCGAAGTTGATGAGGATGAAGTAACTACCCATCAAGAGTCAACAGAAACAACGCCTGAAACCCCTACGCCCAACCATGATGAAATTACCAGTGAAGGCTCACAAACGGATGTTCCTGATGAACTACCTGTTGACTCTGACTGGGAGGATATATTTGAGAATACGCAACCTATCACTAGCAATAATCAGGAAACAACTGAATTTGAAACGCAATTTTGTCAATCCATCACAATCATCGAACATTTACGGCAACAATTAGACTTGATTTTAATCTCCGAAAGAGATCATGCCATTGCTATTGCCATTATCGACTCAGTCAACACAGACGGCTACATCAGTGACACCATTGAAAATATTCATCAGGGTTTACAACATCAGTTAGAAAATATTGAATTCGATGAGGTAGAAGGTGTTTTACACAGGGTGCAGAATTTTGATCCTACCGGTATAGCAGCAAAAGACTTAAGGGATTGTTTATTGATACAATTAATTCATCTCCCTGACACGCTGGCCTTTAAAAATGAGGCTACTGACTTGGTTCGACGCCATTTGGATCTACTGGCAACGCATGACATATCCCGGTTAATGCGACGGCTTGGACTGTCCGAACTACAATTAAGAGAAGTGATTGCTTTAATTAGAACACTAGACCCGAAACCAGGCACTAAAATACAAAGCGTAGATTCCCAATATGTTGTACCCGATGTTTTTGTTTTGAAAAAAAGTGGAAAATGGTGTGTCAGCTTAAATCCTGATATTGCACCAAAATTGCGTGTTAATTCTGCTTACTCACAAATGATAAAAAAAGCTGACAGTAGTCAGGATAACATCCGCATGAAAGAGCATTTACAGGAGGCTCGCTGGTTTATCAAAAGCTTATTTAGCAGAAACGAAACCTTATTACGCGTTGCAACAAGTATCGTGGCTAAGCAAGAAGGATTTCTGAATCATGGCGCTATCGCAATGAAGCCCATGATTTTAAGAGACATAGCAGAAGAACTGGACTTACATGAATCAACCATATCTCGGGTGACAACACAGAAATATATGCACACACCCAATGGTATAGTAGAATTCAAGCATTTCTTTTCTAGCCATGTTTCTACCGAAGTTGGAGGGGAATGCTCGGCAACAGCTATTCGAGCATTTATTAAAGAGTTGGTGGCAAATGAAAATCAGTTGAAACCACTTAGTGACAGTAAAATATCTGAATTATTAAAGGAAAAAGGCATTAATGTTGCTAGACGAACTATAGCTAAGTATCGTAAAGCAATATCTATTCCATCATCAAACCAAAGAAAGCGTCTTTTATGACCGATGGGTTTTGAAAAAATTTTTATGAAGGAGTTTAATTTATGCAAATCAGCGTAACAGGTCATCATGTAGAAGTTACAGATTCATTAAAAGTTTATGTTAATGATAAATTTGGAAAACTTAAGCGTCATTTTGATAATGTGACTGATGTACACGTTATTTTATCAGTAGACAAACTTGAGCAAAAAGCAGAAGCCACGGTGCAAGTCAGAGGAGCAAAATTATTTGCCGATGATATACAAACAGATATGTATCAAGCCATTGATAGTTTGATTGACAAACTCGATCGTCAAATCATCAAACATAAAGAAAAAACCACCAGTCACAGATAATAAAAGACCAATAGTAATGTGCACGAAATAACATCAACAATAAGCGTATTAACGCCAGTTACAGACCTTATTTCGTACACATTATACAAGCGTGAAGGTTCATAATATTCGAATACTGACGTGCCTTTTGAATTCACAGAAACACTAATAAAGCCTGGTTACCCGACAGATGCCGAATGTGACTCTACCCGGCTATACACCTATTTTATTAGCACAGCGATGAAAACAGAAGTTACCATCCAGCATTTGTAATGTTTTTAAATCTTCACATCTTAAGTTAAACTATTGACAGCCCTACGCCTAACAACTTAATGAAACTTTTAATTGTCAGCGGATTTTCCGGCTCTGGAAAGAGTATTGTATTAGATACTTTAGAGGATTGCGGTTATTATTGTGTTGATAATTTACCCATTAGCCTATTGGACAACTTTATCAATCATGTCATGCATGTTGATAATGAAATATACGCCAAAACAGCGATAGGCATTGACGCCAGAAACCAAAGCGAAAGCTTGCTGGAGTTTTCTGATCGATTAGACCTCATTCGAAGCAAAGGTATAAACTGTGAAGTCATTTTTTTACAGGCCGAAGAAAATGTGCTACTCAAAAGATACAGTGAAACCCGGCGAAAACACCCTTTAACAGATGTTAATGTGCCTTTGTCTGAAGCACTAAAAATTGAAAAAGAGTTATTGAAGACGGTACTCAGGCATGCAGATGTGATTATTGATACCAGTCGGACACATATTTACCAATTACGGGAATTAGTAAAAAAACAGCTAGAAAAAAAGAGCACGCGGTATTTATCGTTACAACTGCAATCATTTGCTTATAAACATGGCATTCCTCTTGATGCTGACTTTATATTTGATGCCCGTTGTTTACCTAACCCTTATTGGCAACCCGAGTTAAGAGTTTATACGGGAAAAGACCAGCCTGTTATTGATTTTTTAAACAAAACGAAAAGTGCCCAGGAGTTACTTCATGATATTTGTTTTTTTCTAGATCGCTGGCTACCTCGTTTTGAAGCTGATAATCGCAGTTATCTAACGATTGCCATAGGATGTACTGGCGGTCAGCATCGTTCTGTTTATCTGGTCGAGGCTCTGGTAACGTATTTTCAGACAAAAGCACTCAATGTAATTATTCGCCATAGAGAGTTACATTGAATGATTATGCCTTAACTACTCATAGCGTAAAAAATAAAAATAATTAGCTTAAGCTTCATCGTTACGATGATGAATACAGCCAAACCACAGTACGATAATTTTATACTTTTATATACTCACTCATGTCACGACCTACTGAAAACTCAGAACAAAAAGATTTATTGAACCATGCTATCGCATTACTAAAGCAAGGCTCTCATGTGGAAATAAGAAATCTTATTCATTCATTGTACCCAGCAGAAACTGCACATATCCTTGAATCCCTTGATCTGCCACAGAGAAAACTGGTATGGAGTGTCATTCCCCCTAATGTCATGGGAGAGATTTTAATCAGAGTCCATACCGAAGTAGGTCAGGGACTACTAAAAATCACCGACAGAAAGGATTTGATCAAAGCCACGGAAAATCTTGAATCAGATGACATGGCTGATTTGCTCCATGTGTTACCTGAACCTTTGTTATCCGAAGTGATGGAATCGATGGGGGTACATGAACGCAACCGACTGGAATCTACACTGGCTTATGATGATCATACCGCAGGTGGATTAATGTCACTGGATGTCTTGACCATAAGAGCAGACGTCACACTAGACGTGGTTATCCGCTTTTTACGTAAACGCATGATGATGCCATCTTCTACCGACAGTTTAATTGTGGTTGATCGTGCAGATCGAGTGCAAGGGGTTCTCCCTTTATCCAGTTTATTAATTCATAACCCAGCAACCAAAGTTTCAACCGTTATGAATGCAAAAGTACAAGGCATTCCATATCAAATGTCAGCCACAGATGTAGCCATGATGTTTGAACAACGGCAAATGTTATCCGCACCTGTCGTCAGAGAGAATGGACGTTTAATGGGACGTATCACTATTGA
The DNA here is from genome assembly GCA_029937975.1 of Methylococcaceae bacterium. GTDB lineage: Bacteria > Pseudomonadota > Gammaproteobacteria > Methylococcales > Methylomonadaceae > QPIN01. The sequence continues at coordinate 28,968 of JAPYOW010000006.1, read as the reverse complement.
CGATGTAGTCGGCATCATCAGAGAAGAAGCTGATCACACCATTATGAGTATGGCAGGTCTGGATGAAGAACAGGACATGTTTGCACCTGTACTTACCAGTGCCAAACGTCGAGCGGTGTGGTTAGGCGTCAATTTGATAACCGCATTTCTGGCCTCATGGGTTATTGGCCTGTTTGAAGCGACATTAGAAGAAATCGTAGCATTGGCAGTCCTGATGCCTATTGTTGCAAGTATGGGAGGTATCGCCGGGAGTCAAACCTTAACCTTGGTAGTGAGAGGCCTGGCATTAAGACAAGTGAGTACAGCCAATGCATCCCAGTTATTGATCAAAGAGGTGTCTGTGGGGGTGGTTAATGGCGTTACCTGGGCTACTATTGTGGCCATTATTGCCAGCATCGTGTTTCAAAGCACCGATCTGGGAATATTATTAGGGGCCGCATTAGTCATAAATCTGGTTTGTGCCTCAATCGCCGGCGCTAGTATTCCACTCATGTTAGATCGATTAGGCATTGACCCTGCACTGGCCGGTGGTGTGTTATTAACCACAGTCACCGATTGCATTGGATTTTTGTCCTTTTTGGGCCTAGCAACTATATTCTTAATATAATTAGTGTCCCTTGTGCCAGTGCCTCAAACACTGGCAAGACCTGACTAGAGATCAAGAGGAACCCGAACATCGCTGATGCCGTCCAGCCCGAGCCTAGGTCTGTGCAATCCGACTCGCTTGTAGAGTAGTTTCACTCAACCGACAAAAACTGGCGAATCCCCTGGAACTCCCTGCAATATAAAAACATTATGTCTGTTGACAGGGATTCAGTTGTAACAAATGTTCATGCTGCTTTTGCCATGGCAATCCTTGCCTGGCACCCATTTTAGTACAACATAGCGCACCAGCGGCACTGGCATAGCTTAAAATATCCGGCCAGCTCTTATCTAGCGCAAGTGCTGCAGCAAAAGCACCATGAAAGGCATCTCCCGCCCCCGTGGTATCAATGGCAGCCACAGGAAAAGCCTCAAGCGCTCCGGCTTGCCCCCCTTTTTTCCAGACCAGTCCTTTATCGCCTAAAGTGATAACCACAGCAGGGGATGCTTCGGCCAAACGCTGCAATGCAGTTTTGACATTACCGGCAAACTGACAGGCAAACTTTTCTGAAGCGACTAAATAGTCAACCCGATGCCATAACTGCGCTGTACCCTCATGCATGGAACCCGCATCTAATAGCGTAGGAATACCCTGCTGACGTGCTAATTCCAGAAGTGCCAAGGAAACATGAGGTTCATGACCATCAAATAAAATGGCTTTTGCTGTTATGGCAGAAAAATTGATGGCGGGGGCAGACAAGGGTTTGGTGGCGCCTTTATAATTAATTAATGCCCGCTGCCCATCCGGTTTAACCAGTACCGTTGAAAGTGGTGTGGGACATTCCCCCCGAACCACATATTGCGTATCTATCTGGTGTTGCTGCATTTCCTGCAGATGCATTTCTCCATATAAATCATTTCCCAAATACCCCGCAAAAGCCGACTTTAATCCTAATCTGGACACTGCAATAGCCGCATTAGCAGCAGGCCCTCCACCACATTCCAAGAGTTCATTTGCTACTATTTTTTCATCACTCCTGGGGTGTGCTGTGATGGCAAAAACCAGGTCATAACACGCATGCCCAACACATAACACATCGACTTCAACACGATCTTTTGTCATATTACGCAATAAATCAGACTTTTTTACCTTTGCTGTAAAGCAGGTTTCAATGATTTTTCTGATTTCAAACCGACAAACTCCAGCAATATTGCCAATTCTTTATTATTTAATTCGTAATAATCATGCGCTCTGACATTACCGGGTAACACGGCAGGGCCATAGCGTACTCTCATCAACCGGCTGACAGTCACATTTTGTGACTCCCACAACCGCCTTACCAGCCGGTTTCGACCTTCTTTAACCACAACATGAAACCATTTATTGGCCCCTTCACCTGAAAAGAAACGAATGTCGTCAAAGTGTGCTTTACCATCCTCAAGCTCCACCCCTGCCTTTAATTGCGCAATCATTTCATCCGAGACATTACCTAAAATGCGAACTGCATATTCCCGATCAACTTCAGCTGATGGATGCATTAATCGATTCGCTAGTTCGCCGTTATTGGTCAGTAATAATAAACCTGATGTATTAATATCCAGTCTGCCCACCGAAATCCAGCGTCCGATATCCAGCTTGGGTAATCGGGAAAACACCACAGGGCGTCCCTGCGGGTCTCTACGGGTAACCACTTCCCCTGTCGGCTTGTTATAGACGATAACACGGGTGGGCTGTTCAGTATATTTTTCCCAATTTATGGGCCGACCATTCAACTGAACCTGATCCCCCGACTTCAGGTGTAATCCAGGCGTCACTTTTACGCCATTAACACTAAGTCGCCCCTCATCTATCCAGCGCTCTATTTCTCTTCTTGAAGCCAAGCCACCCCGAGCCAGTACTTTTTGAATACGTTCCGCCTTATTTGGCATCATGATGTCATGCGACTGGTGTTGCGATTTACGCTCTGTCTTCCAAGACGAGGTCGATGATTTCTTGTTCTTGACGTTCGGTTTCTTCAATAGCTTGCTCTTTAATTAGTGTTTCTTCAGTTAATGGTTCTTTTATGCGGTCTTCTTCGCTGACCGTTTCTTGCTCGACGACTTCTTCAGTCAATTTCGGCCGATCCATTTCATTCTTATTCAGCTCATGACTCAGTTGCTGTTCAGCAGCGAAATCTAAATTCTGTATTTCATCCAGAGTGGGTAATTGTGCTAAAGATGATAAATTAAAATAATCCAGAAATTGTTTGGTTGATCCATATAAGGCAGGACGACCGGGTACCTCTTTATGCGCAATAACACGAATCCACTCTCTATCTAACAAGGTTCGTATAATATTTGAACTGACACTGACTCCGCGAATATCTTCAATATCCCCTCGGGTCACCGGTTGCCTATATGCAATAATTGCCACAGTTTCTAGTAAAGCACGCGAATATTTAGGGGGCTTTTCGGCAAAAATGCGGGAAACCCAGTGTGCATAGCCATCCTTCAGTTGAAAGCGGTAGCCACTGGCTAAACATTTTAAAGCAATCGGCCGAGGAGCATAATCCTCAATAATTGCATCAATCGCAACTTGTAGTACGACAAGCTCAGGCCTTTCATGTTCAGGATATATTTTCTGAACCTGTTTGACCGTCATTGGTTTTTCGGCCGCAAACAAAATAGCCTCAACAATTTGTTTAGTCCCCATATCAATATCTATATGCTTTTTTGACTGCGGTTTTATCTTCTGGCCTGCCTGCTGACTGTTTTCCTGATCTACTGCCGCGGTTGTCTCTACCGATTCAGCCAATGCTTGTTCCAATTTTCCCTGATATTCCGCAGCTAATTGTGACTTTATTTCAGTTTCCAGTCGAGGAATTAATTCAGCTTTTAATTTTAGGGTGATTTCCATTTCCAGGGCTTTTCTGATTTTCTCCGTTTCAGCGGCAAGCCTCTTTTTCCTTTTTTCTGCCTGTCTGGCTGATTTCTCTATATCAACAGCCGAATCAATCGCTAATACCTCACTCGGCGGTTTTTGCTCTGACGCGTAATTCTGCGAAGGGCTCGAACTGGATAACTTCAATGAGTCCTTCTTTACTGAGTTCGAGGATTGCAAGAAACGAGACAACCACTCCGCTCTTCCCTTCTGATCGGGTAAATAACGCAGAGAAAGCGAGGCTATCTGGCCTGTTAAGTTTTTCCAAAATGGATGCCATTCGTTCACGGACTGAAAGGGGTTCCCGGGTTATGTGGTGGTGACTTAATTGGTCAACGCGTTTAAGCACGTCCTGAAAAGCAAAAAGTAATTCTGTTAAATCAACGTCAGGGGGAGATCGCGTAATTTCAATATCATTAACATCGATCATAGCATCAAAAATATCTCGTTCATACCTAGGCAGTAAATCAATATCTTCTGCTGCCTTTTTTATACACTCATATTCTTGTAATTTTCTAATCAGGAAAGCACGAGGGTCATCTTCCTCATCTTCTGCTTCCGATTGTCTGGGTAACAACATTCTGGACTTTATTTCCGCTAATAATGCAGCCATCAGCAGGTATTCAGCAGCCAATTCCAGATGCAATTCATCCATCATGTCAATATAGCTGATATATTGCGTGGTAATGTGAGCAATGGGGATATTTAGAATATCGAAGCTTTGTCTTCGAATTAAATAAAGTAATAAGTCCAGCGGACCTTCAAAGCTATCCAGATACACTTCCAGCGCTTCAGGAGGAATATATAAATCTTCCGGCAACGTTAATAAAGGATTACCCTGTACTAAAGCAACATGTTGCTCGGTAACGGACTCGGTACCATTTTCCATTTACTTTTCCACCACTCAATCAAGGGTTTTCGCAGCATTCATTTAACCCCCAGCGGCCGCTAGCAATAAGCTCAAGACGCTGAACATGAACTGCCCTTTAAATAGGTATCATTAACATTTCAGGCATTTTTATAAACCGGCCAAGGAAAAAAACAATTGCTGCGCATAATACATAGGATAGCCCAATATATAGCTCAACCCGCCAGACCAAAGTAACGCCAGCATAAAAATCAAACCAAACCGCTCAAGCTTACTATATCGCCATGCCCATTTGGGCGACAAAAATCCCGTCAAAATTCGACTGCCATCCAGCGGTGGAATAGGAAGCAGATTAATCAGGGCTAACACAAGATTAATTGAGATGCCTGCAATCCCTGAGTATATAAGCGGTAAAGAGACCGCCTCGGTTTCAAGACTGACCCCGATACGCACCACCATTGCCCAAGCTATGGCCATCAACACGTTTGACACAGGACCGGCTACCGCCACCACAGCCATCGCCTTTTTTGGATTTTTAAAATACCGGGGATCAACAGGCACGGGTTTTGCCCAGCCAAAAATAAGGCCGGTACCCGATATCAACAGCAAACCGGGGATGATCAGGGTACCAAACAAATCCATATGCTTTAACGGGTTCAAGGTTAATCGACCCAACATGGAAGCGGTATTATCTCCGTATTTTTTAGCGACCCAGCCATGAGCCACTTCATGCACGGTTATGGCAAAAACCACCGGTAAAATCCAGACGGCAATGCGTTGTATAAGTGTTAATTCATCCATTTTTATGAGTCTAGCATAGGTGCATGGCCTATGCCTTGCCTGAGTATTTCAATTTTATGATCCGCGCAACAGTCTATCACGGTGGTTTCGCGCGATTCAATAATGCCAAAATCTATAATTAAATCAAGCTCATGTTCCAACTTTTCTCGAATCTCATAAGGATCCGTTTCTGCTTCTGTCTGCGTGGCTAAGATCAAGGTAGAACTGAGCAAAGGCTCGCCTAATTCTTCCAGGATCATTTGCGTAACAATATTATCCGGAACCCGAATCCCCACCGTTTTTTTCTTGGGATGCTGTAGCCGTCTAGGCACTTCTTTCGTTGCATCCAGCAAAAATGTGAACGGGCCAGGCGTTAAGCTTTTAATGAGTCGATAAGCATCATTACCTATCTTGGTAAAATTAGAGACTTGCGTTAGATCTTTACACACCAGGGTAAAATTGTGTTTATCACTCAGTTGTCGTATCCGTCGAATAGTATCCAGTGCACGCTTATCCCCAATATGACATGCGATAGCATACGATGAGTCTGTTGGCAGTGCTATCACCCCGCCTTGATTTAAAATTTCTACGGCTTGATGTATTAATCGCTTTTGCGGATTAGAGGGATGAATTTGAAAATATTGTGCCATTGCGTACCACAATCCAAGCGTTGACTAAAAGTTTGTTATTGTACTATCTTTCTGATTCTTTTTTAGCGACTTTATCTCTAAGGTAGACAGGCATCGCCATTTCGACCGCAACAGCTTGATTATTTTCCATCCCCAAAACGCCTAAATCCGCAATAGCTGAAGCTCTCGGCAAATGATCTACCTCAAACCCTGTCAATAATTCACCCAGACAAGCCGATAATGGCTGTTGATATATGCCCCAGCCCGAACCAATACCCAGCCCCTGTCGATCAGGAAAAATAATATTCTCAGCCAAAGTCACGGCTTCATCACCCACTAATTCTGCTGTACCCTGTTGATTTTTTGTATAAACCCCCCAATAAATCTCTCCCATTCTTGCATCCATGGCAGTATAAGCGCAGTCAGCATCACCGGTTTTAAAATAATGCTGCGCCATCGCCGCCAGCGTTGACACAGGGACAACCGGTAAATCCGCCCCCAAGGCAATACCTTGTATCACACCGGTCGATATTCTGACACCGGTAAATGAACCCGGCCCCCGACTAAACGCCAAAGCATCCAGTTGCTGTGGTTTTAATTGCGCGTCCGCCATCAGCGAATCTATCATGGGTAATATTAGCCGGGTGTGTTCTCTGGGAGCAATCTGGAAACGCTCTTCAACAAGCCCATCAATATGCAAGGCTACCGAACAGGCTTCTGTGGATGTTTCTACCGCTAATAATTTCAAGTTTTATGCTCCTGTTCAATGTGTCGAAAAAAACTTTCAACCTCGGAAATATCTCGAGTACGACGCATTGCCGGCAAACTATCTAAAAACATTTGACCATACGCTCGCTTCAATAAACGAGGGTCACAAATCATTAACACCCCTTTATCGTTGACATCACGTATTAAGCGCCCCACCCCTTGTCTTAAAGCAATCACCGCAGAGGGCAACTGATGCTCAAAAAAAGGATTCCGTCCCTGCTTTTCCATCGCTTGCAAACGGGCTTTCAATACCGGATCACCGGGTGAAGAAAAAGGCAATTTATCGATAATAACACAGGACAAAGCATTCCCTCGGACATCCACCCCTTCCCAAAAACTGGAGGTAGCCAATAAAATAGCATTTCCCTGCGCCTTAAACTCTTCCAGCAACACGGATTTTGCACGCGTGCCCTGTACCAGCAAAGGATAGTCAATGCTATCGCGTAAAATATCTGCTGCAATTTTTAATGCCCGATGACTGGTAAACAGAAAAAATGCCCGCCCCTGACTGGCTTGCAATACCGGTATGGCAAACTCCACCACTTTTTCGGTGAAATCGGATTCTGTGGGTTTGGGCAATCCTTTAGGGTGATAAAACAAGGACTGGGCGCTAAAATCAAAAGGACTTTCCCAGCTATGGCTATTCGTTTCGTGCAAGCCTAGACCTTGAGCAAAATGGGCAAAGTTTTTCGCCACACTCAAGGTAGCTGAAGTAAATATCCAGCTCGCTTTATGCTGCTGCATGAATCGCTCAAATTCAGCCGCAATATTCAAGGGGGTTTTACTCAAGGTAAATGATTTACTATGGGTTTCATACCAACGTATCCATTGTCCACTGTCATCATTAATCAGGCTATCGAGTCGGGATTCTAACTCTTCAACACGATCAAAACAGGACTCCAGACCTTTGGTTCTCACTGCGGCGGCTTCCAGATGATCGGCCAGTTTTTCCAATTGCTCATGCACCGCACCCAAAGCACTGATTAACTTAGGATTTTCCTCTATGGTTTGCCAGTCACCGCGTTGTAACTCCACCCCAAATGCCAATCGCAAGTCTTTAACTTCAAACTGCAAGTCTTCACACACTGTTCGTATTTCCGGCATATCTTTGGCATCTTTAAAATACTCATCCAAGGTATCTGTAGCCAGTTCATTGAGTTGCCTTGCGGTGAGCGAAATACCTAAAAAGCTGGAAGCGATTTCAGAAAGTTGATGGGCTTCATCAATAATCACCACCTCGGCATCGGGTAATAGCTCACCAAAACCCGTTTCTCTTAGCGACCAGTCCGCGCACAACAAATAATGATTCACCACAATAATATCGGCTTCTTGTGCTTTTTTGCGTGCTTTTACCAAAAAGCAATCACTGTAATCAGGACACTCCTGACCCAGGCAATTATCCACCGTTGAAGTCGCTTTCGACCATACAGGGTCAGCTTCTTCAACATCACTGATTTCTGAAATATCGCCAACTTTAGTGCGTTTTGACCAGGCTTTAATGTGTGACAAGGCCTGCGCATCTTCCTTGCTATAACCGAAACTGGTGTTAAGTGCACTTTCCAGGCGGTATATACATAAATAATTGGCTCTACCTTTTAGCAACGCTGAGTTAAAAGGCGTTGCAATAGCCTCTCGGACGAGAGGTAAGTCTTTATGGAATAGCTGATCCTGAAGATTTTTTGTGCCGGTAGAAATAATGACTTTTTTCCCGGACAGAATTGCAGGGACTAAATAAGCCACCGTTTTTCCTGTGCCTGTTCCCGCTTCTGCAATCAGGTTTTGTTTGTTATCAATCGCTTTGGCAATAGCCTCAGCCATCTCAAACTGAGAAGCACGCGGCAAATAACCTTGAATGACTGTTGATAATGAACCATCACTGCTAAAAAAAGATTCCAACTCAGTCATTCACGGTTTATTTCTAAATAATAAAAGTTAGTCACTGTTCACGGTCATGTGACTTTAAAACCGTAGTCGCTGGCTTATCCGCTTTCTGGCACAGCATTTTCGCTACGCTACGCATGGCAAGCACTCAAAACAACAAATTCATACAAGCTAAGAAGGTATTCCCGGCGTCTGCTACATCAACCACTCATAGTCCTAAGGACAACCAGACCGGGAGAGATAAAAAATATCGCCAGAGGCTAAAAAAATACCTGCAATGCCAAATCAATGCTCACGGTGGAGACGTGAAGCAATAGACTACCATGCGTTAAACCTTCGTCAAGCCATTCACCCTATGACTCCAGCTTAAGACATACTCTGGCTTCGTAAATAGTCTTCATAATTACCTCTAAAATCCACAATCCCTGTGGGCGTCATATCTAATATTCGAGTAGCCAATGAAGACACGAACTCACGATCATGACTCACAAATATCAAAGTGCCCGGATAATTTTCTAATGCCAGGTTCAACGCTTCTATCGACTCCATATCAAGGTGATTGGTTGGTTCATCCATGAGCAAAATATTATCCCGCTGAAGCATCAGTTTACCAAAGATCATACGTCCTTGTTCACCCCCCGAAATAACACTGACTTTTTTATCAATATCATCTTGAGAAAACAGTAACCTACCGAGTGTGCCCCGAATGGCCTGATCATCATCACTGGGTTTACCCCATTGCTCCATCCACTCAAACAAGGGCAAATCTTCTGCAAAATCGGCGGCGTGATCCTGTCCACAGTAACCAATCTGGGAATTTTCAGACCATTTTACAATACCGCCAGAAGGCAACACATCGCCCACCAGACATTTTAAAAAAGTCGATTTACCGATACCATTAGGACCGATAACTGCTACACGTTCACCGACTTCTACCATCAAATTAAAATCAGCAAATAATTCTTCGTCATAGCTTTTACTTAAGCCTTCTAATTCAAGAGCGAGACGATGCAGTTTTTTATCTTGCTCAAAACGGATATAGGGATTTTGACGACTGGAAGGTTTGATCTCTGTCAAATCAATTTTTCCCAGCTGTCGGGCACGAGACGTTGCCTGTTTTGATTTTGAAGCATTGGCAGAAAAGCGACTAACGAATGCTTTCAATTCTGAAATTTGCGCTTTCTTTTTTGCATTTTCAGACTGCATGCGTTCAATGACTTGCGTTGCCGCTGTCATATACTGATCATAAGAGCCAGGAAACAGACGTATCTCGCCATAATCCAGATCAGCCATATGACTACACACACTGTTCAAAAAATGACGATCATGGGAAATAATGATCATTGTGCAATTGCGCTCATTCAAGACCCCTTCCAACCAGCGAATAGCATTGATATCCAAGTTATTGGTTGGCTCGTCCAATAACATGATATCAGGTTCAGAAAAAAGCACTTGCGCCAATAAAACACGCAATTTCCAACCCGGGGCAATCTCGCTCATCAAGCCATAATGCTGAGCGACATCAATGCCAACCCCCGCCAGCAATTCTCCGGCTCTGGATTCTGCAGTATAACCATCCATCTCAGCAAATTCAGCTTCCAGCTCAGCAGCGCGCATACCATCTGCTTCGGTCATTTCCGGTTTGGCATAAATAGCATCCCGTTCTGATTTGACGGCCCATAATTCCTCATGTCCCATAATCACCGTATCAACCACTGCAAATTGTTCATAAGCAAACTGATCTTGTCTTAATTTGCCAATCCGTTCATCCGGATCTTTGGATACATTACCCCCGGTCGCTTCCAGGTCACCGCCTAAAATCTTCATAAATGTAGACTTGCCACAGCCATTAGCACCAATAAGCCCATAGCGGTTACCGTTCCCAAATTTAACGGAGACGTCTTCAAATAAAGGCTTAGCGCCAAATTGCATAGTGATATTTGCGGTAGTTAACATATTCCTCTTCTTCGTAAAGCAACATCCTGCCAATAAAACGCTATAAAACAACGTCTTTAACAGGTTATTATATTCGATGTAATAAATGGAAAAGCTGGGTATTTTACGCACTTTCTAAAGTGTTGGTGAACTAAATTAAAAATTCCCCCATCAAAACCTCTGCTTTGAGTCAAAAACATATCCTAATCGCCCCAACCTTCTTCTCTATTTACCTTGTCAATTTCAAGGCTATCAACTTATGGACACTGCGCCATAAGCTGGCTATTACTTCCTATTGAACTTCGATACGTCCCGGCAAAAACCAGAGCACCCCGTGTTGAGCACTAAGCCCCGCCCTGCTTGATGATTAAAACCTACCCCCGCAAAGCCGGTAAAACATGCCTTAAAATAGCCTTCATCCAGCCTGTTGACTGCAAATTTTGTATCTGGCGGTGAATATTAGCAAGCTATCGCCCCTGCTTTGCGTAAAGAGCTTTTAGCCATACCACATCCGGCCGCACTCTCAGGCATATAACAGAACAATGACCGCTGGGAATCACAGCAGGTCTACCCGCTACCAGCATCGCTGACGCGATCATGACCCTGAGCTAAAGCCTGAACTTTTACATACAGGAGCGGCCAGTCGCACGTTCCCACCCCAATGGAACTAAATGCGGAATCATCGGCTCTTAGAGCAAACAGGCCCTTTGCCAGCCACAGCCACCAGCCATGCGGGGAGTACTTTATCATGCAGCCCAACTGTTTTATAATCACTCACGCTACACCGTTTAAGCACCCCCTACTCCATAGACACGCGTAAAGATTTGCAGCACATCTGCTATTGAGTAGTAAACTCACGATTAAAAAAGATTCGACACGCTAAGGAATTAAGATTCAAAAAACTTAAGTTGTATAATTCTAAAAAGACCCATTTGGAGCAACCCTATGAAACTCGTTAAATTATTATCTGTCTTAATACTCACCTCTATGTGCACTCAAACCTGGGCTTATGGGAGTGGTAGCAGTCAAAAAGCTTGCAAAAAACCCAAGTTCACTCAATTTACCCCCAGCAAATTAACAACGGTTAGCCCGGGTACTGAATTTTCATTTAAAGCATCGTCATTAACCAATCCTAAAAGCATGGTGGTGAGTGTAAAAAAACTAGTTGTCGAGATGAATATTACGAAAAAAAATACCGGCTACGAAGTCAGCGGAAAATTACCTGATGCGCTACAAAATACTTATGCCAGGATTGATATAAAAGCCTCAGGAACCAATAACTGTAAAGCAAATGATGGTTGGTTATTAAAAATTGATGAATAACCGGGCCAGCTTAACTCCTGTAGAGTCCATAGCGATGGATGGTTAACGGAATGGCTAATACTTTATTTATCGGGTCTCAGACCCCGGACGTTTGACAGCGCATACGCCGCAGCAAGATGTGGATGTGCCGCTTAAAACAACCATGATTTGTGGCCATGGATGCCTTTACACTTCCTGATAAATAACCCACTGGCATTCTCAAGCCTTATCAACAAACGCAGTAGTGACAATAAATTCTGATATTTAACTATTAAAACCCCCTAATTCAGGCAATACCCTGTAGAATTAGTGAGTTTTATTATTCTTAAGTGGGTAGCAAGTGAGTTTTCGAGGAACAACAATACTTTCAGTTCGCCGTGGCGGCAAAGTGGTAATCGGGGGTGACGGTCAGGTTTCTTTAGGAAACACCGTCATGAAAGGCAATGCGCGCAAGGTTCGTCGCATATACCATGGCAAAGTTATTGCCGGATTTGCTGGTGCAACAGCAGATGCATTCACCTTATTTGAACATTTTGAAGGCAAACTTGAAAAACATCGCGGTAATTTAACCCGAGCCGCGGTGGAAATGGCCAAAGACTGGCGTACTGATCGTGCTTTACGCAAACTGGAGGCATTACTGACCATTGCCGACGCCAAAACCTCCCTTATTTTATCCGGCACAGGTGACGTCATTGAACCCGAATATAACCTGATGGCTATTGGTTCCGGTGGCTCATTTGCTCAGTCTGCTGCGCGGGCATTATTGGAAAATACCGACTTAAGTGCCCGGGAAATTGTAGAAAAATCCCTAAATATAGCTGCCGATATTTGTATTTATACCAACCACAATTTACGTATCGAAGAACTGGATACTGAACCCCAAAGTGAGCACGAATAATTAGCATGAGTACAATGACACCTAAAGAAATTGTAAGTGAATTAGACAAACATATTATCGGTCAGTCGAGTGCCAAACGTTCTGTAGCGATAGCTTTGCGTAATCGCTGGCGTAGAATGCGTGTTGCTGAAGAATTGCGTGAAGAAATTACCCCGAAAAACATTCTCATGATTGGCCCGACCGGTGTGGGTAAAACAGAAATTGCCCGTCGTTTAGCGCGTTTAGCCAACGCACCCTTTATTAAAATTGAAGCCACCAAGTTTACTGAAGTCGGCTATGTGGGACGTGATGTAGAATCCATTATCCGTGATCTGGTGGATACTGCGGTAAAAATGAACCGGCTATCCGAAATGGACAAAGTACAAAACAGAGCAGCCGATGCCGCTGAAGACAGGGTTCTGGATATTCTTTTACCGGCTGCCGAAGGTGGCATGATTTCGGACACCGAAGCCTCCACCCGTCAAAAAATGCGTAAAAAATTACGCGAGGGTGATTTAAACGATAAAGAAATTGAAGTTGATCTGAAAGCACCGGCTATGGGCGTAGAGATCATGGCGCCTCCAGGCATGGAAGATATGACCAATCAATTGCAAGGCATGTTTCAAAACCTGAGCAATGAAAAAACCAAAACCCGTAAAATAAAAATCTCAGAGGCTCTTAAAGCCTTACAAGAAGAAGAAGCCTCTCTGCTGGTAAATGAAGATGATATTAAATTATCAGCGGTTGAAGCCGTGGAACAGAACGGCATTGTTTTTCTGGATGAAATAGACAAGGTTTGTAAACGTTCTGAATTAGGTGGTGGTGGCGGTGAAGTATCCCGAGAAGGTGTACAGCGTGACTTACTCCCCTTGGTCGAAGGCAGCACGGTCAGCACTAAATATGGCATGGTCAAAACAGATCACATCCTGTTTATCGCCTCCGGTGCATTCCACTTAACCAAACCGTCTGATTTAATCCCTGAATTACAAGGTCGCTTCCCGATCAGAGTGGAACTCAATGCCTTATCGGCTGATGATTTTGTACGTATTCTGACCGAACCTGATGCCTCATTGACTGAACAATATCAGGCACTATTGAAAACAGAAGGCATTGATCTTAGCTTTTCTCATGACGGCATTCAACGTATTGCTGAATTAGGCTGGCATGTAAATGAAACCACTGAAAACATAGGGGCTAGACGATTACACACCATTCTGGAACGTTTACTGGAAGACCTCTCTTTCAATGCCTCAGATTTGATGGAAAAATCAGTGCTGATCGATGCTGCTTATGTGGACACTCATTTAACCGAATTTGCTGAAGACGAAGACCTCAGTCGCTATATTCTGTAATGTGAGGCAATAATGAGATTACAAGTCGAACCGGCAAATTGCGCCATCACTGATATCAAACTGCACCAAATCTCCCGCATTCTGGAAATCAGTTTTGATAATGGTGAAACCTTTGAACTCCCTTGTGAATATCTACGCGTATACACCCCTTCTGCCGAAGCCTTAGGCCATAGCCCTGGCCAGGAAATACTGCAAACAGGGAAAGAAGATGTCAATATTTCAGCGATTAAACCGGTGGGTAACTATGGTATTGAGCCCACCTTCACGGATGGACATAACACCGGCATTTATTCATGGGATATGTTATATAAATTAGGTTCTGAATATCAGACCCTGTGGACAAACTACCTTGATGCTTTAAAAAAAGCCGGTTATCACCATAAACAAACCATACAAAATTAGTAAACAACGCAGGTCCGAGTATATTCTCCCCATCAACATATATATGCTGTCGCCCCGTAAAGGTGTAGCCTGGTTGAATGACACGTTAAAAAAGTAAAAGTAGACAAAAGCGAAAGGTACAACGATGACAACTGACAACACAACCCATTTTGGTTATAAACAAGTAGCAACTGAAGACAAGGTCCGCATGGTCCGCGGTGTTTTTGATTCTGTTGCCAGTAGCTATGATGTCATGAATGACTTAATGTCTTTTGGTATTCATAGAATCTGGAAGAAAGTAGCCATTCAATTGGCCAACGTGAGAAATGGCGACCATATTCTGGACCTGGCCGGTGGCACGGGTGATTTGACCACCTTATTTGAAAAACGTGTGGGCAAAGAAGGCTCTGTGGTTTTGGCCGACATTAATTCAGAAATGTTACGCACAGGCCGGGATCGTCTCATCGATCGTGGCTTAACCGGCAACATTCGCTATGCTCAGGTCAACGCCGAATGCCTGCCTTTTGCAGACAATAGCTTTGATTGTGTGTGTATTGCTTTTGGCCTGAGAAATGTAACCGATAAAAATGCCGCACTACGGTCTATGCATAGAGTGCTTAAACCAGGTGGCCGCGTTATTGTGCTAGAGTTCTCACATCCCATTGATAAAATCACAGAAAAAGTTTATGACTTTTATTCGTTTAAACTGTTACCTAAAATAGGCGGTATTATTGCAAAGGATGAAGAAAGCTATCGTTATCTTGCCGAGTCCATTCGTATGCACCCTAAACAGGACGAATTAAAACAAATGATGGCGGATGCAGGACTGGAACGTTGTGAATATTTCAATATGAGCCAGGGAATTGTTGCTGTGCATAGAGGCTATAAAATCTAGCCTCCTTCTCAACTACGCTCACGATAAATACATATGATAAAACCACTATTGATCGGCACATTGGAAACGGCATTCAATCAATATTTATCTCTTGATGAAGATGTCAGTCTATTTCTGACCCCTATGGCTGGAAAAGTCATTGCCGTCAATATATTGCCATGGCATGAAACCCTTTATCTTTGTCCGACCACAGATAAAATCCAACTGCTTGAGCACTATCCGGCTGAGGTTGACACCACCATCAGTGGTACGCTATCAGCCCTTGGCCTAATGGGACTTAGCTCCAGCCCCATGCGATCCATTTTCAGCGGTGAAGTTAAAATTGAAGGTGACACACATCTGGCGCATAAATTTCAGCAACTTTTTGAGAAACTGGATATTGACCTGGAAGAAAAACTGTCTCAATTTACCGGGGACATTCTTGCCCATAAGATAGGCTCGCTATTCCGAACCGGTTTTAACTGGACTGAAGACAGTCTCAGCAGTTTCAAACTCAATAGCAAAGAATTTTTACAAGAAGAAACCCGTGATCTTCCTGCAGAAGCAGAAGCCGATCTATTTTATCAACAGGTTGATAAAATACGTTCTGATTTTGATCGCCTTGCTACGCGGATTGAACAATTAAAACTTAACTCTGAACATTAAAACGACGCCCGCCATATTTTTAGCACCCCCGGTCGCGTAAATAACAGATAACCATAGCTTTTCTACATTTAGGTACAATAGTGATTCATCCAAAAATATTAATGCGTTTAATCCACATTAACTGGGTCATGATGTACCACGGTTTAGACGAAATCATCTTAAAAACGCATTTATTTCGACCGATTCGTTTTCTTGCCGTTTTTTCCCCTAATTATTGGTTAAGAAAGCCCTCGGAACCGCGTGGCGTAAGAATACGTAAAACCCTGGAAGATCTGGGCCCCATCTATATTAAATTCGGTCAGGCCTTATCCACACGAAAAGATATCCTGCCCGATGATATTGCTGATGAATTAGTTAAGCTGCAAGATAAAGTACCCCCCTTCTCTAACGAACTCGCGCGTCAGGTGATCGAGCAGCAACTAGGTCAAACAATTTCAGAAGCTTTTGCTGAATTTGGCACTAGCCCTTTGGCATCAGCCTCTGTTGCCCAGGTCCATACGGCAAAACTGCATAGTGGTGAAGACGTTGTGGTCAAAGTACTACGCCCTCACATTGAAAAAAGAATACATTCTGATCTAGGGTTGCTCTATGAGTTAGCACGTCTGGCAGAAAAATTCTGGGAGGATGCCAAGCGATTACGCGCCATGGAAGTCGTTACCGAATTCGAAAAAACTCTGATGGATGAACTGGATTTGGTCAGAGAAGCCGCGAATGCCACAAAATTACGCGATAACTTTAAAGACTCTGATTCACTGTATATCCCGGAGATATACTGGCAGTTTACCCGCAAAAAAGTGCTGGTCATGGAAAGAATCTACGGCATTCCTGTAGGCGAAATAGACCGCCTCAGAGAGGAAGGAGCTAACTTTAAAGTACTCGCTGAACGCGGTGTGGAAATATTCTTCACTCAGGTATTCCGTGATAATTTTTTTCATGCGGACATGCACCCGGGCAATATTTTCGTCGACTTACCTGATAAATATATTGCAGTTGATTTTGGTATCGTTGGCACGCTATCCCTCTCTGATCAACGCTATCTAGCAGAAAACTTTCTCGCTTTTTTTAACCGCGACTATCGACGTGTTGCCGATATGCACATTGAATCGGGCTGGGTACCTTCGGATACCCGTATTGAAGACTTTGAATCTGCCATTCGCAGTGTTTGTGACCCCATTTTTGACAAACCCTTAAAAGATATTTCGTTTGGTTTATTATTATTGCGCTTATTCCAGACAGCCAGACGCTTTGATATGGTAGTCCAGCCCCAGTTAATCCTGTTACAAAAAACCTTGTTAAATATTGAAGGTCTCGGTCGCCAGTTATATCCGGATCTGGATTTATGGCAAACCGCCAAGCCCTTTTTAGAAGAGTGGTTTCACGAACGCATTGGGCCTAAGGCCAAAATCAAACAATTAGCCAAACAATTCCCGGAAATTGCAGAACATTTTCCCGAAATGCCAACACTGATTTTTCAAGCACTGGATAGTGCTAAACACACAAAACATCAGATAGAAAACCAAAGCAAGGAAATCACCCGCTTACGTCAACAAATGGAAAAGCAGCATGACAGCACCGTTCTGGCTATTTTAAGCAGTGCTCTGTTAATCAGTGCGGCTGTTTTTTTTCAATAGTCTAAGAACCAACTTTCACCACAGTCTGGGGCAGTGATAGCATGCCCCGGCTATGCTTTAACTGGCTGGGTCAGGTTCGCGCCAATCCACCCCGGCATAATGACCGCGCTTAAGCCCGGCTAAAGCGTCTATTCCTGCATTAAGCACTGGTTTATAATAGTCTATTTTATTCATTCCTAAATATGAGCCAGCGCACGGTCCATTAGTCTTTCGAGTATGACTCACTAAACAAGGCGGTGAGTTTGATTCGACACAATGACACACATACCAACACGATTGTTTAGCATAAAACATCCGCGAAACACCAGAGGCCAACAATGACTGAAGTTATCAAACCCACCATGATGGATTATCACCGCTATATACTGGTCTGTATTGGCAATAAGTGCACTGAAAATGGTGAAGGTCAGAATCTCTACAATGAGCTAAAAATCAAACTGAAAGCCGCAGGACTGGACAAAGGTGAGTTACGCGTTAAAAGAAACAAAGTGACTTGCTTTGGAACCTGTACCTCGGGCCCCTTACTTTGTGTACAACCTGATGGTATCTGGTATTACGATATCAATAGTGCAAAGCTAGATCGCATTATTGACGAGCATTTTATACAGGGAAAACCGGTACTTGAATATATTCATCACCACAACCAGGGCTAAACTTGTTAACTGTGGTTGTGCTCTTAATAACAAAGAAAGCCCGTACTATGCCACGTATCATGCATGGCATTATAAATCACTTCCCCAGGGGTAGAACCCACCGCCATTAAAACCGCACATCCTGATAATGCACGCCTATCTGGCTCTGTTTAGAAAGTAGAGAAACAAACCTTGAGTTCCGAATGATAAGAGGTGTTTGAACACTTTATTGTGGCTGGTATTCGCTACCAGAAAACCGCATCTATTACCTAAATAAGCTCGGCTTTAAAAAAAGTCATGCGGTACTGCAACCTGACTACGTACCTGCTAAAAGTGCGCTTTGTCATTGTCACCAGCCGCTGGAATCATCCTCCTCCTCCTTGGGTTTGAAGCCTTTGGGAATCTTCGGTTTCCTTGCTGTTCTGAGCAGTACAAAAACACCGCCAAACACAAGACAGGCTGCGAGTAATATAAAACCAAACAGTACCATAAACACCTCAAAACAAATCGTACAAAATGCTAACATACTCAGTATACAAGGACACCGTTAAAAAAGTATGACTTAAACATGACAAGACCCACGCTGAAACAGTTTTTACCATTCCTGATTATTGTCATAGGCATAACAATCTTTTTTGTGCTTAAAGCCACGCAAGCAACATCAATACCCACTCCCGCTAAAGAACGCAGTTGGCATGTACGGATGCAAATCGCCAACCTGCAACAATTATCACCCAGCCTGACCTTGTACGGTCAAATTGAAAATCCGGCACGAGTCAATGCAGCCGCCCCCAAAAATAGTCGAGTCACCTCCATTCACGTCCGGGAAGGTGATCCTATCCATCCAGCACAATTATTATTAACGCTGGATACCCGAGACTTTAAACCCCGACTGGCACAAGCCGAAGCCCGTGTGGCGGAATTACAAGCCCTGATACAAAGTGAACAGACACGATATAAAGCGGATCAGCGTGCCTTTGCTCACGAACAATCCCTCTTGACACTTGAGCATTCGGCCGTTAACCGGGCAAAAATGCTACAAAATAAAAGACTGGGTTCTCTTGCGGCACTGGAGCTGGCGCAACAGGAGCTGAACCGACAACAATTAGCCTTTACCAACCGGCAATTAGCACTGGATGATCACAGCGCCCGACAACTGCAGCTCAAAGCACGTCTTGCTCATGCACAGGCGGATGTTGAACTCGCTCAATTAGACCTGGAGCGCAGTCAAATCATTGCCCCATTTACCGGGTTTGTAGAAAAATTATCTGTTGCCCCAGGCGACCAGGTCACAGCAAACCAGATACTCATGAGCTTTTATTCCACCCAGCAACTTGAAGTCCGCGCTAAAATTCCTGCTTCTTTTCACAACGAAATACAAAGTGCCATCCTTTCCAAATTGCAATTAACAGCCACAGCCAGCTATGCGGGTACCACGCTGCAACTTACTCTGGACAGGCTTTCAGGTGTGGCTGATGCACGAGGTATTGATGCCTTATTTAGCATAAGCTCAGGGAATGAGTGGGTCAGGCCTGGCAGTTCTATCAGTTTGTCCTTACACCGTCCTGACAAGAAAAATGTTGTTGTCCTACCCTATGCCGCTGTGTACGATAACAATCGCATTTACCGTATCATTAATCACCGCCTGCAAGGGCTGAATGTGCAGATTTCAGGTAATTACTTAGCAGATAATGATGAAAAAGTTTTAGTGTTCAGTCCGCAATTACAACAAGGAGATAAAATCCTGACCACCCATTTACCCAATGCCATTAATGGTCTGAAGGTTGATTTCTCAGCATTAGATAACTGATCAGGACATGCAGCCCACCACCAACCTGTTAGGCTTTTTTGCCCATCATAAAGTCGCCGCTAATCTGTTAATGCTGATGATGATCATGGGTGGTCTTTTTGCCTTGCACAAGCTAAATATTCGGTACTTCCCCAGTTTTGATCTGGATTATGTGACGGTCCGGACAGTCTGGAGTGGTGCCAGCGCAGAAGACATCGAGACCTCTATTACCAACCCTCTGGAACAGACCTTAAGGTCTGTCGATAATCTGCGCCATCTAACCTCCACTTCATCTCAGGGCATTTCCAGTATTACCCTGGAATTTGTAGAAGGCAGTGATAATATTCTAGCCTTAAACCAAGTCAAACAAAAAGTGGATGAGTTCCGCAATCTGCCTGCCGATGCAGAAGAACCCACCGTGGTCAGCCCCGCCCGTTATGAACAAATTTCCCGCTTGTTAATCTACGGCCCGGATAACTTTGCCGAATTAAGAAACTATGCCAATACTCTGGAGCTGCAATTACTCCATGCCGGTATTGATAAAATCGATATTTCCGGATTACCTGAACAGGAAATATCCATCCAGATCTCACATGCCACCCTACAGCACCTGGATCTTAGCCTGGATCAAGTAGGGCAAAGGATCAAAGCATTCAGTAAAGACCTGCCAGCCGGTAGCTTTGGCGACCACGATGCAGCAACACAATTACGCAGTCAGTCACAACGCCGTAACGAACAGCAATTTGCCAAATTGCCTCTCATTAGTGAAGCCACCCAACGTATTAATCTGGGTGATATCGCCGTCATTAAAAGACAAAATAAGAAAGGCGAAGTCACTTTAAGTGTTAATGGCAAACCTGCCGTCGAAATGGTGTTACGCAAAGCAGAACATGGGGATTCTTTTAAAGCAGCCGATAGTTTCCATCGCTGGTTAAATAAAACCCGGGCTCAGCGCCCTGATAACATCACGCTGCATGTCTATGATGAAACATGGAAATTAGTTCAGGATCGCATTGATTTGCTGATTATCAATGGCAGTGGCGGATTGATTCTGGTGGTAGCCATACTGTATCTATTTCTAAGTCCCCGCATCGCCTTATGGGTTGCCTTTGGCATTCCAGTCTCATTTATGGCCACCTTATTAATCATGTATTTTGTTGGCGCTAGCATTAACATGATCAGTCTATTTGCACTGATCATGGCTTTGGGGATTATTGTCGATGATGCCATTGTAGTAGGAGAAGATGCATTAACCCATTACCAGATGGGAGAAGACCCCCTGAGCGCTGCAGAAGGGGGAGCCAGACGCATGTTTGCACCGGTGATAGCCTCATCACTCACCACCATAGCCGCTTTTATTCCACTAATGCTCATTGGCGGCCCTACAGGAAAAATATTATTTGCTATTCCCCTGGTGATTGTTGCCGTCATTATAGCCTCAGTCATTGAAAGCTTTTTTGTATTGCCCGGGCATTTACGCCATTCATTTCTAAAAATGGATCGACAGCAAAAAACCGGTTGGCATCAGCGTTTTAATGACCGTTTTGAACATTGGAAAAACCATCAATTCAGGTCACTGATCACCTACACATTGAATCATCGCGCCATAGCCTTAAGTCTGGTACTTTCACTCTTCATTGTTACCCTGGGTTTGCTGGCCAGTGAAAGACTCAAATTCCGGTTTTTCCCTTCCCCCGAGTCATCAATGCTGTATGCCAATATTGCTTTTGTTCCTGGCACCCCTAAAACCCAGGTTGATCAATTTCTGCAACACATGCAAGACACATTGCTTGCAACAGATCATGCGCTGTCATCCCAAACGCTGGTTTTAACCCACTTTAATAGCCATGGCCGGGGGATTTCCAACAAAGGTAGAGCCGCTAACTCTGGTGACCACCTGGGCTCAATCACTGTGGAGCTACAAGCCTCTGACGATCGAAACATCAGAAATAATGACTTTATCAGCACATGGAAACAACGTATTCAACACCCCGCCGGACTGGACACTTTAACCATCACTACCCGCATTATCGGGCCGCCGGGCAAAGATTTATCCGTCCGTTTGACAGGACACAACGCCCATCAACTAAAACTGGCTGCCATTGACTTCGCTGCAACCATTAAAGAAATCCCCGGCGTCAGTAATATTGAAGATGATATGCCCTATGGCCGAAACCAGCTCATCTATAAACTGAATGCCCGAGGCGAAGCATTAGGGTTAACCACGGCCACACTGGGACAACAACTGCGTACCGCTTTCGATGGCAAATTAATCCAGCTATTTCAAGATGGCATTAATGAAGTCGAAGTCAGAGTCACCCTGCCAGAAAATGAAAGACAAAACCTCAGTGCCCTTGATCACCTTGAAATTGTTCTGGATTCTGGACAAACAGTGCCGTTGAGCAGTGTGGTTGAATGGTCATCAAAACGTGGCTTTGAAGTTTTGCGTCATGCAGAGGGCGAATTAGCGATTGAAATATCAGCCGAAGTTGACCCGAAAGTAAATAATGCCAATAGCATATTAAGCACTTTAGAAAAAAGCACCTTAGTAGAACTTGCCTCAACATACGCGGTCACTTATTCATTGCAAGGACGATCAGCCGACCAGAGCGAAACACTGGCAGATATGCGATATGGCTTAATCATCGGGTTAACGCTTATTTATCTGGTTTTAGCCTGGGTTTTCGCTTCCTACGGCTGGCCTTTAGTAGTCATGGCCGCCATTCCATTTGGCTTGATTGGTGCCTTGTTTGGTCATTTATTGCTCGGTATAGACCTGACCATCTTATCTTTATTTGGTTTTTTTGGTTTATCCGGCATTGTCATCAACGATTCTATTATCCTGCTCAGCTTTTACCAAAAAGCCATCGACCGTGGCATGGCCATCAAACTAGCATTAGTGGAGGCTGCCTGCCAGCGCTTAAGAGCGGTGATACTCACTTCATTGACCACTATAGCAGGACTGGCACCGCTGTTATTTGAAACCTCCTTACAAGCACAATTCCTGATTCCTATGGCAGCCGCCATCGCGTTTGGTCTGATGTTCTCAACAATTTTAGTATTGCTCATCATTCCTGTTTTATTGTCTTATCATGAAGATATTTATCACTGGTGTATTCAGCTCAAGCGGTTTTAGGGGCATCGGCAAATTATCGCGTAGTTTTAGCACATTTTCCGGTAGTTACAGACGCGCCCCCCTGCCCCGCCCCGAACTGACAGCGAATAATTTAAAAATATCCTGGCTACTGAGAATAAATATCAACAAAAAGACAAACATAAGTTAAAATACCCTTACATTCATCAAGTAAAGAAGTCAAGATATGCAGATAAAACTGGCTAACCCACGTGGGTTTTGTGCTGGCGTTGACCGCGCTATAGAAATAGTAGACCAGGCCATAGAAACCTTTGGCGCCCCTATTTATGTCCGTCATGAAGTAGTCCACAACCGAACAGTTGTAGAGGGACTCAGAAGCAAAGGTGCCATTTTTATAGAAGATGTCAGTGAAGTTCCCGAAGGTTCTTATTTGATTTTTAGTGCACACGGGGTATCTAAACAGGTGCAAAAAGAATCTAAAGAGCGTAATTTAACCGTCTTTGATGCCACCTGTCCTCTGGTGACCAAGGTACATATGCAAGTT
Source organism: Methylococcaceae bacterium (assembly GCA_029937975.1). Classification (GTDB taxonomy): domain Bacteria; phylum Pseudomonadota; class Gammaproteobacteria; order Methylococcales; family Methylomonadaceae; genus QPIN01. The sequence goes on along the minus strand of JAPYOW010000006.1, from coordinate 5,463 downwards.
GCCAAACATGCTAAAGCAGGCCGTGAAGTGATGCTTATAGGTCATGCCGGACACCCTGAAGTGGAAGGCACCATGGGGCAGTATGAAAAACTGGCTAACAGTAGCGGAGGCATGTATCTGGTAGAAACCCCTGAAGATGTTAAAAAACTGAACGTGAATAATCCAAAAGATTTGGCCTATGTCACCCAAACCACCTTGTCGATGACAGATACCAAAATCATGGTTGATGCTTTACATGAGTTTTTTCCTCATATTCAGGAGCAAAAAAAGGATGATATTTGTTATGCCACGCAAAACCGTCAGGATGCGGTGCATGACCTCGCAGAAACGGCCGATGTTATCCTGGTTGTTGGCTCACCCAATAGCTCCAATTCAAACCGTTTACGTGAAATTGCTGAGCAATTAGGCAAAACAGCCTTTTTAATTGATACTGCGGCTGATATGAATCAATCCTGGTTCGATCAAGTGAAGGTGGTCGGTGTGACTGCAGGTGCCTCTGCCCCTGAAGTACTCGTACAAGCCGTTATAGATCAGCTCAAATTATGGGGAGGAACCTCAGCAATTGAGATTCAGGGCATTGAAGAAAAAGTCGTGTTCTCTATGCCTAAAGAACTCAAAAAACATATGGCCGCTTAGGCATCAAAAGCCAATGACTGAAAGCTGGAATAGCAAAGCGCATTCTACCTTTCAGTCATTCTGGTTTACTCCTGGCCTTAAATTTTTATAAATCCTTTCCGTATGATCCATTTCACCAGATAACTTCTCGGAATATACACACCGCTCTGCACATAATGTAACTTATACTCACTATTAATGGTCGCATTAAACAATCGATGTGCTAATGCAGTGCCGCAAAACAAAAGCTGATCATGTTCTTTGATTTGATAATTATTGGCAGGCAAAATGGTTTCCTTATCTTCTGTTTTTATAACCAGCACCACCAAATCCAGCCTCTGATCCCGAGCTCGTGGATCCCTAATCAAATCACCTAACAAGACTGTCTCACCGCGATCCAGTACGGACATTACAGCTCCACTTTTTTCCCAGGTAAAATCCACCGTCACCAGATGAGGGGGCTGATTCCCGACTTTCTCAGACAGCTCCCGGATAACCGCCTCCATTTCTTCTTCTCGCCCGGGTTTACTGGCAAGTAAATATTTAAAAAATGACTTTAATAAAGGAGCAATCAAAATAAACAATATTTTTCTTGCAGCCACCAGAGTAGGCTGCATAATCAAATCGACCTCTATTGCCCGAAAAGCGATCTCATTCTCATGTCCATTTTGCCGGACAATAGTAAATAAATGTTGATTTAGCCGACGTGCATTTAACAAAATACCTAAATTATGGCCATCATTGTCGGTTCCGGAAATAAGGCCAACAGCATCCTTAATACCTGCTTGAGTCAGAGTATTGGTGGTTGTCCTGCCCATAACATAACGTTCAACACCTTCTGTGTCTAACGTATCATTAGGATCTATAACGGACGTTTTAATACCATACTCGCATAAGACCTCGTTGACTTCCTGTCCCATTCGCCCATAGCCGCAAATAACCCAGGTGCCCCTCGGTGGGGTAATATAACGTTCCAGAGTGGCAGATTTATCCCTGACTAACCAGTTATTAAAAGAATAAAAGCCTGGATTACGTATCATTGAGGCCAACACTCTTGAATAGGTTTTAAAGGGATCCACCACATGCACTTCCCCACCCAGTGTAGATAACGTTTCTTCAAACACTGCGACTTTAGACATACTAATAATGGCTACATTGGGGTTTAACACACGTGCCAGAACTGAAATCTTTAAATTAACTTCTTCGCTATTCGTAATGGCAATGATTGCTCTACAGTTTGAACGCTGCAGACCTGCTTCCAACAGGTGTTTAGGAACACAGGCATCCCCACAAAATGCAGGCATGGCTACCGAATAATCACGTAACCTGACCGCTTTAATTCGCTGTAAACTGCTATCAATAATAACCGCCGGCAAACCATTATCACTCAACCCTCGCGTTAGCACGCTACCGGTATCGCCAAAACCACAAATAATAACAAAGGGGTCTTTTAATCGTTGCACTCTGCGTGAAAATCGCCATTCAGAAAAAGCAGAGAGTAAAAAGGGATTTTGCAGCAAAATAACGATGGAGCTGATGGCATATAACCAGGTCAGCACACTCAAATACAAACACAGAATCGCCCAAAAACGCTGGGCATTACTAAATTCCATGGGGATTTCACCAAAACCGGTGGTGGTTGCGGTATAGGTCATAAAGTAAAATGCATGAAAAATACTCATGTATTGCACTTCACCGTCAAGCTCAAGACCCGGTATAAAAACCATCCCCAAAATTGAGAGGGAATAAACACAAACCAATGCAATCAATGGGCCGCGCATTTCCCGCATAACGATGAAAATAACACGACTTAAATCAACTGATGCTGCCATAATTAACTTCTCATCAGGTAGTCTTCATTACAGGCGGTTAATCAGTGTCTCGGACACTAAAATAACGGCAGAAATGACATTAGCCAATAAAGCACCGCCCGACAAAGAGACAATACTGGACATCACATCCGGTGTCAGTCCGGTTTCCGTGATATGTACAGCAAAAGTCCAGATTATTGCCGCCCCTATCAACTGCAAATCAGCCACTAGACTGGTGGCTAACAAAACAGCTCCGATTTGTGACCGATCACCTAGTTTCAGTACTGTCACTACTAGGTTAACGAAAATAACGGCAAATAACTCCATCACATTGTGATGTGCCGGATTCTCCATATCACCTAAAAAAAATCCAAAATTCAATGTTAATGCAAGTACAACAAAAAAACCAAAAATGACTTTCTCGAGATTCATTTCCTAAACTCCGTATGTGATAAAAACCGATCAAAAAATCGTCCATGCCCCTCTGACAAGGCTACAAATCAATCTAGGGCCAGTTATAACCGATAAAACAATGAGCTGATGATGGCTAAAAAAATTATTCACCGCGATTTTCTATCGCTACAGTTTGTTGATTTATCAAAGCTCTGAAACGGATGCAATTAAAAGTGAAGACATCCAGACAGATGATAATTATATAACTATATATTTAAACTCCAAACACAAATTAAAAAATGCGCATTGCAGCGGGTAAAACCGGGGTTGCGCTATTCATAACCTAGGCCTTAGAAAAATAACGGGCGCCTGTTTTTAGCCTGCGTCATAAGACAGCTTTCGGGAAAATTTTAGCTAGCCTCACACACTACCCATCCACACCGGATGGGTAAATTTCCCCGCGCTTTCTGCCGACTATCCGCTCGTCCGAGGCTGACAGCAATTATATATGCATTTCATGCTAACAATTGGCCAATGTTATACTAGCATCGCAAAGCATGCTTGATCATGTTAGCAAAAAGCCTTGCCCCCTCTTTAACTATTACAGAGCAGACTCCAAGGTTTGCATGCTATCCACTCCTGAATTCACGTTTAATCATACCCGCTCATCCCGCGAATGTTTAAATATCAGCGAAGTTACGTTAAAATAGTCATTTAAGCCAGTTCTCCTTTTTATGTTGAATAAAGTATTTATCGGACTCCTTTGTTTGTTATTGACAGCGTGTGCTACCAGTCCAACAGGTAGGTCTCAATTTATTTATCTGCCTGATTCCCAGTTAAATGCCATGGGCATACAGGCATTTGACAATATAAAGACAGCACAGCAACAAAGTAAAAACAGCCGATACAATCATTTTGTTCACTGTATTGCGCAAGCAATCACTGCAGAAACTGTTGGAGACTGGGAAGTCGTGGTATTTGCAGACGACTCACTCAATGCTTTTGCGTTACCTGGGAATAAAATCGGTGTGCATACAGGTCTCATCAAACTCGTGGACAATCAGGATCAGCTGGCAACAGTTATTGCGCATGAGGTGGGCCACGTACTTGCCCGGCATAGTAATGAACGCCTGTCTCAAACAACAGCGGTCAATCAAACTATCTCTTTAATTTCAGCTGTAAGCAATCCTACTTCAACATTAGGCAAACTTGCTATCAGTTCCTTAGGCATCGGTGCGCAATACGGTATTATTTTGCCTTTTAGTAGAATGCATGAAAGTGAAGCAGATATCATAGCCCTTGATTTTATGGCACAAGCCGGCTTCGACCCTAGACAAAGCATTAACTTGTGGCAAAAAATGGATCAGGCAGGTCAGCATCAGCAGCCCGCCGAATTCCTCTCGACTCACCCTTCACACAGTACGCGTATTAAGCAATTAACTGCACATATGCCCATAGCGATGGGATTTTATAAACAGGCCCGGTCTATCCATAAGAGACCTCGCTGTATTAAATAATAGTTTGCTTAATACAGCCCCAAATTTCACCAAAAAGATATTACAATATGCGTTGGAAGTTATTTATTGCTCATGCCCACGGTATTTAGCCGAAAAAAAGCATGCCAGAATGACCTTGCTTGCTTGCATCGATGAAGCTATCGCAACGGCCAACCGAATTAACAATTTCATTCACCATTAAAATTAAAACTTATGTCAAACTTAGAAAACATTATTAACGAAGCTTTTGAAAACCGAGCTGAAATTTCTCCCTCAACCGTTTCAGCGGATGTTCGCTCGGCTGTTGAGCAAGCTATCAATATGCTCGATGCAGGTACCGCGCGTGTAGCAGAAAAAACCAGCGGCGAATGGGTGGTTAACCAATGGCTTAAGAAAGCCGTTTTACTGTCCTTTAAAATCAACGAAAATCGTGTCATTGAAGGCGGTAACACGCGTTATTACGATAAAGTAGAAGCAAAATTTGCAACGCACTCACCTGAAGACTTTGTCAATGGCGGTGTTCGTGTGGTACCCAATGCCGTCGCACGTCACGGTTCCTATATTGCACCGGGCGCTATTTTAATGCCGTCTTTTGTTAATATTGGTGGCTATGTCGATAGTGGCACCATGGTAGACACCTGGGCTTCTGTAGGTTCTTGCGCACAAATTGGAAAAAACGTGCATTTATCCGGTGGCGTAGGCATTGGCGGTGTATTAGAACCTTTGCAAGCAGGTCCGACAATTATTGAAGATAACTGCTTTATTGGCGCACGTTCAGAAATTGTTGAAGGTGTTGTAGTTGAAGAAGGTGCTGTCATCTCCATGGGCGTTTACATTGGTCAAAGCACTAAAATATTCAACCGCTTAACAGGCGAAATTATCTATGGTCGCGTGCCAGCAGGTTCAGTGGTTGTACCAGGCAACCTCCCCTCTAAAGACGGTACTCATAGCTTATACTGTGCGGTTATCATTAAACAGGTTGATGAAAGAACACGTAGTAAAACAGGACTGAATGAATTGTTGCGTGATTAATGCCATGATTTTGTGCCGACCCATTCTCGGCACAAATTTTTACCACAAGGCATAACTATGTCGAAACTAGACCGGGAACGCTGAAAACGGCTCCCCCAGTCTAGTTTTGCACCCAT
>JAPYOW010000005.1:37232-59268 GCA_029937975.1 Methylococcaceae bacterium | reverse complement strand
CGTACGCAGGGCGTCTGGAGCCTATTGATTCGCCGCGAGGTAAATCGATTTTTGTGACATGGAGTCCCAAAATCTTTATTGAGGCTAGCGCATGGCGCGCCTACAAAATCATTAACCGTCTGGACACGCCTCATTCTTTAAACAAAGCAACCACCGCCACAGGATCCGTGGCTGAAATCAAGGCGCCAAACAGTAATGCAATCATGATAGGCACATCTAATGAAAGCCACAGCCCAAACCCTACCAGGAACAGCGATATCACCAGACCCGGAACGGCCAGCACCAGCACAGGGAGTAGATTCTTCAATAAGCCTCTGGCATCCAGACATAATGCGGACTCAAAAATCAAAGCCGGTAAAAAAACGAATAAAACCAATTCATTGGTTAACTGAAACTGACTGATTGCAAACTCACTCGGCAACAAGAGTTCTGAAAAATTGACTACCAACCCTAAAATAACCAACAAAACAGTATACGGAACAGGAATATTTCGGCACAAACTGGCAACAATCATGGCCAAAAACAACAAAACAAAAGTAATTAATAATAATTCGGATAGCAGCATAAGGATTTATCGCCTTTCTTTAATCTATTGTTTATTCTCAATTGTTATTTAAAACACCACCAGAATTCATTGACATAGGCTTCCCCCCCCCTCTGGGAGTCTTGAGTTTTCAGTCACTTAAGCTATAAGACGCTGACTGACATCAAGCCATCCCTGCACATCCAGTAAAAACCAAAAAACTTTGCAGTTGACTTTTGCTGCAAAATCATTCAATTTACCACTCTGGTATGACTGTTCCTGTGAAATTCTTATTAACCATAAAAAGAACAAAAAAGAAAGTCATCCACAAACTAATATTAGTCTTAAACATAACATAAAACTGTATTCTGTCGCGTTACAGACTACTCTGGAGGAAACATATGAAGAAGCCTTTAAAGAGCTTGCTGCTTGCTTCAACTGTCGCTGCTCTGCTTTCTGCCCCTGTAGTATCTACTGCAAACAATGGCGTTGAAAGCTTGACCAAAAACCCCGCTAACTGGGCAACTTGGGGGGGTGATTATGCAGGTACTCGTTACAGCAAATTAGATCAGATCAATACTAAAAACGTTAAAACCATGCAACCAGCTTGGTCTTTTTCTACAGGCGTACTTCGTGGACACGAAGGTGGCCCTTTAGTAGTCAATGATGTTATCTATATTCACACCCCTTTCCCTAACACCGTGTATGCACTTGATCAAGCAACACAATCAGTGATCTGGGAATACACCCCTAATATGGATGCAGACGTAACTATCCCAGTGATGTGTTGTGATACTGTAAACCGCGGTTTGGCCTACGGCGACGGAAAAATCTTCTTGCAGCAATCTGATACTGTATTAACAGCATTAGACGCTAAAACAGGACAACGTATCTGGAGCGTACAAAACGGTGATCCTAAATTAGGCATGACCAACACACAAGCACCTTTAGTCGTTAAAGACAAAGTTATCACTGGTATTTCAGGTGGTGAATTTGGTGTTCGTGGTTTCCTTGCTGCTTATAACATCCGTACCGGTCAACTGGAATGGAAAGGTTACAGCATGGGACCAGACGGTGATACTTTAATTGATCCAAGAAAAACCACCACATGGAAAGACGGTAGAGTTCAACCTGTCGGTAAAAACTCAAGCTTAAGTACTTGGGAAGGCGACCAATGGAAAATTGGTGGCGGTACTACTTGGGGTTGGTTTAGCTATGACTCTGATTTAGACCTTATTTATTACGGTTCAGGCAACCCTTCTACTTGGAACCCAGTACAACGTCCAGGTGACAACAAATGGTCCATGTCATTATGGGCTCGTGATGCTGACACCGGTGAGGTTAAATGGGTTTACCAAATGACTCCACATGATGAGTGGGATTATGATGGTATCAACGAAGTACCTTTAGTTGATCAAAAAATCAAAGGTAAAATGCGCAAAACTGTCGTGCATTTTGACCGTAACGGTTTTGGTTACACATTAGACCGTGTTACTGGTGAACTATTAGTTGCTGAAAAATTTGACGCATCTGTTAACTGGGCAACGCATGTTGACATGTACTCAGGTCGCCCACAAGTTGTTTCTAAATACAGTACTGAGCAAAATGGTGAAGACGAAAACACTGTAGGTGTTTGTCCTGCGGCGTTAGGTTCTAAAAACCAGCAACCGGTTTCTTACTCTCCACAAACCAAGTTGTTCTACATTTCAGGCAACCATTTATGCATGGAGTACGAACCTTTTGAAGTTTCATACACTGCAGGTCAACCTTATGTAGGTGCTACCCTGACTATGATGCCAGCAGGTGCTGACGCCATTACAGGTAAAAAAGACGGTACCACTAACTTAGGTCAGTTCACTGCATGGGATGCGACTACTGGTAAAATCAAATGGTCTAACAAAGAACAATTCTCTGTTTGGTCTGGTTCTGTTGCAACAGCTGGTGGCGTAGTATTCTACGGTACTCTTGAAGGCTACCTGAAAGCAGTTAATGCTGAAACAGGTGAAGAATTGTATAAATTCAAAACACCTTCTGGCATTATCGGTAACGTCAACACCTGGTCTTACAAAGGCAAACAATATGTTGGTGTATTGTCAGGCATTGGTGGCTGGGCTGGTATCGGTATCGCAGCAGGTATTGATGATGGTACTGACGCTTCTAACACTGAAGGTTTAGGTGCTGTAGGCGCATACCGTAGCTTAAGTGCTTTCACTAAATTAGGCGGTACATTCACTGTATTTGCTTTACCAAACTAAGTTTAAGTTGCTAAAAACTTAAACTGCAGTTTAAAGCCCCAGTCGATGCAGTCGATTGGGGCTTTTTTATGCCCCCCCTTTAAGCTTTAGATGTCCCGGGTTGGAATCTATTAGCCCCGGAAAAGCTATTTAATACCAGCGTTTGATTACATAAAACCGGGCTCTTATTGCAACATGCTACGGCTCTCGCTATAGTAACCACGATACCCTTTACAACCTTAACGAAAACACCGCTTCCAGTCCTCTACTGCATTAAGCCGAGTGTAGACAAGTTGTAATTACCTTCTAATCAAAACCCATCAAGCCAATGAAATTACTATCCCGTTATAACAAATTTGTCTTCGCCTTATTCCTCAGTACCCTCTGCTCCTTTAGCTACGCGACTGAAAAATTTAGAGTATGCGCCGACCCACTTCACCCGCCTTACTCAAGCAAAGCACAAGATGGGTTTGAAAATAAAATCGCAGAACTCTTTGCCAAAGAACTCAATCAAGAACTTGAATATTACTGGTTTCCACAACGCATTGGATTCATTCGCAACACACTGAAAGCTCAAATCGCGGATAGCCAACAATATAAATGTGATGTGGTGATGGGGCTTCCTCTCGGCTTCGACTTTGCCAAAACGACAAAACCCTACTACCACTCAACTTATGTACTACTGATAGCCAAAGGACGCGGCTGGGATGACATCACTCGGGTATCGCAACTTTCTAATTTGTCTTTACAGCGGGAAGAGTCTCTGAAAATTGCCATGTTTGATCGTGGCCCAGGGACCACATGGCTACAGCAGCAAGGATTGCTGGATCAAGGTATTCCCTATCAAACCATGACAGGTGATGCCGAAAATAATGTGGCTATGAAAATAGAAAAGGATCTTAAATCAGCGAAAATTGATATGGTTATATTATGGGGACCGATGGCGGGATACGTTATCTCGCAAAGTCCTAACGACAGTTATCACATGATAGCCATGCCATCTACAACAGGTACAAAATTTGATTTTTCAATGGCTATGGGTATACGTTATGGCGATAACAAAAGAAAACTGCAGCTTGAACAGCTGATTGATAAGAACCGGGTGAAGATCCAGTCCATCCTTGTAGAATATAATGTTCCGTTACTTGCCATACCGGAACAAAAACCTAGAAAAGAGGATGATTAGCTAATAGAATGTTTAGCAACAGTTAGTTAGACAGCAAGCCAAAAGATAAAAACCATTAACTCAAGCTCAAATGAGCCACAAAAAGTCTCAAACTTTGTGGCTCATTTGAGCTCATGCCAGGTAAATTTTTTACCGTCCAAACAAGCGGATTAACTGGGTAAATCGCCCTACTTGCTCCTGAGTTAATTGGTCCCATTCAAAACTCCAGGCCCAATTACCTTCACTGGTTCCAGGCACATTCATTCTATCGTCTGAGCCAAGTTCTAAAATATCCTGCATCGGGATAATGGCCAAATTAGCTACTGATGCCAACGCCACACCCACCAAGGTAAAAGGCATAGCCGTTTGAGAAAAACCCAGATACTCATAGACACGATGCTTTTCATGATCATTCAGGGTATTAAACCAGCCTAAGGTCGTATCATTATCATGTGTCCCTGTATAGACCACACTATTTTGTATGTGATTATGAGGTAAGTAAGCATTACCTCCATTGCCATCAAAAGCAAAATGCAGGATTTTCATCCCCGGCAAATTGAAATTATTTCTTAGGGCATCCACTTCGGCGGTAATGATACCAAGGTCTTCTGCCACTAGCGCAATGGAACGACATTCATTTGCTATCGCTTGCAACAGCTCTTTACCTGGTGCAGGAACCCACTGCCCGTTAATGGCTGTCTCTTCACTGGCAGGAATTTCCCAAGCTGACTCCAAACCTCGAAAATGATCAATGCGCACAATATCAAACAACTCATCCTGAGTTTTGATTCTATCAAGCCACCATTGAAATCCCGTTTTCTCTAGATATTCCCAATCATAATGCGGGTTACCCCAACGCTGGCCTGTCGCAGAGAAATAATCGGGAGGAACCCCGGCAACCACAGACATTTCACCTGACTTATCTAGCTTAAAAACGGCTCTATTCGACCAGACATCAGCACTGTCATAGGAAACAAAAATTGGAATATCGCCGAATAACAGCACATTTCTCTCTTTGGCATAGGCCTTTAACGCCATCCATTGCCTGAAAAAAACAAATTGCTGGTACTTTATTTGCTCAACCTCAGAATTCAAACGCAACAATGCCTTATTAATCGCCGCAGGTTCTTTATTTTTTAAGCTGTCCGGCCATTGATTCCAGCAACTATGTTTAAGCTCTTGTCTCAAGGCAAGGAATAAAGCAAAGTCATTGAGCCACCCCGCCTTGTCCTCACAAAACCGGGTAAAAAGCTGCTGATCTTGTTGACTGGCAAGCGATTGAAAATCAGCAAAAGATTGCCCCAACAGACGATGCTTACTCAATGCATCATGAGGCTCATGTTGCTCAACGATGTGTAACCAGCCTTGGTCGACCAGCCATTTAATGTTGATAAAAGCAGGATTCCCGGCATGTGCAGATAGACACTGATAAGGTGAACCATCACCGTGTGGCATGCCCAAAGGCAGAGTCTGCCACACAGTAACCCCGGAATCATGAAGATAATCAACGAAGTTATAGGCTTGCTGGCCAAAATCACCACCGCCTCCCGGTAAGGAGGTAATATGCAGCAATACCCCCGCTCTCCGTGTATCTAACGGTGATTTCATAGGTTCCACAACAATAATGGGTGCTATCGCACCAGGTGCCGCTGCTGCCCTAACATTTCGGGTGTGACCAAAACCACACCCCCCGAGCTTACATGAAAACGTTTTTTATCTGCCGCCCTGTCCTCCCCGATCACGGTTCCTTCTGGAATCAAACAGCCTTTTTCGATAATCGCCTTGGTAATTTTACAGTTTCTACCAATCACCACTTCTGGCAAGACCACCGAATCAGTAACTATCGAATATGAATTTACTCTGACATCGGAAAAAAGTAAGGAATGCTTTACAGTAGCACCCGAAACAACACAGCCCCCAGAAACCATAGAATCGATTGCGTGCCCTGTTCTATCTTCATCATCAAAAACAAATTTTGCAGGTGGGTTTTGAGCTTGATACGTCCAAATAGGCCATGTCTTATCGTATAAATTCAACTCAGGATCAACACCAATCAATTCCATGTTGGCAGACCAATAGGTATCAATAGTACCAACATCACGCCAGTAACTTTGCTCGCCTTGTAAATTCAAAAAAGGATAGGCATTCACATTAAAGCCATCAATTACAGCGGGAATAATATCGTGGCCAAAATCCCGGGTTGAGCCGTCTGTTTCAGCATCTTTTATTAATTGATCGATCAAAAATTCGGTATTAAAAATATAGATCCCCATGGATGCCAAAGCAATATCCGGTTTACCGGGCATGGCAGGAGGGTTAGCAGGTTTCTCGACAAAAGCATGAACCATTCTATTTTCATTAACATGCATAACCCCAAACGCTTTGGCCTCATCCAGTGACACTTCAAGACAGCCAATGGTCAGGTCAGCGCCTTGATCAACATGATCAGCCAACATAGAACCGTAATCCATTTTGTAAATGTGGTCACCGGCAAGAATAAGGACATACTTTGAATTATGGCTGCGAAGCATATCAATACTCTGGTAGATAGCATCCGCCGTCCCTTCGTACCAACCACCACCTTGCGCAGTCTGTTGCGCAGGCATTAAATTAACAAACTCACCAAATTCACCGCGCAAAAAGCCCCAACCCTGTTGAATGTGCTTAATAAGAGGGTCAGCTTTATATTGTGTCAAAATACCAATTTTGCGTATCCCTGAATTAATACAATTCGACAAAGGAAAATCTATAATTCTAAATTTACCGCCAAAAGGAACGGCAGGCTTGGCCCGCCAGTCTGTCATCTGATGTAATCGCGTTCCCCGTCCCCCTGCCAATATCAATGCAACCGTGTCTCGGGTTAATTGACTAACAAAACGTTCATGGCTTGGTTTTTTTGAATCTGACATTTTCATTCCCCTAAGTCTTTACGTAAAAATCATTATTGAATTCAAACCCAACAACATGCGACAGATTCACACCGCTGGACTTAATTTCTCAATCTCAAAGCCTAAAATTTGTTAACATTTGTTGTCGCTTATTCTACTACAAACCACTACACCGGGGCATTGTATATGACCAATACCGTTAAAATAAATCCGTTAGCCTCTGATTTTATTCAAATTGCAGCTGCAAAACATCACGATGTATTTTCAGTTTTAGGCCGCCATCAGCTTGATGGACTAACGACCATTACGGTTTATTCCCCGCATAGTGAATCTATATTACTGGGTTCAAAAGGCCCTGCATTTGAGAGATTCCCTGATACGGACTTTTTCCAATATCAAAGCTCAAAAGACAACATCCCTGAACACTATCAACTGGCGATAACTGATAAAGACGGCCATCATTCTCTCAGTTATGACCCTTATGACTTCGGCACTATTTTACCCGAATTTGACCAGCACCTTTTTGCCTCGGGAAATCACTGGCATATCTACAGAAAACTCGGCGCCCACCTGCACACCATAGACTTGATAGAGGGCGTGCATTTTGCTGTCTGGGCACCGAATGCCCATCGTGTCAGCATAATAGGCGACTTCAATCACTGGGATGGTCGTTGCAATGCCATGCGTAAACTGGGCAGCAGTGGCATTTGGGAGATTTTTATCCCAGGTCTGGCAGTCGGCTGTAGCTACAAATTTGAAATTTTAAATATTCAGACGGGGGAGATTCTGGTTAAAACCGACCCTTATGGCCAACAATTTGAATTTCGCCCCCAGACCGCTTCTATTGTCGCTGATGAAACAACATATCAATGGCAAGACAGCCTCTGGATGAATCAACGCAAAGATCATGACTGGCTACATGAAGCCATGTCTATCTATGAGGTTCATCTCGGCTCATGGCAACGTGATGCTCAAGGTAATTTCATGAACTATCAACAACTGGCTATCGAACTGGTTGAATATGTCAAAGACATGGGATTTACCCACATCGAGTTATTACCCATCACCGAACACCCCCTAGACGCATCCTGGGGATATCAAACCACAGGGTATTTTGCCCCCACCAGTCGTCACGGGACACCGAATGACTTTCGCTATTTTGTGGATGCCTGCCATCAAAATGATATCGGTATCATTCTGGACTGGGTACCCGCCCATTTTCCCAAAGACGCCTTTGCCCTGGGCCGATTTGATGGTACCGCTTTGTATGAACACGAGGACCCGCGTAAAGGTGAACACAGAGAATGGGGCACACTGATCTATAACTACAGTCGACATGAAGTCAAAAACTTCCTGCTAGCCAGTGCTAACTTCTGGCTGGAAGAGTTCCATCTGGATGGACTGAGAGTCGATGCCGTTGCCTCCATGCTTTATCTGGATTATTCCCGCGAAGAAAATGACTGGGTTCCCAATATGTATGGTGGCAATGAAAACCTGGAAGCCATCGACTTCATGCGCCACATGAATAGCATTACCCACGACCAGCACCCGGGAACCTTCGTCATTGCCGAAGAGTCCACCTCTTGGCCACAAGTCACACGCCCAACCTGGACAGGTGGTCTGGGTTTCTCCATGAAATGGAATATGGGCTGGATGCATGACATGCTTACTTATATGCAACAAGACCCTATACATAGACAGTATCATCATGACCAACTCACTTTTGGTATGCTATATGCCTTCTCAGAGAATTTTGTGCTGCCGTTTTCTCACGATGAAGTGGTACATGGTAAAGGTTCTATGCTCAACAAAATGCAAGGCGATGACTGGCAACGTTTTGCTAATCTCCGTCTACTCTATACCTTCATGTTCACTTACCCCGGTAAAAAACTGTTATTTATGGGCTGTGAATTTGGTCAGGGAGCGGAATGGAACTTTAATCAGTCACTGGACTGGTACCTTTTAGATCAACCATCCCACATGGGCTTAAAAACTCAGGTCAAGGATTTAAACAAGCTTTATACCCAGCATCCCTGCTTATATCAGCACGACTTTGAAGCCGAAGGATTTGAATGGATTGATTGTAATGACATCACGCATTCAGTCATCAGTTACCGACGCAAAACGGCTGACGAAGAATTAATTATTATTTTGAACTTCACCCCTGTTGTGCGTGAAAACTACCGCATTGGCGTATCTGCTGCAGGATGTTACACAGAGATTTTAAATTCCGACTCCAGTTATTACGGGGGCAGTAACATAGGTAATAGCCGGGTATTTTCCGAACCCACAGCCTGGATGGATTTACCGCATTCAATCAGTATTACGTTGCCACCTCTCGCAGGCATTGTCTTAAAATTATGAAAAAAATCCTTTTTGCAAGTAGTGAAATCCACCCATTCATAAAAACCGGTGGCTTAGCGGATGTTGCTGGCAGCCTACCTAAAGCACTGGCAGAACTGTCTCAGGATGTCAGGGTGATTTTACCTAATTACCCCTCGTTAAAAACAACGGAAGATGTCCATTTTATCAGCTCAGTGCGTGTTAATAATCAGCAAGCCAATATTCTGGAAACGCGACTGCCCGACAGTCAGGTGCGGGTCTGGTTAGTTGACTGCCCCGAGCTATTTGACACAGACGGGAATCCTTATGTCGATGCGCAGGGCAACCCCTGGGAAAATATTGCAGATCGTTTTACCTTTTTCAGCCGCATTATTGTTGAAGTTGCCATGAATAGAGCCCATCTCGATTGGCAACCTGATGTGGTGCATTGTAATGATTGGCAAACAGGCTTAGTTCCTGCGTTATTATCCATTGAAAGCAATACACCCGCCACTGTCTTTACTATTCACAACATGGCCTATCAAGGTATTTTCCCTGAAAGCACATTTGCAAATCTGAATTTACCTCGACAGCTGTGGCATCCTGATGGTATTGAGTTCCATGACATGCTCTCTTTTATCAAAGGCGGCCTAGCCTATGCCAACCGCATAACCACTGTCAGTCCGACGTATGCACTGGAGATACAGACGCCTGAATTCGGCTATGGACTAGAAGGCCTGTTAAGTCATAAATATAATATTTTAAGCGGTATTATCAATGGCATGGATCTGGATCAATGGAACCCAGAAACAGATCGTGCGATTAGTGAACCCTATTCTATTGAAACACTCGAACACAAAGTGATTAACAAAACCTCGCTACAGGCCAGGTCATCACTCCCTGTCAATAAATCCGTCCCCTTGTTCGGCTTAATTAGCCGTCTGGTTGAACAAAAAGGCATTGATCTTCTGCTTGATTGTCTTAACGAAATGGTGGAAATGCCCTTGCAACTGGTTTTGTTAGGCAGTGGCGATAAAAGTGTAGAAAAAAAACTCATGAATTTTGCCCGACTTTATCCCAAAAAGATTTCTGTAACCATCGGTTACGATGAAGCCTTGGCACATCAGATTGAAGCGGGTATTGATATCTTTCTAATGCCTTCGCGTTTTGAACCCTGCGGTTTAAATCAACTGTATAGCCAACGCTACGGTACCATCCCCATCGTTAGAGAAACCGGAGGGCTAGCCGATACCATTGAAGATGCTTTACCTAAAAGTTTAGCCAATAACACCGCAACCGGCGTTTCTTTTAAAGAGGCCAGCGCCGGTGCTTTACTGGAAGCCATCAAAAGAACGCTACTGTTATATAACGACAAAAAAACCTGGAAAAAAATGCAGAAAACAGCCATGAGTAAAGATTTTTCCTGGAAAAATAGTGCTGCACAGTATCTGGAGTTGTATGAACAGATTTGAAGGCATCCTAAGAGTTCACCTCAAAAGGCGCAGCCAAGTCATGGAACATGACGGTGGGAAGGGTGACCGGTTGCCGTTAGCGCAGTCACCCGAAGCTTCTGATTTATTCGTGTGAATTTCGTGAAAATACTTTTTCCGAGGATTCACGATACCGCGTAAATTATTGATTTAACCGCTTGTTATGGGTGGACTTGGGCCACCGCCCCGCTCCCAACAGTATGAATGCAGCGGCAGACACAAGACAGCATTCAGACCCGCATCCATCAAAACTTTCGGGGCATACTGGAACACCTTTTGCTCCCTACTGAAGGTTTTAAAAACCCGGCTCATACTCAGCGGATAAAAACTCTGGAAAGTCATACTGCAAGTATCAGAACGGGAAAGATTTTCCCTGTGCAAAGTGTCTCGAATGTGGACTCAGAATATGAACAGTGCCTGATTCCCAGCAATACTCACTTTCATTGCAGCAACCACTGGGTTCTCCTTAAAACTGCGTTTAACAAGTCATCAGTTACCCTGAAAAGCAACCACTGGCCCGACAAAGCTAAGTCATAAGGGTGTCTTTAATAGTGACGGCCATACCACTATCTGTGTCAAGCCAGGGCACTGGGGACAATCAGGGACATGAGCGAACAAAGCCAAAGCAGCACGCTATCGCCTGCTTATTTAACGGCTAATAATACGTTGCGCATTTTAATAAAGATTGATAAATTAATCTTTTATTAATTTCAGCTTCAGTAAATAGACCCGTCTATCATCAGCATGTAACACTTCAAAACGAAACGAACCATACTCCAGTCTCTCGCCTTTCTTAGGCATATGACCTAATTGATGCACAACAAAGCCACCGATAGTTTCATGCTCATCATCTTGCAAATCAGCTGAAAAATAGTCATTAAACTCATCAATCGGGGTTAACGCTTTAAGAGTGAATTTGCTATCACTCTGTTTTTGAATATATTGCTCTTCTTGTGCATCGTGTTCATCCACAATTTCACCGACGATTTCCTCCAGCACATCTTCAATAGTCACCAGACCCGCCGTCATGCCATATTCATCAACCACGATCGCCATATGATTGCGTTTTGTTCTAAACTCTGTCAACAATACATTAAGTCGTTTGCTTTCGGGAACAACACTCACAGGCCTCATTAGGTCGGCAACGGTCTGCTGTTTATTTTCCAGAGCATACAGCAATAAATCCTTAGCGAGTAAAATCCCGATCACTTTACTTCTATCCTCTTCTATGACAGGAAACCGGGAATGACCCAGCTCCAATATCAAAGGGACTATAGTATCTAATTCAGCATCCTTAGGTATCACATGCATTTGCACACGAGGGATCATAATATCCCTGACCCGCATCTCCGAAAACTTCAATATGCCTTGAATCATGGACAGTGATTCTGCATCCAGCAAATGCTTGTCATGTGCTTCCTGTAGTATCTCCAGCAAATCTGCCTGATCTTGCGGCTCCCCTGTCAGAAAATGACCAATACGATCCAATAGGCTTTTCTGTAAGGGCTGGCTACTCGGTGGTTTATCATCACTCATTCTGAGACTCTCTCCTGATAAGGGTTTTTTATTTTTATTGTTTTCAAGATTTCAATCTCTTTCGCTTCCATTTCTGTCGCATCGGCATCATCCACATGATCATAACCCAGCAAATGCAGTATGCCATGGACAATCATATGCGCCCAATGATGATTTAATGGCTTGTTCTGCAGCAATGCTTCTGTTTCAATGACCGGAGCACAAAGCAATAAATCACCTAATAATGCACTCTCAAAACCTGCCGGTGCCTCATAAGAAAAACTCAAAATATTCGTGACACCTTTTTTATCGCGATATTGCTCATTGAAACGGGCCATCTCTTCTTCATCCACCACACGAATAACTACTTCGCTATCTTCCGCATCAGTGCTTAAAACAGAATCAACCCAATATTGGAACTGCTGTTCTTCAGGCACACGGGTAGACTCAGAAACTATCTGGAACTCCAGTATATTCATTGAGCCTGCTGTTTCTCATACCGTTCATAGGCCATCACTATGCGTTGCACCAAAGGGTGCCTGACCACATCTTTGGCACCAAAAAAGGTAAAAGTAACGCCCTCCACCTCTTTTAAAACCTGCAACACATGTTTTAAACCTGACATCTTTTCATTGGGTAAATCAATCTGAGTAATATCGCCCGTGACCACCGCTGTCGAGCCAAAGCCGACCCGGGTCAAAAACATTTTTATCTGTTCTGTGGTGGTGTTTTGAGCTTCATCTAAAATGATAAACGAGTCATTCAAAGTTCTGCCACGCATGAAAGCCAATGGCGCAACCTCAATAATGTTGCGTTCAATCAATTTTTCTACTTTCTCAAACCCTAACATTTCATACAACGCATCATAGAGAGGGCGTAAATAGGGGTCTACTTTTTGTGCCATGTCGCCCGGTAAAAATCCGAGCTTTTCTCCGGCTTCTACTGCCGGCCGGACTAAAATAATGCGTCTGACTTTTTCTGCCTGCAAGGCTTCTACCGCACAGGCAACAGCAAGATATGTTTTGCCGGTACCTGCAGGCCCCACACCAAAATTAATATCATGCTGCATTATTTGTTTTAAATACCTTTGCTGATTCTCACCCCGACCTTTAATGACGCCCTGTTTGGTTTTAATAAAAACAGCATCTAAAGTGTCATGACTTTGTTCAGCGACATCATCAGTCACTAATAATTGATCAACACTGGAATCTTGCATGGATAAATGCACATCTTCTGCGGTGAGCGAACCATCTTTAGTCGCATCAAATAAATTTTGCATGACAGCACAGGCAGCTTTAACGGAGCCAGTAAAACCGGTCACTTTAAACCGGTTACCCCGATTAGCGATTTCCACCTTCAGTCGCTGTTCGATTTGGCGTAAATGCGTATCAAACTGACCACAAAAAACAGATAAACGATGATTATCTTCGGGAAGTAAGGTGAATTCTTGAGAAATATTTAAATCGGACAAGGCTAATATATTTAGTTGTTTAAAATTTTATCGATGGAAGACTCAATCATGCGTCCTCTTAATGAATTTGGCAATGCTTCTGTAATCATGACATCCACAAATTGCCCGGCTAAACGAGGGTGCGCGGTAAAATTAACGACCCGGTTATTCTCGGTTCTTCCTGTCATTTGCAAGGGACTCTTTTTTGAAACCCCTTCTACCAATACAGAGTGAACCGTATTCACCATACTATTTGACACCGCCATGGTCATTTCATTCAGTCGGTCTTTTAATCGAATAAGACGCTGTTTTTTGGTCTCTTCAGAAATATCATCAGCCATATCTGCTGCCGGTGTACCCGGACGAGCACTGTAGATAAAACTATAAGAAAAATCAAAACCTACTTGTTCGATCAAATCCAGAGTATCTTCAAATTGCTCATCCGTTTCACCAGGAAAACCAATTATAAAATCAGAAGATAAACTGATACCAGGGCGTACGGCTTTCATTTTAGCCATAATTTCCAGATATTCGTCACGGTTATATCCGCGCTTCATATTAGCCAAAATGGCATTACTGCCGCTTTGTACCGGCAGGTGCAAATGACTCACTAATTCTGGAATTTCGGCGAATGCTTCTATGATGTCATCACTAAATTCAGCCGGATGCGAAGTGGTAAAACGAATTCTATCAATGCCTTCTACCGCTGCCACATAATGCAGTAACAATGAAAATTCAGCAATCTCACCATCATCCATTTCTCCCCGATAGGCATTTACATTCTGACCCAGTAAATTGATCTCACGCACCCCCTGCCCGGCCAAACTAGCGATTTCTGCAATCACATCATTCAAAGGACGGCTAATTTCTTCGCCTCGGGTATAAGGGACAACACAAAATGTACAATATTTACTGCACCCCTCCATGATAGAGACAAAAGCTTTGGGACCTTCTGCTCTGGGTTCTGGCAAGGCATCAAATTTTTCTATTTCTGGAAATGATATATCGACTACGCGTTGATGAGTCTCACGCGCCTTATTAAGTAATTCGGGTAATCGATGCAGTGTTTGCGGACCAAAGACAATATCCACATAGGGCGCACGTTTTTGTAATGCCGCGCCTTCCTGACTCGCCACACAACCGCCTACACCGATAATGACATCCGGCCTTTTATTTTTGATTTTTCTCCACCGACCCACAGCAGAAAATACTTTTTCTTGTGCCTTTTCTCTGATGGAGCAGGTATTCAACAATAAGACATCTGCTTCCTCAGGGTCTTGCGTTATCTCCATGCCATGAGAAGCTTGCAGTACATCCCGCATTTTTTCGGAATCATACTCGTTCATTTGACAGCCGTTAGTCTGTATATATAATTTTTGCGCCATATTCGTTTGCAGATACTAGAAGTCTGTCTGAGCATAGAAACCGCTAGCAGAAAAATAACTCAAAAGTATTCTTCCGTCACAGCTTATATTCTCGGCCAGAATCCTGAACCTACTTCAAGTTCTCCAGTTTCACAACTAAATCAAAAAATATTCCTATTATACCTGAAATTATACTCTTTGCGTTTAAGAATACGCTCTTTAATGCATCGGTTGATGCCCCAGCTAAAGTGTAACAAGACAGGAATAACCAAACGCTCACTCTGTTTTATATTTTTTATTATGCAGATGTTTACGCCTATCCGCATTGCTCATCACCCCTTGCCTGGCTTGAGAATCCAGTAAACTCCATTGCGTGATTTCCGTTATCGAACGGAAACACCCCCGACAGATATCATGCGCATTAAGACTGCACTGTCTTATACATGGAGAGGCCACAGGCTGACCCGACCTATTCTCCATCTAACAACACCAACCAATGCATGACTTCAAGCTCAGCAGCATCTTGTAAATGCATTAAGCAACCGATATTTGAGGTGGCAATTAAGCTCGGTTGCTGTTGTTGCAATGCGCCTAATTTATTATGCTTAAGCTGTGCTGAAATAGCCGGTTGCAACAAGGAATAAACCCCCGCAGAACCACAGCAGAGATGCCCATCCCTAACCGGAACCAAGACATAAGCACAGCGTTGCAAGATACCCTCAACCACACCATTTAATTTGAGTCCATGCTGCAAGGTACAAGGCGATTGAAAGGCAATACGTTTATTTTCGCCATCAAAAACAGCTAAATCCTCACGCACCAATATCTCGCTGATATCTTTTACTTTGTTAGAAAATAACCTGGCTTTTTCAGCATACTCCGACTCATATTGTAATAAGCTCGCATAGTCTTTAAGCATCACCCCACATCCACTGGATGTCATAATAATCGCTTCCACACCGTCTTCAAGATAAGGCCAGCAGACATCAATATTATTTCTGGCAAGCTGTTTTGCCTTCTCATGTGCTGACAAATGATAATTTAATGCACCACAACACGGACTGTCATCGACTGCAATCAGGGAAATACCTAATTTATCCAGAACATGTGCCGCAGCCACATCAATTTCGGGGCTCAATGCCGGCTGAACACAACCGGGAAGCACCAGAACCCGTCTGTCATGTAGCCTCTGAGGCCAGGGTTTGACGGATTTTTTGGGGCGTACTCTGTTCTTTAAAGTAGCCGGCAAACAAAACCTAAACACACGGGCAAAAGTAAGCAAGCCATTAAATCGACGCTTATAGGGAAAGATACCTAACATCAACCCGCGTATTATTTGCCTGAAAAAGCTGAGCGGTACTTGCTCATCCACCATTTCCCGCCCCAGATCTAATAAACGTCCATAATTAACCCCGGAAGGACAGGTTGTTTCACAGGCCCCACAACTCAGGCAATGATCAAGGTGCTGTTGTGTGGCCTTGCCGACAGGTTCGCCTTCCAGCATCTGCTTGAGCAAATAAATACGTCCTCGAGGTCCTTCTAACTCATTGCCGGATAATAAATATGTCGGACAGGTTGCATTGCAAAAACCGCAATGAACACAAGACCTTAAAATCGCCTCCAGCTCACCCTTTTCTTCTCTGGATTTTACAAATTCGGCCAGTGTAGTCTGCATTTACCAATCCTTTTGCATACGGTAAGGATTAAATATTTGTTGCGGGTCAAAGGCGATTTTAAGATTCCGGTTTAATTTTTTTAAGACTTCAGGCAATGGCTGAAATAATTCAGCCGCCCGATCACGGCTTCTAAACAGTGCCGCATGACCGCCTAACTGTTCTGCAGTAGAAAAAACAGTCTGCTTTGATTCACTCGTTTTCAACCATCGCTGCGCGCCCCCCCACTCATAAAACCATTCTCCCGATAATGCTATTTCCGGGATGGCGGGTGGCACGGACAGACGCCATAAATCGTCAGCCGCTGTAAAGAAATCCAGTTGTTGCTCTTTGCTATCCTGCCAGAAATCTTCATCAGAGGATAAGGCCTCTCCCCCCACTTTTAGCCTGGCCGCCTTGACCGCTTTTTCTGACCCTGACAACCTGACATACAGTGTGTTTTGCTCAAAACTCAAGCCCGACAATGGAATACATTTCTTTGATAGCTCCAGCCATGCAATCATTGCATCAGCACATTTTAGCTCGAAGACCTGGGTACACTCCACGGCCGGTTTAGGTAAAACTTTCAAAGAAACTTCCAACAAAATACCCAGGGTTCCCATGGCACCCACCATTAATCTGGAAACATCATAGCCGGCCACATTTTTCATCACTTCACCACCAAAAGATAAAACTTGCGCCTGCCCATTAATTAACTTACAGCCTAAAACAAAATCACGAGCCGCCCCGGTAAAGGGACGTCTGGCGCCTGAAAAACCACAGGCAATAGCGCCCCCTAGAGTCGCGGTGGAGGAAAAATGAGGCGGTTCAAAAGCCAGCATTTGGCCTTGCTCGGCCAAGGTTTGCTCAATCGTGGATAATGCCGTTCCGGTTCTGGCGGTTAGCACCAGCTCTGACGGGTGGTAATTAACAATGCCTTGATGTCCGAGGAGAGACAACACTTTTCCTTGTGGCTCTCTGCCATAAAAAGACTTGCTTCCCCCTCCCTGTATTTGTAGCGGTGTTTGTGAATTTATGGCTGCAACAACGGCTTGTCGAATGGATTCAGTTAGATCATGGGCTTGCATTATTCGGCACCTTAATTATAAACGAGGCATTGCATGCCTTTTACTGCTCAGGCTTCACCGGTGAAACACGCGCAAGAATACCAAATTTCGGATGATCCAGATAATGGGTTTCATTAAGCTTAAACCGGCGCTTTTCATTCAACCGGTAAAACACGCCACCTGCATAAGGCTCGGGGGCATATTCTATATCCACCACCATATGTATCAAATTGCCGCGTTGCAATCTAAAAAAACCATTGACCGTGCCTTCTGAATTGCTAATTTGTACCGCATCCCCCAAACGATTGGCTACCACAGCTTGTATCCACGCCACATGCATCACTATTTGGTACTCCAGCTCATCAGCCAACTTAGCAACACTTTCATGCAAGGTTATACGCTCACTATCCAACTGCGGAAAAGAGGCCTGCTCAAACACCTCTCTTGGCCATTTGATTAAACTTTCAGTTTGATCAAACACTTCCGTACTGGGCATCTCCTGGGCAAAGAGCACCAGTTCAATTTCATATAACTGTTCCGCCGCATGACTATTCATACCAAGCAAACCGAGCAACAACAATGCACTGGCGATCATGTTTCTTATTTTCATTAAATTATGCCGGAATGCTTTTAGGTGCTAGCCTAGTTAATAAATCAGTTAAAAAATCGATTTTTTCATCGACTGTTTCAAATGCCTGCCTAAACCTTAATTTATTTGTACCATCAAATTGATACTTCTGTGACTGGGTTTGTATCAATTTGATTAATTGATCGGTATTGATCGTCGGATTCGCATTAAAAACAACTCTACCACCTGCCACATGCGCTTCCACTTTTTTAACCCCTAATGGCTCTGCCAGTTGTTTTAACGCAGTCACACTAAACAAGCTTTTTACCGCCTCCGGCAACAAGCCGAAACGATCAATCATTTCCACTTTTAAAGCACGTAGCTCAGCCTCTGTCTCCGTACTGGAAATACGCTTATACAATACCAGCCTGGCATGAATATCAGGGAGGTAATCCTCAGGAATCAAGGCTTGCGTTTGCAAATCCACTTCCGGCCCTGTTTCCATCGGCGCATCTAATTCCGGTTGTTTACCCGACTTTAACGCACTGACCGCCCGCTCAAGCAACTCAGTATATAAGGTAAAGCCAATCTCCTGAATCTGCCCACTTTGGCCATCACCCAACAACTCGCCTGCCCCTCTAATTTCCATATCATGTGATGACAACATAAAGCCTGCGCCTAGCTCAGCCGATGTATCAAATGCCTCCAGACGTTTCACTGCATCTTTACTCATCAAAGATTTAGGGGGCACAATACAATAGGCATAGGCTCGATGATGCGAACGCCCTACCCGACCCCGTAATTGATGCAATTGTGCCAGACCTAATTTATCTGCCCGGTTAATGATAATGGTATTGGCACTGGGGATATCAATACCACTTTCGATAATAGTGGTACTTAATAACAAATTAAAACGCTGGTGATAAAAATCCAGCATGATCTGTTCAAGCTCGCGTTCAGGCATTTGTCCATGCGCAATTTTAACGCGGACTTCCGGCACAAGATGCTCCAATTCCCGAGCCATCTTATCCATGCTTTTGACATCATTATGTAAAAAGAAAACCTGCCCGCCCCGTTTAATCTCCCGCTGGCACGCTTCCTGAACCTGGGCATCCACCCATTCGCTGATAAAGGTTTTAATCGGATGCCGGTTAGGCGGTGGGGTAGCAATAATGGAAATATCCCGCAACCCTGCCATGGCCATATTTAAGGTTCTGGGAATCGGCGTTGCCGTTAAAGTCAGTAAATCCAACTCGTGTCGCAATTTTTTAAAATGTTCTTTCTGACGCACACCAAAGCGATGCTCTTCATCAATAATGACCAGCCCCAAGGCATGATACTTTAACTCCTTGGATAATAACTTATGCGTGCCAATCACAATATCCACTTGCCCACCTTCCAGGTCGGAGATGATGGCTTTTTGCTGCTTTGCTGTCACAAAACGCGACATCACTTCAATACGTACCGGCCAGTCAGCAAAGCGATCTCTAAAATTTTGATAATGTTGCTGTGCCAATAACGTCGTCGGCACCAATATTGCCACTTGCTTCCCACTTTGCAAGGCGATAAATGCCGCTCTCATGGCCACTTCTGTTTTACCAAAACCCACGTCACCACAAATAACCCTGTCCATCGGCTGCTGACTCAGCATATCCTGATAAAGTGCATCAATGGCTGTCTGCTGATCCGGCGTTTCTTCAAAAGGGAACGCTTCTGCAAATATTTTAAATTCCTCGTCTTCAACCGTAAAAGCATGCCCTGCTTTGGCTGCACGCTTAGCATGAATATCCAACAATTCTGCCGCCACATCACGCGCCCGCTCCATGGCTTTTTTCTTGGCCTTGCTCCAACGATCCGTGCCTAACTTGTGCAGCGGTGCATTTTCTGCACTTGCCCCACTATATCGGCCAATAAGATGTAATGAAGACACCGGCACGTAAAGCTTGTCATCACTGGCATATTGCAAGGTGAGAAATTCAGCCTCGATACCCCCTACCTCCAGCAATTGCAGCCCCATGTATCGTCCAACACCATATTCCAGATGAACAACAGGAGACCCTACGGTCAATTCATTAAGATTGTTGAAGATGTTTTCCAGCTCTTTCGCTGCAGACTTTTTCCGTCTCCGCCGTTGTTGAACCTTCCCCCCACTCAACTGCCTTTCCGTAATAATGGCAATATCAGGATCGTTCAACAATAAACCATGATCCAGTGGGGCAATGATAATACTGGGGTTGGGAGAAGGTTCACTCCCCTCTGCAGAGACCTTATCTAAAAAATCCTGCCAACATCGCAATTCTTTTAAACTGATTTTATAGTGGTTAAACTTCTCTATCAGCCCTTCTCGATGCCCTGCCGTTTCTGCGACAAAAATAACAGCTCCGTTAAAATCATCAAGAAAATTGAGCACATGTTTGGCGGGTTCTTTCCTGCGCTCATCCATGTTCAATTCAGGTAAGGAATGACATTGAAAAACACTTGCTTTGCCACAGGACTGAGCGATGATGACGCGACCAAAAGATTCAGTTTTCTGCAGCAGTTGTTGTGCTGAAAGAAATAAGCGATCAGGTTCTAGCAGCGGTCTATCCACATCATATTTACGCTGCTGGAATCGTTCCTCCGCGCCCTGCAAGAAGGTATTGGCGGCCTGCTCAAAAACATCGGGTAAAACCAGAACCGTGGTTGCTGGCAAATAATCAAATAATGTTTCTGTCTGCTCTACAAATAAAGGCAAATAATATTCAATACCCCCCGGGGTAATCCCCTTACTCACATCCTGATACAAAATGTTTTTAGCAGAGACCTCAGGAAACTGATTTCTAAAGGCTTGCCGGAAATGCTTTATTGCATCATCAGTAAAGGGAAATTCTCTGGCGGGAAACAACTCTATCTTGGTTATTTTTTCTAATGACCGTTGCGTCTCAGGATCAAAGGTTCTAATGGATTCAATTTCATCATCAAATAACTCAATCCGATAAGGCAACTTACTTCCCATAGGAAACAAATCCACAATGGATCCCCGTATGGCAAACTCAGCATGCTGGAAAACTTGTGAGACACATTGATAGCCAACACTGTCCAGCTTGACTCGATGCAGATCCATGTTAAAAATATCACCCACTTTAATCGAAAAGCTATGGGCTAAAACATGCTCTCTAGGTGCCAGCCTGAGCATCAAAGTGGCCACTGACACCACCAATGCACCCCGATGCGTTTCCGGTAATAAAACCAGGGTTTTTAAGCGCTCGGAAATAATTTCAGGTAACGGTGAAAATATATCGTAAGGCAAGGTTTCCCAATCGGGAAAGTGTAAAATCGGATATTCATCGGACAAGAAAAACGATAACTCATGCTCCAGACGCAATGCTGTTTGATTATCGGGCGTCACAATAACAAATAATCGATTTTCTTTTTTAATTGCCGATGCAATAGCCAAGGAATCCCCACAGCCTTTTAACCCCGTCCAGAACACGGGTTGACGGGTATCAAGGGGTAATTCAGGTGAAAATATCTGATTTTCGGGCATTACGTTAAGCGACCAAGAAGAAATCCGTATTATACCTTGTTAAGCATATTTGTTGCCCCTAGTAACCACTTTTTCAGGCAAACCATATCTGCTTTAGCATTTTATGTTTTTAAGTTCTTCACTCAATGGCCTCGTCAGCCCTGCGGATTGCGCTGCCATATGCTTAAGCAAGCGCTGATAAAACACCTTGTTGATCCCACCATCCACAGAGAATACCCCCGGCTATCACTTTACGCTGGCTCAATAAGAATACTGCATAGCAGCGCAAAGAC
>JAPYOW010000005.1:7889-37132 GCA_029937975.1 Methylococcaceae bacterium | reverse complement strand
AGTGTTTGATGAATTGCGCGATCTGGACATTGCACTATTTGGTTTATCATGCCGGGTTTTCAGGCGTCCCAGAGCTTGCAGCAAACCCCCGGACCTTACGCTGCAGAAGGTGATGAGCATGAAACAAAATGCTGTGTTTTGCCAATAGCGCAATAAGGCTGAGCCCCAGTTTCACCGACTGTTGCTACCGCCTATATAAACGCATCACCTTACGGATATACTCCCGGGTTTCTGAATAAGGGGGAATAGCGTAGTGATATTTCTTAACGGCACCTTCCCCTGCGTTATACCCTGCAAGTACTAATGGAAGATTGGAGTCAAACATTTCAATCAAGTCTTTTAAATAACGGGCGCCACCATCAATATTCTGTTCAGCATTTTTGCGGTTTGTCACCCCATACCTTTTTGCTGTAGCCGGCATTAATTGCATTAAGCCCACAGCACCGGCAGATGAGACTGCTTTCTCGTCATACGCTGATTCGACGGAAATGACCGCATGCAGCAATTTTTCATCCACCTTATATTTTGCGGCAGCAGCCACAATAAAAGGCGTATACTTTTTCTGGTTTTTCGTCAGGTTTTTTAATGCCCGGGCATAATTTTCGGGTCTAGTGCGAATAATGCGCTGATAGCTCAACCCCTGTTGCGGGTCATCGGTGTAATACACTTGACCATAAACATCCGTCCGCTTATAGATTTCCGCATGACTGACACTGAAGCAGCAAACCAGCATAAAAATAGCCGCGATTCTGAGCACCAGCTTAATCACTAACTGGCCCTACAGACACCTTGATTTTTTCAGCCGCCTCAACGGCTTTAGCTCTGGCATCAGTGACGTTTTCAGAGGTTGCCGTAACCACCCCCATGCGCCTTGCCACAAAACTTTCAGGTTTAGCAAACAATCTAATATCGACTGCGGGGTCAAGTAATGCCTTATCTAACCCCGTGAACTCAACGCCTTTAGCATCAAGACCCCCTAAAATAACAGCACTGGCACCGACTTTATCCAGCCGGGTTGAAACCGGCAGCCCTAAAATGGCCCGGGCATGCAAATCAAACTCGGTCTGACGCTGTGTCGCCAGAGTGACCATTCCCGTATCATGCGGTCTTGGACTGACTTCACTAAACCACACCTGGTCCCCTTTGATAAACAATTCAACACCAAACAAGCCTAAACCGCCGATATTGTCAGTCACTTTCCTGGCGATGTCTTCGGAGTTTTTCAGCGCATTTTCTGTCATTTGCTGAGGCTGCCAACTTTCCCGGTAATCTCCATCTTCCTGCCGGTGACCTATCGGCGCGCAAAAATGCGTTTCACATTCTCCCTGCTGATTTAACGCCCGAACAGTCAGCAAGGTGATTTCATAATCAAAATCCACCGCACCTTCGACTATCACTTTCCCGGTATCTGTTCTGCCGCCAGACTTGGCATGCTGCCAGGCTGCCTCTAATTCACTTGCCGATTTAACCATGGACTGACCCTTGCCTGAAGAAGACATGGTAGGTTTGATAAAACAAGGATAGCCGATGCCGTTATCGACAGCCTGTTGCAATTCGGCATAGGTTTCTGCAAAAGCATAGCTAGAAGTTGGCACTCCTACTTCTTCAGCTGCCATCGTGCGAATCCCTTCCCTGTTCATGGTTAACTGCACCGCCCTGGCATTAGGGACTATTTTGGATATCCCTTCTGCTTCAATTTCAGCCAGCGCATCAGTCGCAATGGCTTCTATCTCAGGAATAATAAAGTCAGGTTTCTCATCTGCAATTAATTGTTTAACAGCCTTGGCATCGGTCATATCAATGACATGACTGCGTTGTGCAATATGTTGCGCAGGCGCATTGGGGTATCTATCAACAGCTATCACTTCCACACCGTAACGCTGTAAAGAAATTGCAATTTCCTTGCCTAATTCACCGCTACCCAATAATAATGCCTTGGTTGCGCTAGCCGTGAGTGCTGTACCTATTTTCATTTTCAACCTTCTTTATAAAAACACCATAGCATGACCAACATTGCTGCAATGTTATTTTGACGAATACTAAAATTTAGAACATCGACCTTTCTCGCAGCCTCTCATCGGGAAGCGATTACCCGGCTTTGACGCCTGCTGATAACCGGCAGGAATAACGGGTAAACATGATAAGCGCCAAAACCCGCTTGCAGCACGGCTAGTATTTTTTTCCCATCAAACCAGACACAATAATGGCAGCGACCACAATGCCCGACAGATAAATGTTTTGCTGACTCGCGCCCACTAAATAGGCGGTGCCGCAACCCAGCCCCATACCAACCCCGGTAAATGCCAGACTGCGCATTAACCGACAAAATGCACAATTATCTCTATCATACGGCCTCATGCTTTATCCCTTAATTAAGGCACTCATCAATTGCACATGCTGCTTAGCAGCATTCAAGGCAGGAATATAGCGATAATTTTCACCGCCTGCTGCCATAAAATAGTCTTTATTGGCCATTTCAATTTCTTCTAATGTTTCCAGGCAATCCACTGCGAACCCCGGACAAACCACATCCACCCTTTTTATCCCTTGATCAGGCAAGGCTTGCAAAACCTCGACACAATAAGGTTGCAACCATTTGGCTTTACCAAAACGCGATTGAAAAACAATTTTCCATTGCCCTGAGCTTAAGGAAAGTGCCTCGGCAATCAATTCGGCAGTTCGGTGACATTGGTCAAAATAAGGGTCTCCCCACTCGGTTAATTGTGCAGGCAGGCCATGAAAAGACATCAGCAATAATTCATTTTTACCCTTTTTGGCCCATGCACGCTCAACAGATTTTGCAATGGCCTCAATATATAGTGGGTGCTGATGATAATCACTGACAAAACGTACACTGGGAATGTGTCGCCATGACATTAATTGACTGACAACGGCATCATAAACCGAAGCCGTTGTGGTCGAAGAATATTGAGGATATAAGGGAATAACAATAATTTCCTCAATTTTATTTTTTTTATACTGTTTAAGCTTAGCAGCCATCGAAGGTTTTCCATAACGCATAACACAATCGATTGAATGACTGGAACTATCAAATTGCTTAGCTACTTTTTTAACCAGTTTCTGGCTTAAAAACACTAAAGGAGAGCCTTGTTTTTGCCAAATCTTTTTATAGGCTTTTCGCGCCTTTCTTGGGCGAAAGGGCAACACCAGAAAATGTAAAATGATCCACCATAAAAAACGCGGTAAATTGACCACGCGAGGATCCCAAAGAAATTCTTTAAGATAGCGCCTGACCGCAGACGTTGTGGGTGCTGCAGGCGAACCTAGATTGACTATCAGCACCCCCGTTTTTTTTGTCTTTATAGCTTTTGCGCTTGCACGCCCGCTCATCAGAAATGAGGTCGGTTAATGAGGTTTAAAAACTCCATCCGTGTACTCCGGTCTTCTCTGAAGATACCCGTCATCACCGAAGTGGTCATGACCGAATTTTGTTTTTCAACGCCTCGCATCATCATACATAAATGCTTAGCCTCAATCACAACGGCCACCCCTTTGGCACCGATAGATACTTCCACAGCATCGGCAATTTGCTTAGTCAATTTCTCTTGAATTTGTAACCGTCGGGCATACATATCAACAATACGCGCTAATTTAGAAAGCCCTAGCACTTTTCCATCTGGAATATAGGCAATATGACACTTGCCGATAAAAGGTAATAAATGATGCTCACATAAAGAATATAGCTCAATATCTTTCACGATCACCATATCCTCGGTATCCGCTTGAAAAATAGCGCCGTTTAAAACTTCATCCAGTGTCTTTTCATAGCCGTTATTTAAAAATTTAAAAGCGGCAGCTGCTCGCTTAGGCGTATCAAGCAAGCCTTCACGGCTAACATCTTCACCAATTTCGGTGATGATTTTGGAAAAAAGGTCTTCCATCATTGGTAATTTGTATATTATAAAAATTTGTAATTATATCATATCAGGACATTGTTTAATGCCTCTAAAATCACGGCCTCGTCTGCCCCTTTTTGGGTGGCATTTTCGCTCAAAAACCGACGCCATTTTCGGGCACCCGCAACACCGTGAAACAACCCTAAAATATGCCGGGTCACCTGATGCAAGGTTCCCCCCGAGGCAATATGCTCCCTGATATACGGCAATAATGCCATCACCACTTGATGACGCGATTTAGCCTCCCCCGGTCTGGCATAGAAACGCGCATCCACTTCAGCCAGAAAATAAGGATTATGATAGGCTTCTCTACCCACCATCACACCATCGACATGCTGCATTATATCTTGCGCATTTTCCAGACACGTCACCCCACCATTTAAAATGATTTCCAATGCGGGTAAATCTTGCTTTATTTGATAAACCCGATCATAACGTAAGGGGGGCACCTCCCTGTTTTGTTTAGGAGATAAGCCTTTCAGCCAGGCTTTTCTGGCATGAATAATAAAGGTTTCACAGCCTGCATCGGCCACAATGGCAATAAAATCCAACAATTCCTGATACGAATCTCGCTCATCTATCCCTATTCTTGATTTAACGGTGACCGGTATTGAGACCACTTGTTTCATGGCATCAACACAGTTTGCAACCAATTCAGGATCAGCCATTAAACAAGCACCAAACCGGCCATTCTGCACTCTATCACTCGGACAGCCAACATTCAGATTAACTTCATCATAGCCAAAGTCTTCTATCATTTTAGCGCACAACGCCAAGTCCTCAGGATTACTCCCTCCCAGCTGAAAAGCCACTGGGTTTTCAGCTGGATTAAACGCTAAAAAACGCTGACTGGAACCATGAAGCAAAGCGCCTGTCGTCACCATCTCGGTATATAAAAGAGAGTGATTCGTCAGCAGACGATGGAAATATCGACAATGTCTGTCGGTCCAATCGAGCATCGGAGCGACACAGAAGGTATGCCTTAATATAGGCTGGGGTTTCTTGGACTGATCTTGAATCATGGTTGTTTATATATGTACATTTTAAAATCTTGTTAAATACTCTCGTCCGTCAATTATTATTTGACGGACTGAAAAAGCGGATTGATGACTGCAATAAGACACTGAAAAAAGACCCGACGGAAGCCTCTCTATTCTGCTAAACCCCGCATAAGACATAAAGGCAAAAAAGCATCGTGCATTAGCACATTTTCCTGATACAAAATGTAGCCGCTCAAAAACCTGAATTAAATCATTTTGCAGGATTCTTGTGTATTGGAACACCTACAGTTCCTTTGCCTGACTACCCACGCCATGCGCAGTAAAAGAACTAAAAGCATTAAAACCAATAACCCGACCAGCCCAGGATCGTAGCGCAAAACAGCATTTATTTTAAACTGATCCACGCCGCCAAAAGGTTTTAATTTTAGCCTTTCCAGCAAATCATGCACGGGCTGTCTAATCAGTTACTGAACTCAGCAGGGCAAGTATGACTTTTCTAGCTAATGCATCCTCGGTATGCACCCGTTTTGGTAAAGACC
Source organism: Methylococcaceae bacterium (assembly GCA_029937975.1). Taxonomy (GTDB): domain Bacteria; phylum Pseudomonadota; class Gammaproteobacteria; order Methylococcales; family Methylomonadaceae; genus QPIN01. The sequence continues at coordinate 31,675 of JAPYOW010000005.1, read as the reverse complement.
ATTCGGAATACCAAGGTGTTGAGCGCAGCCAATCAATTCTTGGTCCGCGGGTGGTTAATACCAGCTCTAGATAGTTTAACGGTAGAATGCGGATTTGATAATGGCGATCTGGCCGGTAAAGTCATGGTCTTCTCAAGCAATCCCTTGTAATCCAGACCGGCACGGATGAATAGCTATCATAATGACCGAACTCAGCAAGGCAAGATGTGGTGAGCGAATGCCCAAAGAAACATGACATGATGACAACTTGATTAAAGCAGAAAAAACCCAACCTGACAGACATCTAAAAAAACAGCTTAGGGTCAGACTAAACCTGAGCGATGACAACTAAAAGTCGTGCAGTAAACTGTTATTTTATACACTTTGTTTCAACAAAAATCGAAAAGTAGCTTGATGGTTTAGCTTAGCTTCATTTTTTCTTGATATAAAAAACCTGTCTTCCATCATCTTTGATGAATTCTATGATTTTATGCCCCACTTGATCCGCAAAAACACCAATATCTAGATACGCGGCAGGATCTGTTGCAATTATTTTAACGATGTCACCCTGTTCAATTTCCATTAGACCCTTTTTTAAACGTAGCAAAGGTAAAGGACAATTCAAACCGCTGGCATCAACTTCTAAATCAAATTCGAGCATGTTTTGTTTTCTCAATCACTGTAAGAGTAGCTTATAATATCATTCTCAATAGCATTCGAGAATTAAACCTAAACTAATGGAATATTTTCCTCTTTTTATTAAGCTAAACAAGCGCAACTGTCTAGTCGTCGGTGCTGGTGAAATAGCTGCACGCAAAATAGCGTTACTGGCTCGAACAGGTGCCATTATTACTGTCATTGCCAATCAAATTGGCACTTCAGTCAACAGCATGAAAGATCAGCACCAACTCATTATCAAGGAAAAGTCATTTACTAAAGCCGATGCCAGCGGATTTCAGCTAATTATTTCAGCCACCAATGATAGCGCTACCAATATTTTAGTCGCAGAAACGGCGACAGAACTTAATATTCCCGTTAATGTGGTGGATAACCCTGCCCTGTGCAGTTTTATTTTTCCTGCAATCATTGATCGCTCTCCCATCATTGCGGCTGTCTCATCGGGTGGATCTTCCCCAGTTTTAGCCCGTTTATTAAGAGCCAAAATTGAAAGCCTGATCCCGCCTGCATATGGTCAACTGGCCAGCTTAGCCGAAAAATTCAGAACCCCCGTAAAACAGCATATTCTAGACCCCACAAAACGCCGTATTTTCTGGGAACAGGTGTTACAAGGCAGAATAGCAGAACTGGTTTTCTCTGGGAAAAAACAGCAAGCAGAAAGTCAGCTGCAATCATTATTAACCCAAATCGAACCGACAGATAAGCAAGGCGAGGTTTATCTGGTCGGCGCAGGCCCGGGGGATCCGGACTTATTGACGTTTCGGGCGCTACGCCTCATGCAACAAGCCGATGTTGTTATTTATGACCGTTTAGTTTCGGCTGAGATTCTGGATCTGACACGCCGGGATTCAGAAAAAATCTATGTCGGAAAACAGCGCAAAAACCATAGCTTACCTCAACATTCTATTAATCAATTACTGGCATCCTTAGCAAAACAAGGCAAACGTGTTGTCCGTTTAAAAGGCGGCGACCCCTTTATTTTTGGACGAGGTGGCGAGGAAATTGAAACACTGGTTGAAGAAGGCATTGCTTTTCAGATTGTTCCAGGCATCACTGCAGCTTCAGGCTGCGCAACTTATGCGGGCATTCCTTTAACCCACAGGGATCACGCTCAATCATGTACCTTTGTGACCGGTCATCTTAAAGACAATTCCCCCAACCTCAACTGGCCGCAATTATCAGCTGCCAATCAAACCATTGTGTTTTATATGGGACTTTCTGGCCTGGAAGAAATATGCCATTCATTAATAAAACACGGCTGCCCTAAAAACCATCCTATTGCTATTATTCAACAGGGAACAACGCCTCATCAACGTGTTATCACAGGCATACTTGAAACCTTCCCTGAACTGGTCGCTCGTGAAGGTATTAAAGCACCTACTCTGATTATTGTTGGAACAGTCGTTTCCTTACATGATAAATTGAAATGGTTCGAAACAGCATCGCCCACTTAATTTACCCCTCCAAAAACACATGCGATTACCGCTGCCTTACGCCATAATGCCCTGCATAGCCTAACCAATGCAGCTTTGCGCCAGCCCCGTCTGTGCAAGATATCCACCGGTATATGGCCTAAGGAAATAAACCCCAGACTCATCACCCTGTCTGCCGCTGAATTTTCACATCATATTAATTTCTTTTACTCGGCCACATCTCACCACGCATTGAACGCTGGCAAGTAAAATCAATCACCTTGTCGCAGTACTAACACTCCAAACAAGCAGCCAGCTGACATCCCTCCGCAGCGACCCTGCTGGCATTACACTTTAAGCACTAATGACGAAAAGTTTTATCGCTTTGCCGCCAACGGTTATCTGTAAAAATGACGTAATTGATTCAGTCGGCATTCACTTAAAACAAGGAAAATAGAGAGTGTATACAATGCTATACACTAAATATAATTGAATTTATCTAAAAAATAGACTACCATTTACAGGATTAATCATTACTTATGCTAGCTATTTACTTTAGTGCTGTGGCTGGTTACTTTTTAATCACAATTGAGAGAAATAAAATGAAGATATCATTAGGTGCACTTGCAGGTGTTGCTTTAATCGCTTTAAGCGGACAAGCTTTAGCGGCTGACGAATTAAAAGTAGGCAAAAAAATATATGACCGTGCTTTCGGTCGCGGATGTGGTGCTTGTCACGATATCGCCTCTAATCCTCAACTCGCTTCATTAATCAAAGCGGGTGAATTAGACCTGGCATCTTTCTCGAATACTCTGAAAAATGGTAAAAATGGTATGCCTAAAGCAGTAGCTGCAATCATGGCTGTAGGCCCTGTCAAAAAAGCAGGCTACTCAGAAGACGAAGCCATCGCTGCTGTCTACAAATACTTGAGCAAATAATCGCTTAAGCTTATTGCAGACAAAAAAAAGCCGCTCTTATAGCGGCTTTTTTTTGTCTGCAATAATGCATTGTAATTCTTACCAACTATCCCGCTTGCCAAGCGCTGCTCTTTTTCCCTCATAGACCAGGCGATAATTATGCTTTATCCAGATTCCGCCAATAGCCGCGATAATCAAACCACACGAAGTTAAAGTCAGGTAAATCAGACTTTTTAACTGAGAAACCTCCTTCAACACCCGGTCACTCACCGAGCTTTTCACCGTTTTCTTGATAGGAACCATAGAATACGACTGTAAAACCTTGATGTCATTCTTTAAATCCTGAATCGTACCTAACGATGTATTTATCTGACCCATCTGGATACTTGCTTCCAGGGTTCTCAATTTACTTTCAATGGAACCACTGACCAAACCGACAAACTGGCCTTTTAAAAGATTAATTTCATCCGTTAATGCAGGGTTATTCATCGTATAAACAACAGGAGAAATTTGCTGACTGGCTTTATAATTTTCCAACATTACATTGTCGGGCAAAATTAAAAAGCCTAATAAAAAAATAACAAGCATAAGCGAACATACAACCAACAACAGAACCTTATTGGCTTTCACCAGTTCATGATGTTGTGGCATATTCTGCAGAACTACCATGTTGTGCTTAGCAACATCAGCTAATTCTGATTTTAGATCACGCATATTACACTCATTATTTTTATTATTATTCCCTAAAAGGGTTTGTAATAGACACACGAATTTGCATTATACAAGTTTAAAAAAAACATGCCTGAATAATTTCATATACCCCTCACTCTAGCCGTTACCTTTAACGCTCAAGATTTCAGAACCTTTTATTTTTAGCTGCAATTCTCAACCGCAAAGCATTCAATTTAATAAACCCTTCCGCGTCTTTCTGATCATATGCCCCACCATCATCTTCAAAAGTAGCAATACTCTCATCAAATAAACTATTGGTTTCTGACGCTCGCCCTACAATAGAAATATTCCCTTTATATAGCTTAACCTTCACCTGTCCATTCACAAAGACTTGAGAAGCATCAATCATCTCCTGCAATAAAGTCCGCTCAGGACTCCACCAATAACCATTATAAATTAAAGAGGCATATCGAGGCATCAGATCATCTTTTAAATGCGCAACCTCTCTATCCAGAGTTAACGATTCAATCGCCCGGTGTGCTTTCAGCATTATGCTACCCGCAGGCGTCTCATAGCACCCTCTGGATTTCATGCCGACATAACGATTTTCCACAATATCCAGTCGACCCACTCCGTTATCGCCCCCTAACTGATTCAGTTTTTCCATGACTTCGGCGGGACTGTGCGCTTCACCATCAATCGCAACAATATCCCCTTTCTCATAGCTCAATTCAATATAGGTGGGTTGATCGGGTGCATTTTCGGGGGACACACTCCATCGCCACATATCCTCTTCAGGCTCTGCCCAAGGATCTTCCAAAATGCCACCTTCATAAGAAATATGCAATGAATTGGCATCCATCGAATAAGGCGATGCCTTACCCTTTTTCATTTCAACAGGAATGCCATGCTTCTCAGCATAAGCCAGCAAAGATTGCCGGGAATTGAGGTCCCATTCTCTCCATGGCGCAATAATCTGAATATCGGGACGCAAGGCATAGGCACCTAATTCAAAACGCACCTGGTCATTACCTTTACCCGTCGCGCCATGGGAAATAGCCTGAGCCCCCGTGGCATTGGCAATTTCTATCAATCGCTTGGCAATCAAAGGTCTTGCTATAGATGTACCCAGTAAATATTCGCCTTCATATACCGCATTGGCACGAAACATAGGGAAAACATAATCCCTGGCAAATTCCTCACGCAAATCTTCAATATAAATCTCTTTAATACCAATTGCTTTTGCTTTTGCTCTTGCGGGTTCGACTTCCCCCCCCTGACCAATATCAGCAGTAAAGGTAACTACTTCACAAGAATAAACTTCCTCTAACCACTTTAAAATAACAGAAGTATCTAAACCGCCCGAATAGGCCAACACAACTTTATTGATTTCCGATTTATTGATTTCCGACATAACACCCTGACACTTAAACCTAAAAATTCTTCATTATAACGTAATAGAAAGCATCTTTTGATAACTTTCAAGTACCTTTACCGCCCCCAAAGGACTTAATCCTTATTTTTCCGGGCAAAACCCACAACATTCCATACCAATGGAGCCATCAACGACATACAGGATGTCGCAACAGACACGTACCCGCGTGATAATCCCTTAGGAAAATCAGAAGAAAGCCGACGTGAAAGACCGCCCACCCTCCCTGAAACCCTCATTAAAAGACCAGGGAATAGGGAAGGGGCAGGATAAGCCCCTTAGAACCTCAATAAATCAGTATCATACTTATCATTGATTGTCTGAAGCACAAGCGGTTTTCTACTTTGCTATCCCGTATCTAAATTTTATTCGATAAAGTCTGCTTATAATATTTAACACCGTCAGCCGCTAGCGATGCTGCTTTTTCAAAATCCCCACCTCTGAATGCTTTACGAGATGCTTTCATTCTTTTATTGGCTTTAGCACGGGGAACTGCAGATTTTGAATCACTGATAACAACCCGTTTAATAGCATACTTTACTTGCTTATATAACTGTTCAATCGTATCTGCTTCAGCGCCACTTTGAATACCTGCAACAATTTCTTCTGAAAAAGAAATCGCTTCCTTTAATGCGGCAACCACACTTTCTTGTGAAATTTCTTCACCTGCAACAACAGTCGAAGGAATTGCCAACATGGCGATGTTGATAAATAAAGCCAAAACAAATTTTTTAAATAAGATCATAAGTTGTTTTTTTTACCTTGAATAATTAAAAATGAGCCAGAGTGAACATACAGGCGTACGCCCACTGACTGACATAAATTGTATCATAGGCGTATTCACTGATATAGGTATAGACAGATAAAACCAGCACCTTCCATACGCTATTAAACAAAGATGAGGCTAGCAAGCATCAGCAATCTTTTTGCCACATAAGCATTTGTAATTCCAAGGCCTATCTAAAAACAAGGTCCAATATCAACAGAACCTTGCCTAGCCGTCCAAACAAGAGGAATCTGCGGATTCATCAAGAACACACTCTTAAAGGGCTTGCAACCCTGTCATAACTCGCTGAATCAGCGTACAAAATTAATAATTGCCCGTCTATTCCGGGCTCTACCGCTGGGGAATCGATTGCTTTTAGCAGGGTGTCTTTCCCCATAAGCCCTGACCTGTAGCTTTTTCTCATCCATTCCCTGGTCGATTAAATAGTGCTTAATGACATCGCCTCTTTGCTGTGAAACCTTTAAATTATTAGCTTTTTTTCCTTTAGAATCCGTATAACTGCTAATAATTAACGATCTATCAGGTAAAAACACCTGAGCATATTGCACAAGTAGACTTAAACTTTGTTTTTCGATTACTGTTAACTGAGTATTGCCTGTACGATAATAAATAGAGCTGAGTGAATCCGGGCCAAAAACATGTAATTGAATCACTTGCCTATCGCTCGAAGCCGTATGAACCCCCGCTTTTATGCTGATTTTATTTTTTGCCACACCCAGATCATTCAGTTTACCTTCAATCACTTTTGCCCGCTGTACAAACCAATTGTTATCACGGCCACCGGCAATGGCGGTATCACTAACAATCACAAGTTCAGCGCCTTGCACGTCGTTAATATATCTGGCTGCATTCGTTAATTGCTTAAGTACATGGGTATTTAATACTCGACTGCCCGGCTTAAAAAACAGACTTTTTTCCAGTCTCTGTTTAAAACCACTGGGTAAAAAACCTTTTCTGCAAGCATCAAACTGCTGGTAATTTTTAGCGAAATTAATGGCTGAAACAGCGACGCTGACTTCAGATGATAAGCCACCGGTAGTAGCCCGGACATAAGAAAATGTAGGGTACATGCCTTTTGATAAAGCATCCAGCATGAATTCAGCAGCGACTCCATACACGCTCAACCGGGGATAACCCTGATCATCTGCTACTAAATCCAGTGACAGTAAATGGGCTTTACGCAACACAGACTGATGTCGCCAGGGCGGCGCATCAAGGGTTAAGCTGGCTTTTACAATTTCCGACTTAAATCGCTCCTCACTGATTGAGAACCGCAAAGACTCACCGGTTTGATGCACAAAATCAGCGACACCGTATAGGGGAATCTCCTGTTGTAACCGGCATAAGGAAGCGGCCTGTTCAACTTTCCAGTCTGCGCTTAATAAAGATGCCGAAAAATATTCGGCATAACACGCAGAACTCGTCAGCAAACAACTCAACACCACTCTTTCCAGCGTCATCATCTCAATTAACCCGCAACCCGTCATAAGCTAGATAGCGGCAAACATGGGGTTTTGTTTATTTTTTAATGCATAAATTCTATAACGCTGGCACAAAATGCATCCGGACTTTGTACATGTAACCAGTGCGCCGTATCTTTTAGAATCACAATATCTGCTTCCGGAAAGTGCTTATATATAGCGCTAGTATTAGTGTAAGTGGAGTCTTCACCCATAATAAACAGCACTTTATCCTCATAGGGAGATAATAACCGGGGCTTTGGAAAAGCGACAATAGCATCTGCTGATTGATAAAAAACATCCAGATCAATCCGCCAGGAATATGCGCCCTCTTTCAATTGTAAATTTTGTAATAAAAACTGACGATAATCCAGCTCAGCAATGTGTAACGCTAAAAAGTCATCCGCCTGTTTGCGATTACTGATGTCATGCAATGGAAGTTGCTTGAGTGCCTGAATGGTATTATCAAAACTATGTTGATAACTCACCGGTGAAATATCAGCGACGATGAGCTGATTAATGCGCCCGGGTTGCATCAAGGCTAACCACATCGCCACTTTACCGCCCATGCTATGCCCCAGGACACTGGCAGATTGCAATCCATGCGCATCCATAAACCCAGCCAGATCGTCTGCCATAGCAGGATAGTCCATCGTCGGCACGTGAGGTGACAAGCCATGATTACGCAAGTCTAAGACATAAACATGGTAAAACTCAGCGAGTTTTTTGGCAATTAGTCGCCAATTTCGAGAGGATGCAAAAAAACCATGCAGCAATAGTAAAGGCTCACTGGAATGATCACCATATTCCTCATAAGCTAATTTAACAGAACCCATAACAGACACTTATTTATAAAAAACTGAAACCCGCACCAATAGCACCGCCAAACACACCACCCCAAACCACCAACCAGCCTAAGTGCTGTCGAATAATATCCTGCACCATTTCCTTAACGAGTTGCGGCGTTAATTCATTCAAGCGCTTATCAATCACTGTTTCAACTTTCTGCAGAATATCTTCCCCGATTTTATGCGCATCCAGACTTTGTTCCAAAGCCGCTTTAAAGCGATCTGATTCCACCATTTCAAGTAAGGTCAGTTTCATTTTTTCCGTAAACGGTTCTTTTAAAGGCACCAAGGCCTCTTCCCCACCCATCATCATCAACATGGCACCAAATGAAGATTCCATAATAGATGAAACCAGGCCTTCAAAGACTTTATCGTAATCTACCGCTGCCATTAAAGGTTCCAGATTAAGAACCTTTTCCCCTTGTTGCTCTTCGTTGTGAATAAATTGCTCAACATTTTCTATGGTGAAAAACTGATTCATCATCAAATCTTTAATCGACGCTTTAAATTCTTCAAAGCGATTTGGAATCACCCCGGAACCGTACAACAGCGGTACCTTTTCGAACAACATATGAATGGCCAGCCAATTGGTGATGGCACCTGAAAGGGCAAAAAAGCCAATGGATTTCATAAGTTCCGGGTGAATGGGACAAAGATATCCTACCGCGATAATGCTAATGGCAATAAGATTAGTAATAAAACTCTTGTTGAATATTTTTTTCATTTTTTCTAAATTTAAAGCATTATTGGCCCGCTAACATACGGGGCCATTTAAGGACTACATAACAGCTGCGATAGTCTTCTGTTATCGCTGTTCATTTGCGGCATGAACAAACCAGATTAAGCCCTCGCCAATCTCACTTCGAATAGATGCAACGCCGCGCCGTCGATTGTTCCTCGCCGGTTTGATGCCCGCCACAGGTTTAAGCGGAGGAGCAAGTCAATTGCAGTGACGGATCCCCGATCGTGGCTTAGGTTTATCAATAGCGACCATAGCAAAGCAAAGGGGCTGCACATTTACTGCGCCCTTTGCTGCAATAAGATAAAACGGGGGTTGATCTTAGACGCTAAGAAGCAGGCTCAGGCCTGATGACAAAGCCTGGCCCTTAGCGCAAAAATAAAGACGTCTGGGGCCACCTAACCATGGCTAATCATTCCAGGCCTTGCTATCGAGAAAATCCTGAGTGCGTCTTAGCCTTTGGGTCTCATCTGGGGAAATAACAAGACATCTTTAATAGAAGGCGCATCGGTGAACAGCATCACCAACCGGTCTATACCAATCCCTTCTCCTGCAGTGGGCGGCATACCATGCTCCAGAGCGACAATATAGTCTGCATCAAAATGCATGGCTTCATCATCACCGGCTTCTTTTTCTTCCACTTGTTTTTGAAAACGCTCTGCCTGATCTTCAGAATCATTCAGCTCGGTAAAACCATTGGCTATTTCACGACCACCGACAAAGAATTCGAATCGATCGGTAACATGCGGATCAAGGTCATTACGTCGCGCCAAGGGAGAAACTTCTACCGGATAAGCGGTAATAAAGGTGGGGTTCATCAAGCGATGCTCCACTGTTTTTTCAAAGATTTCAATTTGAACTTTGCCTAAACCATAGCCTTCTTTTACCGGGATATTCAATTCTTCGGCGACCTTAACCGCAGCCTCACGATTATCAAGCTGGGCTAATGTTAAATCCGGATTAAAATGCAAAATAGATTCAACCACCGTCATTCTGTCAAAGGGCTTACCAAAATCATAGGCCTCACCTTGATAGGTGACGACTGTATTACCAACGATATCTTCAGCCAGACCTTTTAACATGGCTTCAGTCAAATCCATTAAATCACCATATTCGGCATAAGCCTGATAAAACTCCAGCATGGTAAACTCTGGATTATGTCGCGTAGACAAGCCTTCATTTCGGAAATTACGGTTAATTTCAAATACGCGCTCAAAGCCCCCCACAACCAGACGTTTCAGATAAAGCTCCGGAGCAATACGTAGAAACAAGCCCATATCTAAAGCGTTGTGATGCGTTTCAAAAGGGCGCGCCGTTGCACCGCCTGGAATAGTTTGCATCATCGGTGTTTCAACCTCCAGAAAATCTCTCTGGGCAAAAAACTGGCGAATATAAGCGACGATTTTAGAACGCATTAAAAAAGTCTTGCGTGATTCGTCATTCATAATCAAATCCAGATAACGCTGCCTGTATTTGATTTCCTGATCGACTACACCGTGAAATTTTTCGGGTAAAGGGCGTAATGCTTTAGTCAATAAACGAATAGCATCGACTCTAATACTCAATTCACCTACTTTGGTTTTAAATAACTGACCTTCGGCACCAACGATATCGCCGATATCCCATTTTTTAAATTGTTCGTTATAAAAGCCTTCAGGCAAGGTATCTCGGGTCACATACAATTGGATTTTCCCCGACATATCCTGGATATGACAAAAACTGGCTTTGCCCATGATACGACGTGTCATGATTCTGCCTGCAACTTTTACACGTACAGCTTGTTCTTCCAGTTCTTCTTTAGTTTTTTCATTATGTGCAGCTAATAACTCAGAACTCACTTCATTGCGACGAAAATCTGTGGGAAAAGCAATGCCATTGTCACGTAATAGCGCTAATTTAGCACGGCGTTGTTTAATTTGTTCTTGTTCGTCTTGTTGGTTTTCTGACATTTTTATATCACTTGTTATTTTTCGTAGAATTGGAATATGACTGCGTCGAGGCGATGTCCAATAGGCTTAATCTTTACAAACCCTGCTTCAGGCTGGCTTCTATAAACTGATCTAAATCACCATCCAGTACAGCTTGGGTATTTCCTGTTTCAACATTCGTCCTTAAATCTTTAATTCTTGATTGATCCAGCACATAGGAACGGATTTGACTCCCCCAACCTATATCTGACTTACTATCTTCTACCGCTTGCAAGGATTCTGATCGCTTGGACATTTCCAGTTCATACAGTTTAGCTTTCAATTGCTTCATCGCTGTATCCCTGTTTCTATGCTGGGAGCGATCATTTTGACATTGTACGACAATACCACTGGGCCCATGCGTGATACGAATGGCAGACTCTGTTTTGTTCACATGCTGCCCACCAGCACCACTGGCACGATAGGTATCAACCCGCAAATCAGCAGGATTGATTTCTATTTCGATATCATCATCAATCTCTGGTGTCACAAACACAGAAGCAAAGGAAGTGTGTCGTCGACTACCTGAATCGAAAGGTGATTTTCTGACCAGGCGATGGACACCAATTTCTGTGCGCAACCAGCCGAAGGCATATTCGCCCTCAAATTTAATAGTCGCACTTTTAATACCCGCCACCTCACCTTGTGATTCTTCCAGCAACTCCGTCTTAAAACCTTTACGCTCACCCCAACGCAAATACATGCGCTCAATCATAGAGGCCCAATCTTGAGCTTCTGTACCACCCGAACCTGACTGGATATCCAAAAATGCATTATTGGCATCCATTTCACCCGAAAACATGCGTCGAAATTCCAAGGCGGCGACTTTGTTTTCAAATTGCTGCAGATCTTCAATCACGGTGTCGATAGTTTCTTCATCTTCGTCTTCCACCGCCATATCCAATAATTCCCGGGCATCAGCCAATCCTTGTTCTAAATCAATCACGGTATTAACGATGCCTTCCAGTAAGCCCCGTTCTTTTCCTAAGGCTTGCGCACGTGCAGGATCATTCCACACTGCGGGGTCTTCAAGCTCCATGAGCACCTCGACCAGTCTTTCACTCTTAGTCGTAAAATCGAGATAGTCTTTAAGGTCAGCCCCTCGCTTACCGAGGTCTACGATAGTATTTTTTATTGGATTTATTTCTTGCATGAATGCTAATCGACTCATAAAACCAAGCAGCAAAAGGCCTTGGCTTTAATTTAAAAATTAACCGTGTATTATAACAGAGCAGGTGCTCTTAATGGCTTAAATTTACAACCAGTTACTCAAGATCCACGGTACCAGCGGCCGTAACACCTGACCGGCGCTCCAGACCTTTATTGAGCTCAGCTAAACTGCGGTTGCTGCACGCCTGTGACAGGCAAATACAATAGCTGAAGCAATCTCAAACAGAGATTTAAGGAATGTATCTGGACGCTTTGCCAGTTTATTCAGCTTTTCTACAACAGGAAAAAACGATATAGCACAACCCGGCCAGCAAAAAAGGAATACTTAACCATTGGCCTGTAGACATCCAGGATTCATGACTATAACCAGATTGTTGTGTTTTAACAAACTCAAGGAAGAAACGTGCGGTAAACACCGCCACTAAAGACGTGGCAAAAATAACGCCGGGCCTTATTTTGTCTTTTACCGTGATATAGAGAGTGAGCAACAATAAGAAAATAAAAAAATAGGAAATGGATTCATATAATTGCACAGGATGCCGAGGCAACAAATCTATTCGCCTGAAAATCACAGCCCAGGGAACCGTAGCCGGTATCCCCACGATTTCTGAATTAAAGAAATTACCTAGCCGGATAAACGTTCCGCCTAAAGCACACACCACAGCAACCCGGTCTAAAAACCAGGCATAAGATTGTGTCACTCGCCGTTGATATAGATACAAGCCAAAAACAATCCCAATAATACCGCCATGACTCGCTAGACCACCTTCCCAAAAAGCTAAAATTTTCAGGGGATGACCGAGATAGTAGGCAGGATCATAAAACAGACAATGACCTAACCTTGCACCCACAATGGTTCCAATAGCTACATACCAAAGCAGGTCATCAATCTCTTCCGTATTCTGGTTTTCTCTTTGATACATCCAGCTCATTAATACATAACTGGATATGAAGGCTGATGCGAACATCAAGCCATACCAGCGTATCTTCAGAAACCCGAAGGAAATAAATAAAGGGTCTATATCCCAAACAAAAAAATCCATCATAATACTAAGGCGTTTTAATTATTTTAATCCCAGCGACTATCTCTGACCTGAACCCGTCCATTATCTAACCGGATAGGAAAGGTATCAATGTTTTCATACGCAGGCGCGCATTTTACTTCACCTGTTTTCACACAAAAACGGGCACCATGCCGAGGACACACAATTTCATCGCCCTCCAGCAAACCACTGGCGATTTCAACACCATCATGCGAACAGACATCTTCAATGGCATAAAACTGTCCGTCTAATTTAAAAATGGCAACCTCTGTTCCATCGACATCTACAATGAGATGCTCACCATCACTCAATGCATTTTCTGCACAAATATCAATCCAGTCTGTCATATTATCTTGTTAGGTAAACATCATATCTAAGCAACTTGCTTTTAAAACTTTCATCCGGCCTTCCCGCTAGGGGTTCTGCATAATCCGGACATTTTACAATCACTTTTTTAGTGGCTGTTTTCAAGGCCATCGCAAACAGCTGTGCTTTATCTTCATCATCACCCAGCAGATCACGCAATACGGTCATCGACTTTTTAGCTAATGCGGATTTTTTTCTTTTCGCTGGGAACATGGGGTCTATATAAATACACTCTGGATTTTCATCCAAGGTAGATAATACATCACAGGCATTGCCAAAGCATAATTCAGGCGCTTTGAGTCCCAGCTGAACGACCCAGTCTTTGTTCGACAAACGCTTAAAACCATCCTCCAATAACGCGTGCATGACAGGCGATCGCTCTATACAACGCAATGCATATCCCATTCGAAAGATATGCAAGCTATCTTGCCCCCATCCTGTGGTGGCATCGACAACAGTTTTTGTTTTTCGTCCTATGGCTTGTGCTAAGACCCCTTTTTTGGGGGCAGGCCAGGAATGTTGCTCACCATACCGTGGCTCTATATCTACCGATAAACCGCCTTTTTTTAGCAGCGCCTTATCTAACAACTTGAGACAGCCATCACGCCAGGTCAGAAAAAAAAGCTCGGGAAAGGCTGGGTTTATCTCTTGATACAGCGGCACATCCAATCTTTGCGCCAGGCAAATGGCTTCAGATAAGGCATCTTGTTGCAGACAAAGTACCGCTAATTTCCCGTGGTACATGACCGCTAATTATTCAGTAGAAATTGATTTTTCTTCATTCTTTAAAGCTGCATCCAGAGTATGCCAAGCCAGAGTCGCACATTTGACTCGCGCAGGATATTCTCTGACCCCAGCCAAAACCGCCAACTTGCCAATGACTTGTAAATCAACCTCACCTTCTTTACCCGTGGTCATGGCATGAAATTGGTGAAATAACTCTTTGGCTTCATTTTCTGTTTTTCCTTTGACTATTTCAGTCATTAATGAAACGGATGCGGTAGAAATAGCACAGCCCGAACCTTGAAAGCTGGCATCAATAATTTCATCACCCTGCATCTTTAAAAACAAGGTTAAGCGATCGCCACATAAAGGGTTAAAACCTTCGACCTCTCTATCAGGGTTTTCCATGACCCTGAAATTTCGTGGATTTCTGTTATGGTCAAATATCACTTCCTGATAAAGATCCCGTAAATCATCAAACATTAGCCAAATACCTCTATCAGTTGCTCTATACCATTCATTAAAATATCAATTTCTTCCTTAGTATTATACACAGCAAATGAAGCTCTTGCTGTTGCCGGCACTTCAAAGAAATCCATCACGGGCATGGCACAATGATGGCCAGCTCTGATAGCAATACCTAAACTATCCAACATAGTTCCTATATCATGAGGATGAATTTTATCTAATACGAAGGATAAAATAGCCCCTTTTTCCCGGGCTTCTCCCACTATTCTTAAGCCCTTAATTGTCTTGGCTTTTGCTGTGGCATATTGCAGCAACTCCGCCTCATAATTGGCAATATTATCCATGCCAATTTCAGTCAAATAATCAATGGCGGCACCTAAACCGACGACATCCGCAATACTGGGCGTTCCGGCTTCGAACTTATAGGGCAAACCATTATATTCAGTCTCTTCAAAGGTGACTTTTCGGATCATATCGCCCCCGCCCTGATAAGGAGGCATCGCTTCTAATAATGCCTGTTTGCCATACAACACACCAATACCCGCAGGCGCATATAATTTATGGCCCGAGAATGCGTAAAAATCGCAATCCAGCGCTTGCACATCGACAGACATGTGAGGAATGGCCTGAGCACCATCCAATAAAACGGGAATATTTTTAACTTTGGCAGCAGCAATAATCTTTTCTACAGGATTAATGGTACCCAGGGCATTAGACATATGCACGACTGCAACCAGTTTTGTTTTGTCACTGATGAGCTTTTCAAACTCGGCAAAAATCAATTCACCCTGCAAATTAATCGGCGCTACTTTTAACACCGCACCGGTTTCTTCACAGAGCATTTGCCAGGGCACAATATTGGAATGATGTTCCATGGCGGTAATGATAATCTCATCCCCTGCTTTTATATTGGCCTTACCGAACGTTTGCGCAATCAAATTAATGGCTTCGGTGGTGCCTTTTACAAAAATAATTTCTTTGGTGCTTTGCGCATTAATGAAGTTTTTAACCTTTTCCCGGGCACCTTCATATCGATCTGTGGCTTTTACACTCAGAGTATGAACACCTCTGTGAACATTGGCATATTCGTGGGTATACAAATGCGAAATGCTATCAATCACTGCTTGGGGTTTTTGGCAGGTTGCTGCATTATCCAGATAAACCAACGGTTTGTTACGAATTTTTTCTTTGAGTATAGGAAAATCTTCACGGATCTTTTCTATGGAAAATGTTGTCATTTAAATCGTGTTATTTCTAGCAATAAGTGATGAATAGTTAGGCAGATAATGAAATGTCTATAGTGGCGCAACTAAGATTCAAGAATAGTTTAGTAAGTGATCAAACAAGTCATAACCATTCTTTATCCACGTGCTCTTGTGGAAACCTTTGTAACAATTGATCAAGTACCATCGCATGCAAATCTTTCAATGCCACTTTTTCAACCATTTCATTAGCAAAAGCAAACGTTAATACGTTCCTGGCCGTTTCTTCATCTAAGCCCCTGGATTTTAAATAGAAAATAGATTTATCTTCTAATTGTCCAACAGTGACCCCATGCGCGCATTTCACATCATCCGCATAAATTTCCAACTGCGGTTTAGCATCGGCTTCGGCGTCAGCAGATAACAATAGATTGCGATTGTTCATGGTTGAATCAGTTTTTTGCGCATCTTCAGCTACAAAAACCAGACCCTGGAAGACACCTCTTGCCCGTTGGTTTAAAACACCTTTATACAATTCACGACTAATCGCATGCGGCTGCAAATGATTAATCCGGGTATGGTTATCTATATGCTGACGCTTGATACCCAGATACAAACCATTCAAATCACATTCAGAGGCGACATCTAAATCTGTGTGTACATCATTTCTGGCCAACAAACTGCCAAAGGCAAAATTATGATGCTTAAAACGGCTGTGTCTGGCTTGCTTCACATAAGTGCCGCCAAAATGATACGCTTTATCGCTTTCACTTTGCATTTTATACAGGATTAACTCTGCATTTTCTTCAACAAATACCTCGGTGACAGATGCCGTTAAATAAGCATTGCTTTCCCCGACAAACGTTTCAATCACTTCGGCTTGCGCCATTTCTTCGACTACCACTATATTTCGACTGGTCGCCAAATAATCGGCTTGTGTCACCACATGAAGCAATTGGATCGGCTGTTCCAATACTAGCTGTGCGGGCACATGAACCAACAAACCATCGCTAAACCATGCCGTATTAAAGGCCACAAAACTATGTTTATCATGACCCACGGCTTGCGCCAGGTATTGTTCAACTAATTGCGGTTTTTGTTCCAGAGCATCCGCCATACTGGACACAGTCACAGCTGCAGGTAAGCCTTCTAGCGAAGAATGTTCCTTACAAAAACGACCGTTAACAATGACAATGCGGATAGCATCTTTCAGAGCATAAGTATCCAGCCATGCTGCATCCAAGGTACTGTTATCAGCACTGACTAAAGGCGAAAATAATTTCTTTTCGATGGCAGAAACATTAGTATAACGCCACTCTTCTTCTCTTAGTGAGGGAAACCCCGTCTCAGAAAACGCTGCATAAGCATCGGCTCTCAACTGCTGCAACCAGTTTAAAGATTGGCCAGGAAGCTCGGCAATTAATTGCTGGTAATCTGCTTTATATTTTTGCAAACCCACCATTATGCTACCTTCTCTTCAACCCATTGATAGCCTTTTGCTTCCAACTCTAAAGCCAGCTCCGGACCACCTGATTTCACAATTTTACCGTCAGCCAATACATGCACAAAATCGGGTTTAATATAATCCAGCATCCGTTGATAATGGGTAATCATCAAAAATGATCGTTCCTCTGTCCGTAGGGAGTTGATACCATTGGCTACAACTTTTAAAGCATCAATATCTAAACCCGAATCTGTTTCATCCAATATACATAATTTAGGTTCAAGTATCGCTGCCTGAAGAATTTCATTGCGCTTCTTTTCGCCACCCGAAAACCCATCATTAACGGCTCTATAAAGAAATTTTTCATCCATTTGCAGCAATTTAATCTTATCTTTAACCAAGGTTAAAAAATCCATCGCATCCACTTCATCTAAACCCTGATGTTTACGAATAGCGTTTAAAGCGGCTTTTAATAAATAAATATTGCTCACCCCGGGAATTTCCACCGGATACTGGAAGGCAAGAAAAACCCCTTCTCGCGCTCTTAACTCAGGATCCATGTCCAATAAATCCTGGCCTGCATAAGTCACTTTACCTTGAGTGATTGTATAGCCTGCTTTGCCTGAAAGCACATGAGAAAGCGTACTTTTCCCTGCACCATTTGGCCCCATAATGGCATGAACCTCACCGGGTTTTATCTGTAAATTCAAACCCTTAAGGATAATTTTATCGCCGACGTTAACGTGAAGGTTTTCTATATTGAGCATTCTTTATTTCCTGCGTAATCTTTTTTATCTGGTTCTAATAATATCGGTAGTTTTAACCGACTGAGCCTTCTAGGCTAATGCCTAATAATGCTTGTGCTTCTACCGCAAATTCCATTGGCAACTCTTTAAACACTTCCTTACAAAAGCCATTCACAATCATCGACACCGCATCTTCTGCTGAAAGCCCGCGTTGTTGACAAAAGAATAACTGGTCTTCGCTAATTTTAGAGGTGGTGGCTTCATGTTCTACTTGCGCGGAAGGCTGTTTCACTTCTATATATGGAAAAGTATGTGCACCGCATTTATCACCGACTAACAAGGAATCACATTGGGTATAATTACGCGCATTTTCTGCCCCTTTACCCACTTTTACCAAACCTCGATAGGTGTTCTGTGCCTTACCGGCTGAAATACCTTTGGAAATAATGGTACTTCTGGTGTTTTTACCAATATGTATCATCTTGGTACCGGTATCCGCCTGCTGGTAATTATTGGTCAATGCCACTGAATAAAACTCGCCAATGGAATTATCACCCAATAAAACACAACTAGGATATTTCCAGGTAATGGCAGAGCCAGTTTCTACCTGAGTCCAGGATACTTTGGAGTTATGCCCTCGACATTCAGCACGTTTGGTCACAAAATTATAAATACCGCCTACCCCATTTTCATCACCGGGATACCAGTTTTGTACCGTTGAGTATTTTATTTCTGCATTGTCCATTAGCACCAATTCAACCACAGCAGCATGCAACTGGTTTTCATCACGCATGGGTGCAGTACAGCCTTCCAGATAACTGACATGACTGTCCGCATCAGCAATAATCAAGGTCCGTTCAAATTGCCCTGTATTGGCGGCATTAATTCTAAAGTAGGTGGATAATTCCATGGGGCAACGCACGCCTTTAGGAATATAAACAAAAGAACCATCGGTAAAAACAGCGGCATTTAACGCTGCAAAGAAATTATCTGTTTCCGGCACGACTGTGCCTAAATATTGTTTAACTAATTCAGGGTGTTCTTGCAAAGCTTCTGAAATAGGGCAGAAAATAACCCCGGCATCTTTCAGCTTGCCTTTGAAGGTGGTCGCGACAGAAACACTATCAAACACCGCATCCACTGCAACACCGGCCAACCGTTCCTGTTCATCCAGAGGAATACCCAGCTTTTTATAGGTCTCTAATAATTCCGGATCCACCTCATCAAGGCTTTGCGGACCATCGCCTTTCTTTTTAGGAGCCGAATAATAACTGATGGATTGATAATCAATCGGTTCAATATTCAATTGCGCCCAATTAGGCTCCTTCATGGTCTGCCAATGTCGAAAAGCTTTAAGTCGATATTCCAACATAAAGTCAGGCTCATTTTTGATCTTTGACAACTTAGCGATCACCTCTTCATCCAATCCTGGGGGAAAAGTTTCGACTTCAATCTCGGTGACAAACCCTTGTTTGTAATCCTGAGCAATCAGGTTTTCAATTTCTTGTGCACTTGTTGACATAAAATACTCTATCTAAAAAAACTACTGGCGGAAATTCTAATTTCGTTTGCTGGTTTTATCGGTTCCAACATATCGGCCAAAGTCACTGACTCCAGCATGGTTAATATCTTCTGATTGATCACACCCCAATTCCCTTGAATATCGCAGTCTCGGACATGATCACAGTTTTTATGCGACAAACTGCACTCCGTCAAAGCAATCGGCCCTTCCAGAGCATTAATCACCATTGCCACCGTAATATTTTCCGGGGCACTGGCTAACAAATAGCCCCCTTTTGCACCTCGCACCGAGGTTAAAATTTTAGCTTTAACCAGGATTTTTAAAATCTTACTTACTGTGGGCTGAGCAATACCGGTTCTTTCGGAAACTTCCTGGCTTGCGTACATGCCCAGATAGTCCTTTGCCATATGGCTCAGGATAACAGTGGCATAATCAGTTAACTTACTTAGTTTTAGCATGGCATTTCCATTTTTATTGTGGACTAGTTTAGTACTATTTAATTCCCGAGTAAAGCACTAGGTAATTAAATAGCTTATAAACCAAGCAAAAACCGTGCTGCAGAGCGGTGTTTGCAACAATCAAGCAAGCAAACGACCGCCATAAGCTTGTTTCTGGTCGCAGGTGAATCTGTGGCAGTTAAAACCGTCCTTTTAGCAACGAAAAATAGCCTCCATAAAACTCAAGTGGCCTCACTCAACCACCTGCGCCACAACTATTGTCTACGGCTCATCTTGCGCTTCGATGCCGCCATCATCAGCATAAGCCCCCATGGTTTTTGCATATCACCCCGGGCCTTGTATCGCCCCAACCTGCCACCTTTGCATGCCATTTTCCTGAACATGAACATGAGTATGCTATTGCAGACAAAACAGCCTTTAACATTAATGATTCCAATATTTTCGCTGCTTTGCACGTATGGATTCAACACTCATCCTCTGGTTTTTTAAGCGAACACTAATCGCCCCCTCGGTCGCCGTATTAAACATGCGTGTCTGTATTTCCTTATATCGCGCCAATACTGGCGGATGCGGAAATGAAAACCGATTGCGATAACCCGCTGGAATCAAAGCTATCGCTGGCTTAACATGATTTAAAAAAACACTGCCCGATGAGGTATTACTGCCATGATGAGGAACCACCAGAACATCACTGTTTAATTGCCTGGCCACATGCCTACTTAACCATTTTTCCGCCTTGTCTTCTATATCCCCGGTCAGCAATACCCGCATCTGCTTTGCACTTATTTTAAGCACACAGGAGTTATTATTCTCAGCTCGCCATTGATTCACCGAGGGCGGTGACAATATTTCAAACTCCACCTGATCCCATACCCAGGTTTGCCCAGCCAGACAAGGTACGGCCGTATATTGCGCCAATTGCTGCGGCACGCTGGTGAGTATTTTTTTCACCTGCAGCTGCGCAAGAATAGAATCAACACCGCCAATATGATCATTATCACCATGACTAACGACCAGAACATCTATAGCGCTGACAGCGTTATGTTTAAGGAAAGGAACAATAACGGCCTCCCCCATATTATATTGCGAGGAATATTTCGCCCCCGTGTCAAACAGTAAAAAATGATGCTGTGTTTGCACCGCGACCGACAAACCTTGCCCGACGTCTAACACCGTCAAGTGGATTTCACCGGGCTCCGGTTTTTCAATATCCCGGAAAATGACAGGCAGCAGCAACACCAGACCCAGCCACCGCGCAGGCACCCCTTTCGGTGAAAACAGGATAAAAACCCCCAACAACCCTAACAGCACCGCATAAAAAGGGGGCTTAGACAGCATGACAGAGGCAAAAGGCAGAGCTGCCAGTTCGGCTAAAACCCAGCTCATCCCCTGCAATAGCACCTCAACCCCATCAAAAATAGCCGCCGCAAGTAATGGTGAGACAAAAAGCATCACCACCCCCAGCAAACACAAAGGCACCACCAATAAACTAATCAGCGGAACTGACACCGCATTTGCCAGCGGCGCCACCATCGAGACTTGCTGAAAATAAAATAATAATACCGGTGATAACCCCAGCGCTGTGACCCCATGAATTTTTATGGCACTTTGCCAGGCCCCGGCTTTTGCCAACCGCCCAGACAAACTATAAATAATGAGTAGCACCGCTAGAAAAGAAAGCCAGAAACCTGCAGACAACACCGCTAAGGGGTCAACAAGCAACACCGCTAGCAGGGCAACCGCAAAAGTATGGAAAGGCCTTATATTGCGCTGCCAAATAATCGCCATCATGGCAATAGTCAGCATTAACAAGGCTCGCTGGGTAGGCAGAGAAAAACCCGCCAAAGCCGCATAAAACACAGCAATCGCGATAGCCCATATCGCAGCCATTCGTGGAGGTGACCGAATGGCAAGCAGGCTGCTGATTTTTAAAATTAATAAAAAAGTCAGTCCGGATACCAGCCCTATATGCAAGCCTGAAATAGCCAGTAAATGAATGGTGCCGGTATCTCTGAAAACCACCCATTGCTTGCGGCTTAATTCATGCCGGTCACCAATAGTCAGTGCCTTGATCAGACCTCTGCTCTCGGTTTCCCCAAGTAAATGATCCAGTTTATCGGCAATCTGCTGACGTACAGTATCAACACTGTGCAAGGCTGAAGCCTTCGCTACCAGACGGGGAGCGGGCTGGTTTCTGACATACCCTGTCGCCCCGATATTCTGCATGAATAACCAGCGTTCATAGTCAAATCCGCCCGGGTTGTATCGCCCGTGAGGCCTTTTTAACTTCACGGTAAATTGCCAATACTGCCCCGCTTTAATCTGTTGTTTTGGGTAATACCAGCTTAAGCGGATCTTGCTTACCTTGATTTTCTCCGGCTTTAGCAGTAAAAAATCAAAGCGTACACGCCCGCCATCATCTTGTGGCAAACCAAGCACCTCACCTTCGACCTGAATATGCTGCCCTTCAAACTGTGCTGGCAAGCTGTCTTGCATCCGCAGGCTGGCAAAAAATATCGCCCATAACAAACCGGTAGTAAAAAACATCAGCCGCCAACAACGAAGATATCCCAGACCAGCCACTAATAAGGCAAGCCCTGCCCAGCCCACAGGGCCAGCTAATTCAGAAAATTGCTGAACAACCACAATACCGGCTAAAAATGACAGTGCCAAAAATAACATTGATTTACATTATGTTGAAACAGCTCATAAACGGCAACGTAAACTGACTACGCCTGAAAAACCTGACACCCGCTGCCGGATGGATGCACATGCCCGCGTCAAAACCGATTCCATCAACAGCCTAACTATTAATCCAGCGGCTGTAAAAATTCGACTTTAAACGGCCCGGCCCCTTTCTCGAGGTTGAGAAAGTCAGCCAGAAAAGACCTCAGACCCTGCTGTACAAGCCCATAGATTTTATTATCGATATACTGGCAATATCGCCGACTTCCAGCACTTCTAGCCGCTTAAGAATATCTCGAACTGCTACAAAGCCGGTGTAGATGCCACCGCCAATGACATCAACAAAAACGTGCACATCCAGAATCATCTCCCCCACAATAAAATGAGTGGATATGCCTATAACGGCCTGATACCTGAAAACTATAGTCCATATTTCAAATTCAATATTCCAAATTGTTTCATATAAACCTGATAGAATCCTCAGCATCTAAGGATACTGGAAAAGTTCACATAACTGCAGACTGAGTAACATGCCAAAAAAAATATTTAAGAAATACATGCCGGACCCCGAAAAACTTAAAAAACAGAAAAGTCTTCAGTTTCTGGGAGATCGTTTGCATGAACCTAATTTATGGCATTTAAACCGTCGTTCAGTCTCGCTGGCTTTTGCTGTGGGCTTATTTGCTGCGTGGATCCCTACCCCCGGTCAAATGGCTATCGCTGCGGTTGCCGCTTTTTATTTTAGAGCCAACTTACCCATTTCAGTTGCATTGGTCTGGATCACCAATCCAATCACGATGCCAGCCATGTTTTATTTTGCTTATTACATCGGTGTATTGTTGCTTGGAGGTGATACACCCGGAGCTGATTTTGAATTTAATCTGGAAAGCATCCTGTCCAGCCTAGGTGATATAGGCGCCCCGTTTTTATTGGGCTGTCTGGTCTTAGGCATTGTTTCTTCACTGCTCGGTTATTTTGGAATTAGCTTATACTGGAGATACAATGTCAGCAAACAATGGCGTAACAGAAAAAGATAATACGCTGGTCAATTTCATCACCCCATGCTGC
>JAPYOW010000005.1:1636-7789 GCA_029937975.1 Methylococcaceae bacterium | reverse complement strand
TCCATCCGCTGCGCCAATGCCTGGTCGTGTGTGACCACAAGAAAACTCACCTGTAACTCCTGGTTTAATTCCAGCATTAACTGGTAAATTTGTTCGGCTGTTTTACTGTCTAAATTTCCCGTCGGCTCGTCTGCCAGTATACATTTTGGTCGATTAATCAGTGCCCGGGCTACCGCAGCACGTTGTCTTTCGCCACCAGACAATTCCCCGGGTTTGTGCTTAATTCTATGCCCTAAACCGACTCTATCCAGTAATTCAATGGCTTGTTGATGTGCCTGCTTCACTGGCGCGCCAGCAATTAACACCGGCATGGCAACATTCTCTAAAATAGTAAATTCACCCAGCAAATGATGAAATTGATAGATAAACCCCAATGAGCGATTTCTTAACTTACATAATTTTGATGCACTGATTTTATTCAGATTTTCACCATCTAAAATCACGGTGCCCGCTGTCGGCTTTTCCAGGCCGCCTAACAAATGCAGCAAGGTACTTTTGCCTGAACCCGAAGCCCCCATTATGGCCACACGCTCACCGGCATTCACTGACAGCGACACCCCTTTCAGCACTTCAACGTCCAAATCACCTTGTTGAAAATGTTTGTATAATTCCTGACACTGCAGAATGATGGCATCACTCATAACGTAAAACCTCAGCAGGATTGATTCTTGATGCCTGCCAGGCAGGATATAAAGTGGCTAGCAGGGACAATAAAAAAGCTATCCCGGCAATGGAGTAGACGTCTGCCCAGTGCAGTTTTGAAGGCACATCACTAATATAATAAACATCTGCCGCCATGAACTGAACATCAAAAAAACCTTCAATGGCCGGCACAATAGTTTCTATGTTTAACGCCAATACCACCCCGCCTAATGTTCCCAGAGCGATGCCGACAATACCAATAATCCCGCCCAACACAATAAAAACCCCCATCACTGAAAGATTAGAAAAACCTTGTGTTTTTAAAATGGCAATATCACAGCGTTTATCGGTCACCACCATCACCAGCGTGGAAACAATATTAAAAGATGCCACCGCTACAATCAGCAATAAAATAATAAACATCACCCTTTTTTCAGTTTTTATTGCTCTAAAAAAATTACTGTGTGCTTTTGTCCAGTCACTGACTCTATATTCGTAATACAGCTTACTTGCTAAAGATTGAGAAATTCTCGGGGCATTAAACAAATCATCTAACCTCAACCTTAAGCCACTGACAGCATCACCCAGACGAAATAATTTGGCCGCATCGGCAATATGTATGATCGCCATATTACGATCATATTCATACATCCCCACCTTAAAGATACCCACCACCGTAAACCGTTTAAGACGCGGCAAAATACCTGCTGGCGTAGAATTTACCTGAGGACTGATAACGGTGACCTTATCGCCTTTGATAACGCCTAAATAACTGGCTAACTCCTGACCCAGAATGACGCCAAAGCCCCCGGCCGACAAGTCTGACAATTGGCCAAAGGTCATCTTATTCGCTACTTCTGAAACTTTTGGCTCATATTCAGGCAGGATTCCCCGTAATGCCGCCCCACTCACTCTTCTGCCCGCATTAATCATCACCTGCCCTCTAACATAGGGAGCCGAGCCTTCAACATGCGGATAATCAAGGAGCTTTTTTTCCAGTTGCTGCCACTGCTGCAAGGTACCATCTCTTCCTGTTATCGTGGTATGAGAGGTCATGCCTAAGATACGCTCACGTAATTCAGCTTCAAATCCATTCATCACTGATAACACGGTAATCAAAGCCGTAACCCCCAAAGCAATGCCAAGAACAGAGGTTAAGGTAATAAAAGAGATAAACTGGGTTCGTCTTTTGGCACGCGTATACCGCAAACCAATATATAGAATTAAAGGTTTAAACATTAAGAATTTAAGAGTGGAAAATTATTTACACTTGGAGCAAAGACCATAAAGATACAAACTATGATCTGTTAATTGGTAGCCTAGTTTTTCAGCAATAAAGGTTTGCCTTTCTTCAATCAGGGCATCGGTAAACTCATCAATCTTGCCACAACTCATACACACAATGTGATCATGATGAACCCCTCGGTTTAATTCAAAAACAGAATGGCCACCTTCAAAATGATGTCGAGACACCAGGCCTGCCGCTTCAAACTGTGTTAACACGCGATAAACCGTCGCCAAACCAATTTCTTCATCTTCACTGAGTAAAATCCTATACACCTTCTCTGCCGAAAGATGACGTTGATCAACCTGTTTTTCAAGAATTTCCAGAATTTTGACACGCGGCAAAGTGACCTTTAACCCGGCCTTTCTTAAATCTTTACTTTCCAATCCTTCATCTCCATATCTAGATAGTCAAAACAACAATATAACAATTGCGTTTGCAGAGAATTGATTGTAACTTTTTTTGCTCATAGCCGCTGACACTTTTATAGGATAATCTATTAATTTACTGTATGATTTTATTTATCTAACCACTGCAACGCCATAAATCATGAGAAATTCGATTTATCCTTTTGTAATAACAGCAAGCATAGCGCTCTCCTCTTGCTCAATGGTGATGAATAATCTTCCGGGTATCTATTCCATAGACATTCAACAAGGCAATATTATTAATCAGGACATGATCAATCAGCTCAGACCCAAAATGACTAAACGTCAGGTTTTATACATCATGGGGTCTTCCATGCTGATGGATGTTTTTCATCAAAAACGCTGGGATTATCTTTATTCAATCCAACCGGGTGGAGAAGCCAGAAAACAAAAAAGACTTTCTTTATTTTTTCAGGGTGATGAACTGATCGGCGTACAAGGCGATTTCAAGCCCAGTACTTTAGCCGTTGTCAGACCCTCGAACGAAACCACTGTCGATGTGCCGAAACGTGAGCTCGACCAGACCATCTGGGGTAAAATGAAGCGTATGCTCAGCGAAGAAGGCGCTACCGAATCAGTCGTACTCCCCGACCCCCGCCAGCCAGCCAGTGATGATACTGTGACCACAACGGCGGAAGATCCAGAAACACCGGAAGCCCAGATGATACCGCTGGAAAAAGATCCGCTACCGGCAGTACAGATTACGCCTTTACAAGAAGACCAGCCCCAGTTTCCTGGCGAAGTCATTAATGATGGCGTCAGCCCTGCGACAGTTGATGAACATGCAGATATCGCAATACCTGAAGCTCAGGCAACTGCTGATGCCAGCCCAGCCACAACGAGCGAAACAGCCCTGCAAACCCAACAAGACACTGAGCTTGCAGAGCAGTAGTACCGTGTCGATTAAGGCAAGCCGGCTGTTTTTTAAATCATTAGCGAAAAGAGGCGGGCTTTGCCGGCCTATATCCCACCACGTTACTTAACAGCCCTGTTTCGCCTTGCCTCCATCGGACTTTGCCTTAAAGGCCGGTAAATTTCTATCCTATCCCCCGGCTCTACCTTTTTGCTCAATGCACAAAGCTTACCAAAAATTCCCACCTTCAATCGCGTCAACTCTATTTCTGGAAACTGCTCCAGAATAGCCGATTTTTTAATGGCCTGAGCCACCGACTCTCCGGTTAATACCGTCACCCGAACCAACACCTGCGCATGGGGTTTGGCAAAAGCCACTTCGACCTCAATGGCTTTATCGGCCATAAATATTTCTGGCACGTTCTGTAAAAGAGCTCACCATGGTATTGCAAATCTGATTAAACACACTGCCAAAGGCTAAATTAGCCAGCTTGCCCTGTATTTCAAATTGCAGATCCAGTGAAATTTTACTCGCATCCTCGCGTAATGGAATGAAATGCCATACCCCATCCAACGAGGAAAAAGGGCCGTTCAATAATGTCATGAATAATTTGCTGGTTCCTTCGCTTCTATTTCGGGTGGCAAAGGATTTATTAAACCCTGCTTTGGCAATCTTTAATTCCGCCTCCACAATATTACCCTCTCTCTTCAGGATGGTACTACCACTGCACCATGGTAGAAACTCGGGATAAGATTCTATATCTTCGACCAGTTGAATCATCTGCTGGGCAGAATACTTAACTAATGCACTTTTCTGTACGGTAGTCATCAAAACAATCCCAAGACATGCAAAAATACGATAAAAACAGCAGCAGGGGCAATATAACTGACTAAAAACTTCCATATTTCATACTGCTGGTCAGGAAGGTTTAATTCATTGCGCACATCTTTCTGATGCATCAACCAACCGGCAAAAACAGCAATACAAAAACCGCCAATAGGCAACATTAAATTAGCCGTCAAATAATCCAGAAAATTAAAAATTGTTTTATCAAAAATCTTAACATCCGACCAGCTGTTAAATGACAATGCAACGCTCACACCTAAGGCCCAGATAGCCCCCCCGCTGATCACGCTGGCTTTAGCACGCGACACCCCTTTGTTTTCAACCAACCATGCCACGATGGGCTCCACGAGCGATATGGATGAAGTTAGCGCCGCAAAAACCAGCAGAACAAAAAATAAAACACCAAATAACCAACCCCCGGTCATATTGCCAAATGCAATAGGCAGCGTTTGAAAAATCAACCCGGGGCCCGAGCCCGGCTCTAATCCATTAGCAAAAACCAGCGGAAAAATAGCAATCCCGGCCAATAAAGCTACAATCGTATCGGCACCGGCAATATACAAACTGGTTTTAACAATAGAAATTCCTTTCGGCATATAAGAGCCATAGACCATAATGGCCCCCATCCCCAGACCCAGGGTAAAAAAAGCATGGCCCATGGCCGTCAGTACCGCATCACTGTCAATCTCACTAAAATCAGGACTAAACAAAAAAGACAGACCCTGAAAATAATATTCACCGGTGGTCATGGCGTAGGCCACCAGAAGAAACAGCAATGCCAATAATGCGGGCATTAATAACAGCACCGCCTTTTCCAGCCCGCCCTTGACGCCTCGCATCACCACCGATATGGTCGCCACCATGAAAACACTATGCCAAAAAATCAATTGCCCCGGGCTGGCGACTAAATTATCAAAACTGCTCTTCACAATGGCTGCATCAGCAGAAAAGCCGCCAAAAAAAGCCTTAAACACATAAGCGATGGCCCAACCGGCAATCACACTGTAGTAAGACAAGATTAATACACCGGCAACCACTCCCATCCAGCCAAGATACTGCCAATGCGGGCTAACCCCCGCTTCCGCGGACAAGTCACGCAAGGTATTAATCGGACTCTGGCGCCCCCGCCTACCCATCAAGGTTTCGGCAATCATAATCGGAATACCAATGGCCAGAACACAGCCTAAATAAACCAGTACAAAGGCTCCGCCACCATTTTCACCAGTAATGTAAGGGAATTTCCAGATATTACCTAAACCGACAGCAGAACCTGTTGCCGCCAGAATATAAGCGAATCGTGAAGACCATTCTCCATGTATTGATTTTGTTTTTGCCATTATTGTGCCTGAGGTCTGTGAATCTGTCCGAGATACGCCACTGTCGACTATAGATCGTACTACAGCAACTTAAATCAGATTGCTTTACAACTAAAAAGTAAGGTTCATTATCTATGAATCAAGTAAAATACCAAAACTATTTCTTTCCGTTAGTTTAAATCATTAATTTTCATCGCTATGGCTGGTAAAAAATCCAAAAAAAAGAACAAACAGACAGATAATACAATTGCCGTTAATCGTCAGGTTACGCATGAGTTTTATATAGAAGACCAGTTTGAAGCCGGTTTAGTGCTTGAAGGCTGGGAAGTAAAAAGCCTGAGAGACGGTAGAATTCAATTAAAAGAAAGCCATATTGTGATTCATAAAGCTGAAGCCTGGTTACTCGGTGCACATATTTCTCCACTGCTCTCAGCCTCTACTCATATTGTGCCCGATAAAGTACGCCGTAAAAAACTGCTGTTACATAAACAGGAACTGAGTAAATTAATCGGCAGTGTTGAACGTAAAGGCTATACCATCGTACCCTTGTCTATGTATTGGATTAAAGGACGCGCCAAGTTAAAAATCGGTCTGGCGAAAGGTAAAAAATTACATGATAAACGCGCGGTATCTAAAGACCGGGACTGGCAACGAGACAAGGCTCGCATCATGAAACGGGGTTAATACCAAGGCATCTTATTTAAGTAGCCGCAAGCTGAGGCATGGCCCAGCTATCACCGCCTGCAAAAACAGCGCCATTAGCCGCCATAAACCGGCAGATTT
>JAPYOW010000005.1:0-1536 GCA_029937975.1 Methylococcaceae bacterium | reverse complement strand
CTTGCCAGGTATTCACCGGTCTATCCGCTTCCCAAGCCTTTAATCGGCAGAAATCAGACGGCAGTGCGTTTTATCGCCGGTTTTGACGATTTTGGATAGTGCAATCTTAACGGTTTATCTTTTGGTGCGCCAAAACAGCGCCAGCAGACTCCCCGAGATATTATGCCAAATACTGAATAACGCCCCCGGCAAGGCAGCCGCTATTGAAAAATGTTTAATCGCCAACGCCACGCTTAACCCTGAATTTTGCATAGCGACTTCAATACAGACGGTACGACAAATCCGCTCGTCATATTTTAAAAGACGAGGAATACCATAGCCAAACAGCAGTCCCAAGCTATTGTGCAAACAAACCGCAAGCACTACGGGGATGGCTAAATCGCTCAAATTAGCATGATTTAAACCCACGATAATGGCAATAATCAAGACAATGGCCATCGTAGATAACAGCGGAAAAACAGCCTGAACTTTGCTCAGGCGCCGGCTAAAGAAACTATTTATCACAGTCCCCGATAACACCGGCAATAACACGATCAGTAAAATACTTTTCAGCATGCCTTCCACAGGTACGGGCACCACCTGATTCAAGTATAAAAAAGTCAGTGCTGGCATCAACAAGACCGCAAACAAGGTTGAAACGATGGTCATCAGAATAGACAAGGCCACATCCCCTTTTGCCAGATAGCAGATCACATTAGAGGCTGTGCCACCCGCACTGGCACCAACCAGTAGCATGCCGGTCATAAGTTCCTGGGATAAATTCAGATAAATGGATAATCCATAGGCAAACAATGGCATTAATAAAAACTGAATAGCCACAGCAATGCTGATGATCACAGGCTTTCTCAGCACGGCTATGAAATCATTCCAGCGTAAAGTCATGCCCATACTAAACATCACCAATGCCAGTAAGGGAACGATAATCTGTTGATACGAAGCAAAAAATGCTGCATTGGCATAGGCCACCACAGACAGCAGGATAGCCCATACGGGAAACAAATTGACGATTTTATTCATGCTTGACACGGTTATGTTCTTGTTCTGTTGGGGTGTTGTTCCCCCTTAAAATCAAGCTTCTCAATGCGCCGAAACTGGCCAATGTTTGATGAATTCAACTTTAATACCCCAAATACCTGCTGCATTGGCAATGACCTAATACTCTCGGGCTTGAGTCCATATTTTAATTTAAAAAAAGTATTTTGCTTGCCAGGTGGGTAAGCATTCAGGATTTTTGCCAGATGTTGTTCAACCAACTGAATGGCCTGCAATAAAACCTCTTGGGTTTCCGGCCTTAACGCGGTAGCAAATTGCCGGGCTTGACGCTCTACAGTGATGGCTTGTGGCTGCACTTTATCGCGAATGGCGGACAGACGACGACTTTTTCCTGCGCCCACTAATAAGGAATTTGAAACATCACCTGGGGTATTTTCTTTCATGTTACCTACTTGTAATTGATAGCAATCCGCTTATTCTAATCTATCTCGCTGTGTTATATCACGCCGGCGACACAGATTCGCATAATACAACATCAGCCAG